>JBCBGZ010000060.1:0-16580 GCA_038526245.1 Pseudomonadota bacterium
CATCACTTTGGTGGCGACCCTGGTCTATGTGGTCGTCTGGGAAATTTACCTCGCCGTCTCAGGCTCGACCTTCATCGACGCATACACGGCAGGTCTGCTGGAACAGGCGACTGAAACTGGCGCCACCGACAGCGAACTGGCGACCCTGACCGAAGAACTCGAGGCGATGAAGACGCAATACGCCAATCCGCTGTTTCGGGTGCCAATCACCTTTCTCGAGATTTTCCCGGTCGGCCTCATCGTCTCGCTCATATCAGCGGCCATCCTGCGCAAACCGCGCGTTTTACCCGCCTCAAACTGATCCACGACCCAACACCAAAAAGGAGACTTCCCCATGCAACTCGGCGCTTTCTCGATCAGCCTCACGGTCAAGGATCTCGCAGCATCCAGGACCTTCTACGAAAAGCTAGGCTTTGCCGCTGTGGCGGGCGACATGGAGCAGGACTATCTGATCATGGCCAGCGGCGACACCAAGATTGGCCTTTTCCACGGCAAGTTCGACCAGAACCTGCTCACTTTCAATCCGGGCTGGAACCAGTCTGCAGAAGCCCTCGAGACATTCGACGATGTCCGCGACATTCAGGCCAAGCTGAAAGACGCTGGCTTGGAGCTCGCCCTCGAAGCCGACCCCACAACCACCGGGCCAGCCCACATCTTTCTCACCGACCCGGACGGCAACCCCATCCTGATCGACCAGCATGTTTAGAGCTGGGTGCCAGAACTCGCCTCAAAGCCCCAACACGCGTTTGGCGATGATGTTTTTCTGAATCTCGTTTGTGCCGCCATAGATGCTTTGGGCGCGGCCGGCGAAATAGGTCGCAATGGCCGGCGGGGCGTAACCTGTCTCGGGCGCTGTGTTGAAGTCGCCACGCGCTGAATCGGGCGTCTTGGCAAGCGCGGCGCGGGCGCCGGCTTCAATCATCAGTTCGGTAATTTGCTGGTGAGTTTCCGTCGCCAGAATCTTGACGATCGACGCCTCATTGCCCGGCGAGCCACCGGCGCTCACAGCTGACAAGATCCGCAAAACCTGCATTTCCAGCCCATCCAGTGCGATATTCGCTGCCGAGAGCTTGTGGGCGAAGTCCTCATCATCGATCAAACGACGGTTGCCGCCATCTTCGGCCGCACTCGCCAACGTGCGCAAATCCGCCAGCATTTTCCGCTTGCCGCCGATGCGGGCATAGGAAGTGCGCTCGTGGCCGAGAAGATACTGGCTGTAGCTCCAGCCTTTGCCTTCTTCACCGATGCGATAGTCCACCGGCACGCGGACATTCTCGAAATGCACCTGATTTAGATAGTGTTTTCCGTCGATCGTGATGATCGGCGTCAGCGTCACGCCAGCCCGCTCCATTTCACAGCAGATGAAGGTGATGCCTTCCTGCTTCTTGCCGTCACTGGATGTGCGCGCCAGCAGGAAGATCCAGTCGGCGTGCTGGGCGGCGCTGGTCCAGATCTTGGTGCCATTGAGGACATATTCATCCCCCTCGCGCACGGCCGAAAATTGCAGTGAAGCCAGGTCCGATCCGGAGTTCGGCTCGCTATAGCCCTGGGCCCAGCCGTCCCTTCCAGAGCGAATACCTTCAAGCCATTTGTCTTTCTGGTCGTCGGAGCCGAACGTGTAAATCACCGGGCCGACATAGATCACACCCATGGGCGTGACGGTCGGAGCGCCGGCGCGCTCCAACTCTTCATCGAAGATATACTGCTCCTCCAGGCTCCAGCCCGGGCCGCCGAACTCTTCGGGCCAGGCGCTTGCGAGCCAGCCTTTCGCACCGAGCGCCATCTCCGCTCTGCGCACCTCTGGCGTGGTCAGTGACCGGCCATCGCGCACCTTTTCCAGAATGTCCTGGGGATAGTCGCGCTCAAAAAAGCCGCGCACATTGGCGCGGAACCCATCGAGAGTGGGATCGAAACTCATATCCATGGCGCATCTCCTCCGTTTATGGATAGACTAACGCAGAGCGGAAAAACGAAAAGCGGTGACGTAAGGAGCCCATGATATGAAAGCCTTGCTGTGCTGCGCCGCGGCGTTTGTGTTCTCCCTGCCCGCCATCGCCCAATTCTCATCTGGGGACCTCGAGCCCATTGCAGAGCAGATCCGGGATAACACCGGCGCACCCGCAATCTCAATTCTCGTCATGGCGGATGGGATTGTGCAAGGCGAGGCCACTGTGGGCGTGCGCGCGATCTCCAGCGATGTGGCCGCGCAAAATGGCGACCTTTGGCATATGGGCTCCATAACGAAATCGATGACAGCGACCCTGGCAGCCCGCCTTGTGGAACGCGGCGAGCTCAGCTGGGACCTGACAATCGCGGACGCCTTGGGGGGTGAGGTCAATGGGATCGACCCCGGCTTCGAACCCATCACATTCCGGGAATTACTGACGCATACGTCGGGCCTTGCGCCAAACATTTCCATGCGGGCCTTTTTGAATTTCGAACGAACCAATCCCGATGCCCGCGCAGAGCGGATTGCCTATGCCCGGCAAATGCTCACCCAGCCTCCAGCCGGCTCGCCGGGAGACACTTTCACCTACTCAAATGCCGGCTACATCATCGCCGGTGCCATGATGGAACAGCAGTTGGGCGCGCGCTGGGAAGATCTGATCACAGAGCATGTCTTCGAACCGCTCGGTCTCGAAAGCGCCGGCTTTGGTCCGGCCGGCAGCGGTGAAACGGTTGACCAACCACGCGGGCACCGGCCCGTTTTCCTGGGCTTTGGTCGCCGCGCAGTATCTCCAGACAGCGGCAATGCCGATAATCCCGAAGTCCTCGGCCCTGCCGGGCGAGCCCATATGAGGCTTGAAGACCTCGCCACCTATGCCAGCGCGCACCTGACCGGAGAAACCGCCGATGGCGAGGATTTCCTGAGCGATGACAGCCTTGCGGTCTTGCACGCGCCGCGCCTTGAGCGCTACGCTATGGGCTGGGTGGTGCAGGAGGGCGGCGATCGGCCCGGCCTGCTTTGGCACAACGGGTCCAACACCATGAACTATGCGGAGGTCTATGCCGATCCGGCTTCGGGCCTTGTCTTTGCCTTCTCCGCAAATGACCACAATCTCCGCGGCCTAGGACTCGCCTTCCGGGACGCCGCTGACACGCTCTACGCCCATCTCGACGATTGACGCGCCCCCGCGCGGCACTACGGTCGCCGCCAATTGATTCAAGCTTTAAGCAAAGGGGCGAAGGCATGGGCGCCTGGTTCGCGATCGATCTGTGGAAGCGCGTCATTGCGTTCCTTTTCCTCGGCCTCGCCGTAGGCCTCGGCCTTCGCTACGGCATGGGCGCTGAGGCGGGCGGGGCGTTCGCAACGACCTGGTTTGGCTGGATTGGCGATCTTTTCCTGCGCCTCATCCGCATGCTGATCGTGCCATTGATATTCTTCACCCTGGTGTCGGGTATGATTGCCATGGGCGACCCGAAACGCCTTGGCAGCCTTGGGCTGCGTACCTTGGGGCTCTACTTCGGGACCACAGCCATCGCTGTCACGCTGGGCTTGATCATGGCGACCTTGTTCCAGCCCGGCGCCAGCCTTTCGCCCGAGACGTTTGCGAATGCCGATGCTTCCGCTCTGGACAGCGCCCGGGAGCGCGCCGCAGAAGCCGGGGGCCTTGTCGAGCGCTTGTTGAAAATCGTGCCGACGAACCCGGTAGAGGCCCTCGCCAAGGGCGAAATCCTTCAGATCATTTTCTTCGCCATCATGTTTGGCGTCGGCATCCTCGCCGCAGGCGATGTGGCAAAACCCGTGGCCAACTTCATGGATGGCGCTTCGGAAGCCATGATGAAGGTCACCATGTTTGTGATGGAGACCGCGCCGTTTGGGGTCTTCGGGCTGATGGTCACTGTCATGGCAACCCAGGGTCTCGGCGTGTTGCAGAGCCTCGGTACGCTTGCAGCCGCGCTCTACATTGCATGCGGGCTGCACATCCTCATCACCTATGGCGGGGTGATCATGACGGGCTTGCTGAAGCTCAACATGCTCAAATTCCTGCGCGGTGTCACAGACGCGCAGGCCGTTGCCTATTCTACGGCAAGCTCTTCGGCGACCCTCCCCGTCACAATCACATGCGCTGAAGAGAACCTTGGTGTCGACAAGGCCGTTGCCGGCTCCGTTCTTCCGCTCGGCGCGACAATCAATATGGACGGGACAGCCATCTATATTGGTATGGTAGCACTGTTTGGCGCGCAGGCGCTCGGCCTGGAAGTTACCCTGACTCAGTACGTAGTGGTCGCGCTCATGGCGACCCTGGTGTCCATCGGCGCTGCAGGCATTCCGAGCGCAGGGCTACTGCTTTCTGGCGCAGCGCTGACGCAGGTGGGCATTTCCGACGCGCAATCGGCCTTGATCATCGGTTTCATCCTGCCATTTGATCGCCTGCTCGATATGATGCGCACGCTGACCAACGTCACCGGTGACGCGGCCGTAGCAACGGCCGTTGCCAAGTGGGAAGGCGAGTTTGACCGCGACGTATTCGAAGCCGAGGATATCTGACGCCGTCGCTACTCCGCAGCCACGGGCTCGCGCCGTCCACCGCCGGTGAAAATTCTCAGAAAGCGGCTGAAAGGCCTCATCGTCATCAGGCGGAAAACCGCAGGCGTGAAGTAAAGTGCAAGCAAGGCCGAGCCCGCCACACCGCCGGCAATCGCCGCCGCCAGAGGCATCCAGAACGCATCGCCCGCAAGCAGTAGCGGGACGAAACCGCCCATCGTGGTCAGCGTTGTGGCCACGATATGGCGGGTGGCATCCACAACAGTTTCGCGCTGGGCGATCACATCATCGGCTACGCACTGCGGATTGGCCTTAAGCATCGACAACACAACGATGGACCCATTGATGGCGATGCCCAAAAGTCCAAGCGCGCCGATGATTGCGTTGAAGCCCAATGGCAGATTGAACAACCAGACCCCAAACATCGCCATCAGCACGGCGAGAAACCCGGTTGTCAGGATGAGAAGCGCCAAGCGGAAGGAATTGAAGACCAGCGCCACGGCGCCCGCCATAACCAGGATGAGTGGAATGCCCGTAGCTGCCAGATTGCCCAGGGCGTCGCCGCTATTCTCGGCCTCGCCGCCAGTGATTTCAGCAAATCCACGCGGGACTTCAAATCCGGACGCCTCCAGGCGCTCACGGAAATCGGCCAGTACGGGACCTGGCAGCGTATAGGGCTCGAGCCAGGCGCGGATATCGTTGACCCTCTGGCCATCGCGCCGGGTAATCACACCAATATCGGGATCCAGCGTAAGGCCCCCAAGGGCGCTGAGCGGTGTGCCATCGCCCACGGTCTTTGCGCCGAGGTCCGCTGTGGCCGTGCGCCTGTAATCCCCGGCGAAAACGCGCACAGGAAGCTCTTCAACACCTTCGAGGATGGATCCCGCGCGCACGCCTTCGAGCTCGGCATTCAAGGACTGGGCAATGCCCGTCAGACGCTGGCCCGCAATGGCTGCGGCGGACTCATCCACGCGCAAAGTCAGCCTGGGGGTCCCGGTTTGCAGACTTGCGGATGTGTAGGTGATGCCCGGCGTTTCGGCGAGGATGCGGCGCACTTCATCGCCAATGTCCGCGAGTGTCCGCAGGTCGTCGCCCAGGTAAAGTATCTGGATCGGCGCCGGCGCGGGCGGGCCCTGTTCAAACGGAACGGCCAGGAACATCGCGCTGGGGAACTGCGCCCGCAACTCTTCTTGCAAGCCATCGATGATCGTGCGGGTCGCGGCCGGGCTTTCGGTTTGGATCCACCCTCCGGCGATACCTTCTACCCCTTGGGTGTTGTTGAACGCATTGTAGTACACGCGCGGCGCAGCCTCGCCGATGGTGAGGTTCACACCCGTGATGCCGTCCTTGGCCAGGAGGAAGGCCGAGGCGTCCTCCACCAGTTCAACAATTTCGTTCGTAGATGCCGACGGCCCGAGGCTGACCTGGAGATTGATCTGGTCGCGCTCGGTTTGTGGGAAGAACTGCGGCGGCAACGTACCCGCCATAATGAAACCCAGGATCGCAGGTGTCACACCAATGGCGATACCAAGGGGCGGGAAGCGCAGTACCGCGCCAATTGTGTAGCGATACCCATCACTGATGACGTCCACGGCAATGCCGTCCCGCCACCAGCGACGCTTGCGATCCGCACTGCCTTCTCCGGCGCGTTTCCGGTCGAACCAGCCTGACAGGGCCGGGATAATGGTCATTGAAATCGCAAACGACGAGACCACCGCAAAGATAACCGAAACGCCGATCATGCCGACAAATTCGCCGGCGCCGCCCGGCAACAGGGCGATGGGCGCGAAGGCCAGCGCCGTTGTGAGTGTGGACGCAAAAAGTGGCCCAAACAGGTGGGACAGGGACTGGTCGATGGCATCGGCTCGGCTCAGTCCCTTGCCGCGGTACTGGTCAAACTCGTCGACAACAACAATGGCGTTATCGATCAACAGCCCCAGAGAGATCACCAGGCCGGTGACCGACATCTGGTGCAAGGGCATCCCGAAGATGTTGAACAGGATCAGAACCAAAAGAATGGTCAGCGGCAAGGCAGCGCCCACCACGATCGCCGCGCGCCACCCCATGCAGAGGAACAGGACCAACACAACAATACCAGCCGACATAAGCAGGTTGCCGGACAGGTCCCCAAGGCGCGCATTGGTGTAGTCACTTTGGTCAAAAATGGTCTCGATCCGCACGCCCTGGGGCGCGGCGGCGGCGAAATCATTCACCATCGCCTGAGCCGCATCTGCCCAGAGATCGACACGCTGGCCGGTCTGGATAAACGCGCCGACGAGGATGGTCCGCTCACCATTATGGTAGTTCATCCGCGTCACCGGGTCTTCCAGGCCTTTGCGGACTTCGGCGACGTCGCCAACGCGAACGCTGGTGCCATCGGCGCCCTGCACCAGAGGCACTTCCCGGATGCGGGAGATCGATTCGAACGACCCGCCGATATCAACGCCCACATTGGTTGCGCCCGTGCGAAGTTGGCCCGCAGGCGTCTTGGCATCTGCCTGGGCAATCAGCCGTGCGGCCTGGACCGTGTCGAGCCCCGCCGCATCGAGGGCGTCCGGGTCCATGACAACCGTGATTTCTTCGCGGGGCAGACCGTAGATTTCGACGAGTTCCGTGCCGCCAAGGTTCTGAAAGCGGTCGCCCAACTCATTGGCCATGCGCCCCATGACGGCGAGTTCAGGTTCGCCGCTGCCTTCCCAGGTCAAGCCGACAATCATCGTGGTGGCGCCGACATATTGGCGGCTCACAAAGGGTGTAGACGTCCCTGCCGGGAAACTCGCACGGGCCGCTTCGACCTGGTTGCGGATCAGCGTCCAGGCATCTTCCACTTCCGCCTCAGTGAGGTCCTCGCGAATATCCAGGCTGATCTGGCTGACCCCTGCGCGCGAGCTGCTGTCGAGTTCATTGATTTCCGGCAATTCCCGGAGCGCGTCTTCGATGGGCTCCGTGACCAGGGCTTCCATCCGCTCGGCATCGGCGCCCGGCAGCGTCGTCAACACGTAACCGTAGCGCTCCACAAGCGTGGGGTCTTCCTGGCGGTCGAGCGTCATGAGGGCGCCAAGCCCGCCCGCAATGGCAACAAGCAGCAGCAGGACCGTCAGGCGCGGCAGTCGGAAAAACAGGGTGCGCATGGATCAGACCTCTCGCTAGCGGTCTTGGGAGGTTGGGACACCGGCCAGTGCGCCTGTGGCCGCCTGCCGCCGGGTCGTTATGGGTTGCCCGGGCGTGATGCGCTGCAATCCATTGATCACCACCAGGTCACCATCTTCAAGCGCTCCGCGAACGAAGGCACGGGGACCATCCGTGTGGACAATTTCCACCAAACGGGTTTGCGCAACATGGCCAGCCCCGTCAGGCTCTGCCACATAAACGGACCAGAGGCCGCGAGAGGCTTCTTTCAGCGCCGAAACCGGCACCCAGATCCCGCGTTCCGTCACCGAACGGTCCAATGCCAGACGCGCAACGGCGCCCGTGGACACATTCTGGTCTGCGGCAATGTCGAAAACTGTCGTCACTGTACGTTGGCGATTGTCGATCACGCCGGTTTCCGCGCGCAGGGTCGCTTCGATGATCGCCCCGCCAACATCCAGAAGGTAATCGTCGCCCGGCACCAAGCTGTCCATCGCGCTGGCCGGAACTCCAATCCGCGCTTCAAGCGTGCCGCTTTCCACCAGCGTGAAAATGACTTGTCCGGGCGCGGCAATCACGCCTTCATCCACGAAGCGTTCTGTAATGACGCCCGTGAAAGGTGCCCGGATCTGCGCCAGGTCGATCTGAACCCGTAGCGTATCGGCCTGGGCCCGTGCCGCCTGAAGCCGCGCCTCGGCCGCGCTGGCCTGGGCAGCGAACTCATCGACCACTTGCTGGGAAACAAAACCCTCATCCTGAAGGTCGCTCTGGCGATCCTTCGTCGTCAGCGCGAGATCGCGATTGGCGACTGCTTCTTCGATCGAGGCCTGCGCTGCAGAAAGCTGGGCGCGAAGGCTGCGCGTGTCCAGAACGCCGAGGCGCTGGCCCTCGGAAACCCGGTCGCCCACATCCGCGTTCAATGTCGCGATCTGACCTCCAGAGGTGAAGCCAAGCTGGCTTTCGCGCCGCGGCGTGATCAGCCCTGTATAGCTTTCTTCGAGGTCAAAATCGCCCTGGAGGGAGACTTCCATAACGGCTGCTGAAATCGGCGTTGGCGGCGTGATCGCAACCTTGGGGCCTTCTTCAGACCGCAGCGCCAGGGACGCGAAGTAAAGGCCCGCAAACACAAGGCCCAATACGATCACGAAGAGCAGCCCCTTCAGGGCATTCGGCTTTTTCTCGCGAGTTTCGATTGCGTGTTCCATCAGTCCCAGCCTCTCAAGGGCAATGTCCAAAAGGTGTTACGACGCCGTATGGCGCCTGGATTTCGTGTTTGAGTCATCGTCGGTAAAGCCCGTTCAGGACAATTTCCGCGTGCAGATCGAGGAAAGCACTCCGCTCCACGGGCGTTTCACTTTTCATACCTTCCAGAAAGTGCGGAAGATGGGCGAGCAGGCTGGCGGCGCCGTGGCAACAGGCCCAAACGGCCTTCGCCACCGTCACGGGGTTCCGGGAAGAATCGAAATGGCCCAGCGCCTGGCCTTCCTCAACCATCGAAATCAGATAGTCGAAGGCGCGTGCCTTGTGGCCTTCCTTCTTGATGTCGTCATTGGGGTCGACCACCCCCGAAAAGGCACCCAGATATTGGTGCGGCTTGTCCAGGGCTTCTTCGATGTAAACACGCAGGCAATTGTGGGCGCGATGGCGAAACGGCTCTTCGCTGCCCTGCACTGAGTCTACATGGGTGAGGATGCGCGCAAAAAACGCCTCTTTCAACTCATCCACAAGTTCATCCTTGGAACCGAAATATTTGTAGATTGCCGCCGGCGAGTAGTCGATTTCCTCCGCCAAACGTCGAATGGACAGCCCTTCCTCACCCTCCTCTGCAATCATGCGTTCGGCGGCATCGAGGATGGACGTGCGCACCCGTAACCTCCTGCGCTCGGCCGGGGTCAATTCGTGGGCAGGATCAGGACAAGGCTGGTCAGGCATCGGGATCTTTCTGTGTTCAGCTCTAGATATAGAACGAATTTCAGAAAGTGAACAGTGTTCACTTCTTAATGTTGCGTTTTCTTTTTTCGGGAGTGGCGAGGGCTGCCTCGGTCGCCTACATGGCCGCTATGACAAGCCCGTTTCCGAAGGCCCCAGAGGCCCAATCCCCGCTTTCGACCACCACAGCGCCTGCGGGCCTGGCTGACTTTCTGGCCACGCGGCGTTCAGCAGGAAAACTGACGCTGGCCGCGCCCGGTCCAGACGCAGAAACACTGTCCGACATGCTGCGCGTGGCTGCCCGTGTGCCCGACCACCGGAAGGTGGAACCCTGGCGGTTCATCACGCTGACGGGGGACGCGCGCGACACTTTCGGACAAAAGCTGGCGGACATTGCCCGCACGTCAGAAGTCGCTCTTTCGCGCGGCGTGGACAGTGAAATGTCCCACGGACTGCCTTTGCGCGCGCCAACGGTTGTGGCGGTCGTGTCCAGTCCGACTCCCAACCACAAAACCCCGGTCTGGGAGCAGGAGCTTTCGACCGGGGCAGTCTGTTACAATCTGTTGCTCGCTGCCCGTGCGGCCGGGTTCGGCGCCGCCTGGCTGACGGACTGGATTGCCTATGACGATGAGGTCAACGCCGTTCTGGGCCTTCGGGCCGAGGAGCGCATCGCCGGATACATCTACATCGGCACGCCCACCGCAGATGCGCCGGAGCGCCCTCGACCAGACATGTCGGCAAAGGTTACAGCCTGGACCGGCTAGCGAACGGCGGTCAGGCGGCGTCCTTGTCGCTGCGCCACCATCCTGAAAGCGAAATACCACGCGCACGCGCCTGCCCCGCAAGGACGAGCAGTCCCGCGAGAATGCCGAGATTCTTGATGAAGTTCTGGGTTTCGCGGGCCACGGCATCGCCGTCCATGGTCCAGAAGTCGTGCAGCGTCACGTTCACGATCAAGACGTAGGCCACGAAGGCAAACGCCACCAGTTTCACATGGCGCCCGGCCATCAGCAGAAGACCACCGAGGATGTTTGTGATTGCGGCGACCCACATGAGTGGCTCAGTGAAGGGAATGCCATGGCTTTCCATGTACGCGACCGTGCCTGCAGGATCGGCAACTTTCATCAAGCCGGGAACCAGAAAATAAAGACCGAGCAGGAAACGGCCGATCAGGACGCTGGGAACTGCCATGTGTTTCAACCTCGTCCGCGATAGGGTGGAACGCCCGTGTCCGGCACCCACAGGCCTTCTGGCGCCGGGCCTGTCTGCCAGAAGACATCGATGGGAATGCCCCCGCGCGGATACCAGTATCCGGCAATACGCAGCCATGTCGGCTCAATCAGGTCCGCGATCCGCTTGGCCACGTCCAGGGTGCAGTCTTCATGGAAGGCGCCATGGTTTCGGTAGGAAGACAGGAACAGTTTCAGGCTTTTGCTCTCCACCAGCCAATCGCCCGGCGCGCAATCGATCACGAGGTGGGCAAAGTCCGGCTGTCCTGTGACCGGGCAAATCGAAGTAAATTCCGGCGCGGTGAAACGCGACAAATAAAGCGTTCCTGGATGCGGGTTGGGCACGCGCTCGAGCGTGGCCTCGTCCGGGTTCTGGGGCAGACTGGATTGCGTGCCGAGCTGGTCCAGACCTTCATAGATCGACTTGTCCGCCATCAGCCGGTGGCCACGTCGGAGGCGCCGACCGCATCAAACGGTGTCGGGATAAATTCGAACAACATCCCCAGATAAAGGACGTAAGCGCCAAGCAACACAATCCCTTCCCAGCGCGAGAGGCGTTTCCCGGTAATCCCGAACAGGACCATGAGAAAGGTTGCCAACAAAAGCGCCCCGATATGTTCGTTGCCGATGATGGGCAGTTCCGTGAAGCCCTGCTCCACCCGGGTTTGCAGGCCTGTGTCCGGATCAACGGCCAGCGGTGCCGTTGCGGCATCCTGGGGCGCAAAAACGGAGAACGGGGAGATAATGGCTGTCACGCCGATGATGCCCGACAAGTTGAAAATGTTCGATCCAATGACATTGCCGAGCGCCACATCACTGCGCTGTCTCAGAGCCGCGATGGCTGACGTTGCGAGTTCCGGCAGGCTGGTGCCGATGGCGACAATGGTTAGCCCAATAACGGTTTCGGAAATGCCTATTTGCGTCGCCAGCGCCACGGCCCCCTGAACCAGGAACCGTGCACCCAGCACGACACCGGCAATCCCGGCGACTGCCATGAACAGGCCAAGGACAAGGGAGTCCGGCGCGGCGACTGACTCACCTTCCTGGGCGTGGAGTTCACCGGGCGGGGTTTCACCGCCCTTATCCAGAACCAGCGACGCGACGATGTAGGCGAGTAGAAAGCCGAGCAGCAAAATGCCGGTCAGACGGGTGAAAAGATCGAAATAGACCAGCGCACAAAACACGACCGTCACAAACACCATCACCATCGCATCGCGCGCGAGGGCTCGGGGATTGGTGATGATGGGATAGAGCAGTGCGGCCAACCCCAGGACAAGCAGGATGTTGGAGATGTTTGACCCGATCACATTGCCAACGGCGATTCCAGTTGCGCCCGTGGTCGAGGCCTGCACCGTCGTGACGAGCTCAGGCATGGAGGTGCCGAAGCCCACGAGGGTCAACCCGATCACAAGCTCGGACAGCCCAAGCCGCCGGGCGACTGCGACTGAACCGCGAACGAGGACTTCTCCACCCAAGGCAAGGCCAATCAGGCCGACAAGGATAAGTCCAATTGTCATCAACATGCTCACCCTCCCGCAGGTCGCCGGGCCCTTATGCCAAGCTCGCTCCACTTCGCCAACGGAGAAACTGATACTCAGCGGAATCTCTTTGACCTTGCCAAGTGCGGTGGCAAAGTAGCGACACCGAACGCTGAGGGAGGGCTCAGATGGGACTCAAATTTTGGATGGCGACGTTCACTGCGGTGATGGTGACACTCGCGGCTTGGGCACAAGAAACAAGTCCATCCGATACGCCATTGGTCACACCGGATGAGGTTCACCCGAACTGGACCTCTTTCGAGCCGGAATTCACACCGATCATTTGCCCATTCGACCTGGCTGGCAGCTACGACACCGAAGAATTCCAGTGCGGCTACGTCCTCGTGCCCGAAGACCGGACCCACGCAGAAAGCCGCCTGATCCAACTGATGGTATTAAAGATTGCTTCGACCTCGGAGGATCCACCGGCCGGCGCGCTGATGCGCCTGACAGGGGGGCCGGGCGGAACATCTCTGAGTGCGGGGCGCGTGAATGCCTACAGCGACCCAAGCAATGCTGCCGTGCGCGCCGCTGCGGACCTCATTTTCTTTGATCAACGCGGAACGGGCTATAGCGAAGGCCGGTTTTGCCGCGGGGCCCTGCAAGCCTACCAGTTTGGCGATCCGACTTTGACCACGGGCCTCGAGAAGTATCTCGAAAACCGCCGCCAATGCCTGGCCGAGGCGCGTGAACGCGGCGTGTTCGTCGATGGATACACGAACTGGCAGAATGCCCTGGATGTGCGCGATATCCGCCGCGCGCTGGGATATGAACGCTGGTCGCTGTTCGGTATATCCTATGGCACCGAGCTCGGGCAGGCCGTCATGCAATTCGATGCCGAGGGCACCAGGGCCGCAATTCTCGACTCCGTCGTGCCAGCCAGCCTGATCACCAACGATACAAATGCCCTGCTCGGCAACGGGCTCCGCTCGGCCATGGATGGCGTAGACGCCATGTGCCAGGCCGATCCAGCCTGCCAGAAAGCTTATGGAGACCGTATCTCCGAGCGTTTTCTGGCGGCCATTAAGGCCTATGATGACGACCCGCTTACATTGACCGGCCTCGACATTAGCCGCGCCATAACGGGCACGCTGCACGTGGATGCGAGCCTGGCCGGGTCGGCCCTGTTCCAGGCGCTTTACAGCCGCTCGCTCTATCCAGACTTGCCCGCCTTTCTCACCGTGCTTGAGACCCGGGATGCGGAAGCGTTGCGCGCCTACGTCAATCAGATCGGCTATCCGATCGATCATGACTATGGCTATGGGATGGCCCTGACCATTAATTGCCGCGGGGGCTTCCGCGAAGCAGAAGGGGCACCTCCTCCACCTGGCCCGGCAGGCGGAGAGCTTGGCGCACTTGTTGGCGGGTCGAACAGTTTCCAGACCTGCGGCGATGTCTATTCAACGGAACCGGACCCCAGCGTCGGCACGCTTACCTCCGATATTCCCACTTTGGTGGTCACTGGTGCAATCGATCCGATTACGCCCCCCTATTACGCCGACATTGTCATGGAGGGTTTGCCGAACGCCCAACGGGTCGACTTTCCAAACACGGGCCACGGTGGGCTGATATCGAACTGGACAGCCTGCGGCCAAGACCTGCTTGTCGCTTTCCTCACCGCCCCGGAGGCAACGCTGGACGCAAGTTGCGCAGCCGAAACGCCCGCGCCTGACTTTCTGGTCAATTTGCGCGAAACCAAGGCGCCTTACCGGTTTGGCCGGGACGTGCAGGCAGGAAACTACCCGGTCATGACCCTGGCCATGGCGGGCGGATTGCTGACCATCATGCTCGCTTTCATGGCAACGCCGATCGCCCGGCGCCTGGATGGCAATCCAAGCGCAGACTATGGCCGTGCGCGACTGCTGGCCTGGTTTGGCGGCGCGTTGAGCCTCGGAGCGCTCATCCTCGCAATCCAGACCGTGCTGGACACGGGACAATACAATCCGGCCAGTCTTGTGGTTGGCGTGCCCACGTCGATTGCATGGGCCGGTTGGCTCGGCCTAATTGGTCTCATTCTTAGTTTGGTCGCCATATGGCGCATGTTCAGCGCAGGGGATGGCGCGCAGACCCTGGGCACGCGCCTCGCGCTTGCCCTGGTGGCAGCGCTTTCTGCGGGGCTTCTCTGGTTTCTCTTCTCAATTGGCGCCGGCCCGTTCTAGGCTGGGCCAAACGAAGAAGAAGGGAGCGCGCCGTGAAGAGCTTTGAAGGCAAGAGTGCCATCGTCACAGGATCATCCGCAGGCCTTGGCAGGTCCATGGCAATCAAGCTGGCCGAGGGCGGAGCGCGGGTCATCATCAACTATGCCTCCAGCGCCGATGCCGCCCAGGAAGTGGCCGAGATCTGCCGCGGCCATGGTGCAGAGGTGAAATGCGTCCAGGCCGATATGGGCACCGATGAGGGCTGCGCAAAGCTGGCGGCGGCCGCGGAAGACTGGGGCCAGCTCGACATTCTGATCAACAATGCCGGGACCACCAAGCGCGTGCCCAACCATGCCGACCTGAATGGCCTCTCGCGGGATGACTTTCTTTGGCTCTATTCGATCAATGTCGCTGCGCCCTTCATTATGGTGCAGGCATGCGAACGGCTTCTGCGCGCATCCTATGAAGCAACGGGGAAAGCGGCCGCTGTTCTCAACACATCCTCGATCGCCGGTGTGACCGGGATTGGGTCGTCGGTTGCCTATGCCGCCTCGAAAGGCGCGCTTAACACGCTGACGCTTTCCCTGGCCCGGGCGCTGGCCCCTGCCATCCGCGTCAATGCGGTCTGTCCAGGCTACATCGATACCCGTTGGTTCTCTGACCACATGCCCGAGGAGAAATACAAGGCACTTCGCGCCAGTGTCGAAGATCGCACGCCCCTGAAAGCGGCCAGCGGACCGGACGACATTGCCGACAGCGCCCTTTTCCTTGTGTCTGACGCGTCGCGACACGTCACCGGCGAGACGCTTCTCGTCGACGCTGGGACCCATCTCGGGTTCGCTTCCCTGTCGATGCGATAGGGCTTTCCCAGCGATTTTGTGCCCCAAAAGCGGGCAAAGACCGAATAGTGTGATCACAATTCGTGCACGCGCCCTCACGGTGCACAAAGATTAACCCTTCCCATTGCTGCAAACGCGAAAGATCGGAGACCTAGCCCGGCTGATGAATTCACAGAAGGGAAGGTTTCTGATGCGTCACCTTATCAAATCCGTTTCGCTCGCTCTGGTCATGGGCGCCGGTTTCGCCGGCATGGCCCAGGCAGAAGGCGAGTTCTCCGGCTCCGTCACGCTGACATCCGACTATGTGTTCCGCGGGTTTACGCAAACGGACGGTGCACCGACCGTGCAGGGCAGCCTCGATTGGGCGTCCGACAGCTTCTATGTGGGGACATGGGCGTCCGGTGTTGATTTCGCTGACGGGACCAGCACGGAAATCGACCTCTATGCCGGTTGGACCCCCAGCTATGGCAATTTCGATTTTGACCTTGGCGCGATCTACTACCTCTACCCGGATGCGCCGGATGATCCGGAACAGAACTTCATCGAACTCTATGCCGGTGCCGGCACAACGCTTGGCGAATTGGTCGATGTCGGCGCGTCACTGGCTTACTCACCGGAATTCTATCTCGAGAGCGGACAGTCGATCTACTACTCCTTCTTTGCCGGCATTCCGCTGGGCGAGTCTCCCTTTGCGGTAGATGCCACCCTCGGCTTCCAGACTTTCCTCGACGATGATGACTGCATGGACTGCGATTATCTCGACTACTCCATCGGCCTGACGACCGAATTCGAAGGCTTTGGCCTCGATTTCCGCTTCATCGGCTCTGATGGCGACGGCGTGGACGGCCTGGACGATGATGGCGGCCCGGCAGGCGAGCGCTTCGTCATTTCGGTTTCCCGCTCAATGTAATCGCGACCGGGGCGGCGCGGTCGGCATTTTTTGGGGGCCGACATCCGCCCCATCCTCCCTCCCGCATGGGGCGTGCCCTCCATGTACCATCGCGGGCTACCTTAGCGCCGTCGTTCCTGCTCGGAACGGCGGCCTTTTCTAACCGGCAAGAGGCCCCATTTCCTCAAAAGGACAACCAACCCGATAATCGAGCATAAGGGCAAACCATGGCCGCAGACTTTTCCGCGTCAGACATTCTTGTGCCCACCGTCGCCATTCTTGGCGTCGGCGCGGCATCGGCCCTAGCTTCGCGCGCGCTGCGGATCAGCCCGATCGTAGGGTATCTCATCGCTGGGGTGATCATCGGGCCATATGCCCTCAACGCCGTTCAGGAAAGCGA
>JBCBGZ010000061.1:0-16344 GCA_038526245.1 Pseudomonadota bacterium
CTTCGGAGCCGCCGTCACAGGTGGAGCGTAGAGGAGATTTTTTGACCCCTCACCCACGCGCGGGGGGTCAAAAAAAGACACTCGTAGCGGGCTTTGATGCACTGGCTATGAAACAACCGCTAAAACCCTGTTCCCTTTGGAAGCCAGAACAGCCCCCTTAGTACGATAGTGATCGTCACCCGCATGGGACAAGACCGCTTGCGGGCTTGGGGCGTGAAACGCCTAGAGCACGGGCCGTCAGGCATCGCCCATGGCGTTGAGACGAAATAACACCTCAATCATACACTCTAAAATGCCTTGAAACGTGGTGAGCTATTCTAAGAGACGTACCGACTCGCCATTGCGCTGTAAGAGCTTCATCATCCCGCGCTCAAAATCGCCCATTTTCGCCTTATAGAATAAATAGTTTCCATTATTGTCGGCCTTTAATGGCGTGGCCCGGTTTTCTTGGGCTTCTAGCATTTTTTGCTCCGCCCGAAATCTACGAATGACCCGTTTAGGCGCGAAGACCGCAGATGGATTCAATCGGATTTTTAGCCCGGTGACGTATCCCCGGTGCTTCCGATATCCAAAAAACAAATAACCTTCTTCTGCCGCATCCTTGATATAGCGCTGAACCTGCCGAACGGACCGTCCTAGATGTCTCGCGATGGTTCCTAGCGTTGTGCATATTTCATTTGGTCGGCCACTCCATCCGGCCAACAACAAAATCAGCCGCGCTGTTCCCGGCATGATGCGGGCATCTTTCACAAGTGATTGGCGGATCGGAAGAACAAACAAGTCGCTTTCCTGTGGCCGTTGCAGCCCTTTGCGAAGCGGCAGGCCCATACTGGCCGGACAAGGATGGTAGGCCCCCGTCCATTTATACTTTGATATTGCCGATCCTGATCGGCTCCCGGTAAATCTCATTGCGGTTCCTTTCCAAGGAAACCCGCGTGCTTCAGGCCATACGATAGTGTTCGCAAAAAGTACTTGCGTTTTAATCCGTATACTGACATATTGGGATTGTTCACATCGCTATATGCCAGAGTTTAGACCCGCCTTTGTGCGGGTTTTCTTATTCCATACAGTTTCCTTTGTTGTTGATAACTCGGTGGCGGAAAGCGCACCGAATCTGACAATGTGATAATATTACATCAATTGCTGATAAGTAACAGCAAGAAATGTTCTGAACTGAATTGAGATAGTGGATTAAAACGAATGTCTAAGCGATTGTTATCACTTCAAGAGGCGGCGGATTACGTAGGTTTGAGCAAAGCAACACTCCACCGCGCCGTAAAAGCCGGGGAAGTCACCTACAAACTAGACAATCGAAAACGCTACAAAATCGATCCTGCTGACATGGCCAGAGCTTACCCTGATGATGTGGACAATGACCGCCTTCCTGAACGCATGAGAGACGGGACGAAACAGAAAGGGACATTCTCGGACGCATACGCCGAGCCGGGTGCGCTGCCCCTGTTGAAGCAAGAAATAGCGTTCCTGAAAGAAAAGCTTGAGAACTTCAACATGGAACGTGATCGCGAACGCTCACAGTTATCCGCAGAGATCGATAGTTTGCGTAAGCAACTAGATAAGGCGGACGAACAAAGAGGGGCCTTCACGAAGCTTCTAGAAGCCCAAAACAACGCATCTGAGCCTTACCAAACAGCGGCCACCGACAAAGCGTGGTGGCAAAAGCTTGTTGCCGTCGAATAGGGGCCAGCCTGTGGATATCGATCTGCAACGTTCTAGCGCGATTGAGCTGGTTCTTGTATCGTTCTTTTGAGATGCGATTCGCACAATAACTACTCGCAACCGTTTCGAATTAGAACAGAGGGTAAGAGCATGAAAGCAATTGACTTATTCTCTGGTCCCGGTGGCATGACAATCGGCATGAGGCGAGCGGGATTCACACCTATCGTTAGCGTCGAAAAGCGAAAGGATGCCGTTGAAACATACTCAGGGCATACACCTGATGCCGAACACTTTAATGACGACATTCGCAAAATCTCGTTCGAAAAATACCGAGGGAAAGTCGACCTGATCTACGGCGGTCCGCCTTGCCAACCGTTTTCAACTGGCGGTTTGAGGAAAGGGACAGCGGATGCGCGTAATATGTTTCCTGAGTTTATTCGCGCAATCAGAGAAGTTCGTCCGCAAGCGTTTATTGCCGAGAACGTTCCGGGTCTGGCAACTAAATCTAGACTACGGTACTTGGCGGAGCTTCTAGAGCTTTTCGAGCGTGAGAATTATAACGTCACTTGGAAGGTACTTCTCGCTGCGGACTATGGAGTACCCCAAAAACGAAGACGGTTGTTCATTGTAGGAACCAAAGAGAATACTTTCTGCTTTCCTAAGCCGACTCACGGTGAAGGTCTGGAATCTGCACACCTACCGACGAGCGCGGTGGTAGATAAATTGAAGCCATTAGGAACTCCGCCGGACTGCCCAGTCGTTTTCGCGAAGTTCCCAGACCCTCGAAGGAACCCTTATGCTGGGCATGTGTACAATGGCGGCGGGCGACCAATCGATTTGGACGCTCCTTGCCATACAATCCTTGCATCGGCGGGAGGGTACAAAACACATTGGATAGACACGTTAGATATCGCGCCCGATTATGCCGCTCATCTGATGGAGGGCGGCGAACCACGAGAAGGCGAAGTTCCCGGAGCAAGACGATTAACCGTTGAGGAATCGGCGCTGATACAGACGTTTCCGCAAGAAATGACATTCGCCGGATCACGCTCATCTCAATACACGCAAGTAGGCGATGCTGTCCCCCCAATTTTAGCGGAGGTGCTTGGTCGAGCGATGATGAAGCAATTGAATGGAGAGGGCCTTTCCAGCGAAGAGTTCCTTGATCCAGTTTCCACAATGCCACTGTTTGATGCAGCATAATGGCAAGATCAGTTAGCAGAAACACCAGTGTCGAAACTGCCGTTGAACAGATTCTTGCTAAAGTGGATGCGTTCATTGATGGTGAGAAACTGAGCCGACTTCCATCCGCAGACAGCCGCCGAACGCTAGATCAACAGTTGACGCACAAATCAAATAGCGTGCGGCTGGCCTCACTATTTTTGGTAGCTTATTCCTCCGTTGATAAAGACTGGGATTGCAACTCAATTCCAACTGGCATTCGAGGACAATACGGCGACAAGCGGCTCGCGGAAGAGCTCACAAAACGCGGCATCACCCTGCACAACTCCATTACCGCCTTTGGTGAAAACCTTGGTTGGAAGGGAAATGTCTCATCTGCTCGCCTTCAAGGCGATGCTCGCTTTAATGACTTATCTTTATCATTAGCTTCGTTGAGCGCGGATCAGCGAGTGCTGGCGCTCGATTACATGGCGGCACGATTTGCAGAGACGCGCAGAGTAACCCCACCATTACCACCTGTGGGTGATGATGTTCTAACTTATGTTCGCGCAAGGGAACTATTCTATCAGCTCATAGCTGTACCTTCGGAAGGCAACATACAGCAGTTTTTAGTCGCAGCGTTATTGGCCGTGCATCGAGAAAGACATGGCTACGAAATCCGAACACACCATGTCCACGCATCGGACAGGTTCGACACAACCGCTGGCGATATTGAAGAACTTTATCAAGGAGACTTGCTTCGCGCTTATGAAGTGACTGTGAGGCCAGACTGGAAAAATCGAGTTTCTGACTTCAAGTCGAAAATGGACCGATTTGGCCTTAAAAAGTACGCCATAATTGCGTCTAACGTCAAAGCTGACGAGGAACTCGCCGAACCTGCTCAGATGATCAGATTTCTTAGGCCATACGGGCGGGATATTGCCGTGGTAGACATCCGTGACTTTTGCGACGTATTCGCCATGGAACTGTCCGCTACCGACCTCAGAAAAGCTGTTAATAGGGCGTACGAATATCTGACTGCCCCGAAACTCTGCGGTCGAACCGATATTATTGAACGCTTTAGCGACGCTGTGGGTCGGTGGTTGGATAACGCCAATTCAAACTAAAGATAAACCACCAAGAGTTCTTGGAACTCGAATGGAACTCGAAACACGGCGCTGGAACGCGATTTTACGCTTTGGAACACGACGACACGCGACGATACGCACCCCAGCTGTACTGATTTTATTGTAATTTTTTATGGACCAAGGCTTTGCCAAGGTTGGGGTCGTGAGTTCGAATCTCATCGCCCGCTCCAATAAAATCAACACACTGCGGGCAATCCGTTTTCTTGCACTGGCAACGATCTGGCAACGAGCACAACGGGTTTAGGTTGGGGTCTACCAACAATTCTTCGAGAAATTCTTCAATGGCTTCAACGGATTGGCGCAAGTAGGTCGGATCCATGGGCGCATAAATCTCTGTGATCGAGCGCTCCTTCTTTTTGTGCCCCAATTGCGCTGAGACTTCCCAAGCTGGAACGCCTGAGGCGCGCAAGTGGCGCGCAATCGTGTGCCTCAGTGAATAGGGATTGACCTTGTCATCGAGATTGCAGCGCGCTCGCTGCTTGCGCCAGGCATTCTTGATGCTCGCAACCCGTCTGCCGCGAAACACGATCTGGAAGCCGTCCACCACTTCCGGTGCGAGTTGCTTCGGCAGTTTGACCGCAGGGCGGATCTTCTTGGTCTGCTTTCGCCCTTGTGGGTTCAAGTCGATCACGCCCTTTTCGAGATTGATCATGCTGGAGTGCAGTTCCAGCACCGCGCTTGGGCGGGCTGCTGTACCCACGCACCAGAGAATGAACCGGCGCAAATGTTCAGTCTCGGCTGTGTGATAGAAGAGCCGCAGCTCGTCCATTTCAAGCGGGCGGCCTTTTGGCTCGGCATCTCCTTCTTCAATCGCGGCGATAAAGGGTGCCTGGGCGATCTCCCCCTTCTTCCAGGCGCGATTGATGGCAGAGCGCCCGTCGGTCAGGATGCGATTGATATAAGACGCGCTGCGCCCGCCTTCGGCCAGATGAGCCACAAAGGCATCGATGCGATGGGGCTTGGTCGCATCTTGCAGCGTTGCGTCCGGCCCGAAAAATTTCAGCCAATGTGTGAGGTTCAGCCGCGAGGCCTCATGGCTCTCCAGCTTGCGCGCATGCTTCTCATAGTAGCGCAGCAGGATTTCGGATAGCAGCACATCCTCAAGGCCGGATTTCTCCGGCGAGTTTTCGGCGATGAACCAGGTGGTTAGTCTGTCTTTGGCTTCTTCAAGGCTTGAAGTGCCGAGCGATGCGCGACGCGAGACTTTTCGGTCTTCATCGTACCAGTATCGGTAGAGCTTATCAGACCCATTGCGCCCGGCGATCCAGTACTCGCCGATCCGGTAGAGCTCTTCGGTTCCTTTGCCCATTCTATGCTCCCGATAATGAAATCAGCGATCTGGATGCCGAGATAGGAAATCTTGCGTGGCCCAAGGCGCACGCACCCAATTGTGCCCCGCAGGCGCAGATCCTTCAATGACTTCGGGTGCATGTCGAGGATTCCGGCTGCATCTGCTTCGTTGTACTTCCGATAGAGTTGGATTCCATTGTCCCTCGCGATCGCTTCGCGAAGCTGATCCCAGTCATTCGATTGAGGGGACGGCGTATCCATGACACTGTTTAAGCATGGAACCTGCCGCCACGCATCATTCGCATCGCTGCAATGGCGTGCTATGCATCGCCCATGGCTGACGATCGCACCATCCCTGAAGCTGGCATTGTCGACCGCTACTCGGGCCGTGAGGCCGACGAGTTCAGCGTCGATGATAAACTGAGCTTGGAGGACCGCGTCTGGCGCTTTGAGGGCGCTGAGATCGAGCTCATGCGCGCAGAGGCCCATTTGGAACGCGGCGCTGACAAGACAGACATCTACGGTGAGTTCCACGAGATCAAGGATGCCATCGCCCTACTGAAGCGATCCGCAGAGCACCATGCTAACGGCTTCACGCGGGAAGAATTGGCTCAAGCCGTTGAAGACAAATCGATACGGGTGGAGATCCTTCACGCAATTGCAGACCGGCGCACAATCGACGCCAGGCCCCGTATTCCCGATGGTCTGTCGGAAAGGCTTCGAGCCGCCGATGATGGCCGCGCCAACGAGCCAGACCGCGACATTGATCGCGACAAGGAACGGTAGGCCTCAAGCTCAACCGCATTGACCGGGTTCGGCCCTTTTTCGTCAGCCGCCTCACAATGACTGAATGTCTTAGATTCATCTCCCATCGGTCAAAAGCGATCAGTAAGATCTGATCAAGCGCATTCGCTTCTGCTTTTCAGTCCCAAGCAAGCCTCACGGCGTTTCACCGCTGCTCGATCCGAGACCGACCCTATACTTGGGCCCCTAGTCCTTTGATGATGTCTTCAGCGTCTTGAACTATTTTGGCGACCAGCTCCTTGCAGGTTGGCACATCATCCACAAACGCACCGGACATACCCGCCGTCACCATGCCGGCTTCGATATCGCCCGTACTCCAGGCTTTCTCCTGATTGGCACCTGAGACAAATTCGTGGACTTGAGAAAAGTCGCCGCCAGCAGCTTCGATTTCGGCGACCTTCATGGAAACCGAGTTCTTGTAGACCCTAGCTGTGTTGCGATAACTGCGGAAAATCAGCTGGGTCTGGTTCTCATCCATCTCGACGATTTTCTGTTTGATGCCGTCATGGATAGGTGCTTCCTGGGTGGCGAGGAAGCGCGTGCCCATGTTCACGCCATCGCAACCAAGCGCCAGCGCAGCTGCAAGGCCTCGGCCATCTCCAATGCCGCCTGACGCAACCACCGGAATGCTGAGCGCCCGTGCTGCGGCGGGGAAGAGGACCAGACCGCCAACATCCTGCTCGCCCGGGTGGCCCGCGCATTCAAAACCATCGATGCTCACAACATCGACGCCGAGGCGTTCAGCCGCCAGCGAGTGGCGAACGGTGACGCATTTATGGATGACTTTGATTCCCGCAGCCTTGAACCGATCCATGAATGGTTCAGGGCTTCGACCGGCCGTTTCGACGATCTTCACACCGCTATTTATGATCACATCGACAATGTCGTCGTAGTTGATCTTGGTGGTCACGACCCCAACAGTGATGTTCACGCCAAAGGGCTTGTCCGTCAGCGATTGGCACCGCGCAATTTCCGCTTCCAGCCCCTCCAGTGTTGGCTGGGTAAGCGCCGTCATGACGCCGAGCGCACCGGCATTTGATGCCGCTGCCGCCAAATCGGCAGTGCCCACCCGCATCATGCCGCCGCAAATGATTGGCGCTTCGATTCCTAGAAGCTCGGTCAATCTTGTTTTCATGTCGTGTTTCCTCGAACTGATTATCTTGTTTTTGGATTATCAGGTGTTGTTGGCAGAAGGATTAGAGCGGCTGTTGGTGTCGCGAGCGGCAACCACCCATGAGAGGACGGCGCTCAAGCCAACCAAAATGAAAAGCGGGGTGCGAAGCGCGTCGCCCATCTCGGGATTGGTCAGGCCGTTCTGGAAAAGGAACCACGCGTTCAGAGCCAGGTAGGCTGCGATGGCGACGAGACCTGCTGCGCGATGGCCTTTCCAGAATAGCATCGCAAAGGCCCAACCACCCAAAACCAGGTTGCCCAAAATGCGGATCAGTTCGACTTGCTCTGTACCCACATGAATGGCGACGACCACCAATTGAATAACAATCAGAGCTATCGTGGTAGTTCTGGTGGTTGTTCTAGTTTTCATGAGCCGTGCTTCTCGATACTTTTCCGTTGATCAGCGCTTCGGGACGCCGATTTTGTCGAGGCGCCAGCGCAGCGTTTCGATCCGGTCCTGGCCGAAAAAGGGCTCACCGTTAAACGCCAGGGTTGGCACGCCCCAATGGCCTACCGCGGAGAGGCCCGCTTGGTTGTCCTCAATCACAGGCATCGGATCGTTCTCCGCAATCGCCGCTTCCAATTCTGCCAGGTCAAGACCGGCCTTCGCCACGGCTTCAGCGAGCTTGTCGCCCTCATTCCAGCCCGGTTCGCCGCCCCAAATCAGGTGAGAAACATGATAAGCGAGGTCGAGTCCCCTGCCGCGGCGTTCCGCTTCCACGCCGAGGCCGGTCAGGCGGTAGATGTAGGGTTGTTCTTCGGCCACCTCGAAGGTCGCCATATCCTGCACGATGGGATCCGGTGACGGCGCGCCGAACTTCATGCCTAGGAATTCTGCTCGGCGAACCATGTCGATGAGTAGATAGCGGACACGTCTCTGGTCGCCTGTGAACAGCGATTCCTTTGTCCGCACAGCGATCGGCAGGACGGGCCGAAATCGAACTTCAGCGTCGTAATCGTCACGGAGCTTCAGAAGCTCTGGTGTCGCGAGATAGGAGTATGGGCTCCGGAATGACCAGAAGACGTCTATAGTATGGGTCATGGGATCAGTCTCCAATTGGCCCGATCAGGAGATCTGCCAGCTTGGCGCGCTGGTGCACGCCGTCGCCATAGAGCG
Organism: Pseudomonadota bacterium; assembly: GCA_038526245.1. Lineage (GTDB taxonomy): Bacteria > Pseudomonadota > Alphaproteobacteria > Caulobacterales > Hyphomonadaceae > UBA5336. The sequence continues at coordinate 8,371 of JBCBGZ010000061.1, forward strand.
CCTGGTTGTGAAGGTTGCGTTTGAAGTAGATGTGCAGCCCGTATTCCCACGTGAAACCGATCCCGCCATGAAGCTGGATCGCCCGGTCCGACATGAAGGCGGCTGCATCCGAGGCTGCACTTTTTGCCATACGCGCCAGGTAATCCGCCCGGTCAGTTCCGGCGTCGATTTCGGCGCAGGCGCCGTAGAGCAAAGACCGCGCACGATCGATTGCGACCATGGCATCCACCAGAGGATGTTTGACGGCCTGGAAAAATCCGATTGGTCGGTCGAACTGAACTCGTTCCTTGGCGTACTCGACTGTGGTTTGCAGCAGCCATTCACTGGCGCCGCACAGGTCTGCGGAAACCAAACAAAGGAGGCCTGGCCAGGCAGCGCGTAAGACTGACGAGCCATCGCGGGACACAATGCCATCAGCCCCAATACGCACCGCATCGAAGAAAACGCTCGCCTGATCGCGGGTCAGGTCGTGAATGTGATCCTGCTCGAGTTTGAGGCCGTCCGCGTCTGTCTTGATCACGCACAATACGGTCTTTGCGCCCAACTTTGCACTGGCGACCAACATGCCGGCCTTGAAGGCGTCCTGAACAAAATGCGCGGTGCCATTCAGAACGATGCCGTCGCCATCATCAGTGGCGGTGAGTGGCACGTCTTCCGGTTCCCAGCTTCCTCGGTCATTCGTGATCGCGAGCGTTGCTGCTGTTCCAGCGGCGATGTCCGACATCGCCCGCTTGGCCACGGCGCCGCCTGCTGCACGCAGAACTAGGCTCGCTGAAAGGGTTGGCACAAAAGGTGAGGGAAGCGCGTGGCGCCCCGCTTCCTCCACCATGCCGACAATGCCCACCAGGGAAATTTCAGCGCCGCCATCGTCTTCGCCAACCGCAAGTCCGGTCCATCCTAACTCAACAATTTCAGACCAGAGCGTTTCGTACCAGGCCGCGCGTTCGCCCTGATCGTAGACGGGCTCAGGCGTCTCTGCCACCAGCTCACGCAAGCGGGTCATCGGCAGGCGGTCACCCAGCATCTTCCGCGCTACATCGCGCAGCATCGCTTCATCTTCGCCGAATCCGAAATTCTTGGGCGCGGTTTGGGTCTGCGTCATCGTATCAGCCATCATCGCCTCCTATTTCGACTTCGGCAGGCCGAGCACGCGCTCGCCTAGGATGTTGCGTTGAATCTCGTTCGTCCCGGCAGCAATCGTGTTGCCGTAGGAATTCAGATAGGCGAGCGGCCAATGGCCCTTACTCGGCGCATTGGGGTCCGACTTGTACAGCGTGGAATGGGCGCCAGCGATCTCCACGCCGAGGCGGGCATTGTCCTGCTGGTACTCGCTGCCTGTCAGTTTGGATTGTAGTGGAATGCGCATTGGGTGATCGCAGAGTTCGGGAACCCGGGCGCGCTTGCTGTTTTGGCGAATGCCCTCGCCGACTATGGCGCGCTGAACAATCGCGTCCCGCGTGACCGGATCGTCGGCCGCGCGAACACCGTTTCGCCAGCTGTTGCGCGCCAGCTCGACCAGCATCTGGATGGCGCTGGAACCTTCGCCGCCGCCGCTGCCCGCACCTTCGGCAGCGCCCCGTTCCGAGAGAAGCGTGGTCATGGCCACGCCCCAGCCTTTGCCAACTTCGTCCAGGCGATAGGCGTCGGGGATGCGCACATCCTCGAAGAACACTTCGTTAAAGCCCGTCTCGCCGGTGATTTTCACCAGCGGGCGCACGGTGACGCCTTCGTGCCCCTCGATTGGGCACAGGAAATAGGTCAGTCCATCATACTTCTTTTCTTCGCCCTTACTCGTCCGAGTGACGAGGATCATCCACTTCGCGAAATGGCCAAGGCTCGTCCAGACCTTGTGGCCATTGACGATCCAGTCATCACCATCGGGTACGGCCGACGTGCGCTGATTGGCGAGATCCGACCCTGCACCGGGCTCGGAAAAGCCCTGGCACCAGATCTCGTCACCCGACAAGGCGCCGGGAATGAACTTCTGTTTCTGCGCTTCCGTGCCATGCTTGAGGATGGTCGGTATGGCCATGCTGAGGCCGACAATATTGATCAGAAACGGCACCCGGGCGCGGTTCATTTCCTGGTTGGCGATCCGCTGGAATCCCTGATGGCCATGGCCGCCATACTCTTTGGCGATGTCGGTGCCGACAAGGCCGCCCTCATAACACTTGCGCTGCCAGTCTTGCAGATAGTCCCGCTGGACCGTTGTCATTACCTCAATAGGCGTGATGGGCAGGCGTTCAGGCGGGGGTGGAGGCGCGTTCTCGGCCAACCAGTTCTGCACATAGTGCCGAAACTCGGCCTGTTCAGCACTTGGGCTTGTTGCACTCAAGGTGGTGTCCTCCAATTGTCGCGGCATTGTTAGCCGCTTTTTATCCATGTTCAGTTCGTTGCCCACGTCGTGAGCCCCGACCAAGTCTTGCTCCATATTGACGGCTGAGGCGCCTCAAGAAGACAAAACATTTGGGTTTTGGCAGAACCGTGGACGATTTTGCTTATTAATGTGACCCATTATATAGCGTTTGTCTTTTGAAGCCAGACTTTCGGCTTGGCTTTGTCAGGCACCAAAACGCATCGATAACCGGTACGTACGAGTTGCGCTTTTTCCAGTTCCTTCAGCGCGTTTCCGACTGAGACTTGGGACACGCCTAACAGGTCTGCGAGATCACGCTGTAAACAGGCTATGCCATTGGGAAGTTCGCCTTGCCCGGTTTGGAGGTAAATGACCTTTGCCAGGCGCGCCAATATCGGCAGCGTGCGAGCATCGTCATAGAGTTCCAGTAACTCATTCAGGCGCGCCGTATTGCATCACCAGAGCGCAATCGCGAAGGCTTTTTGGTCGCCGCTCCTGGACCTGGGGCATTCATTTGAAGACCAAACGCTAAGGTATCCGCCTCGCGCCGCGGTGCAGCTGCCCTCCTGTTTGAGTTCCTCCTTGGACTGATCAATGCCGGTGAACCGCTGGCACCGATCCTCTTTCCTGTGCTCAGGTGATTCAAGCGATTGCTTGACCTTTTGCTCAAAGAGGCGCCAATCAATGGCATGTCTCGTCTCAAGTATTTTGACACTCCTCCGGCGGCCGAAGATGAAACTGAGGGACGCCGCGGCCGGAAGAAACGCGCCACGGCTCACCGTATCTTCAAGTCCGCGATCGAGCTGATGCAGAAAGATGGATACCACGGTGTCTCCATCGAGCAGATCTGCAAACGCGCCGATGTGGCGCGCGCCACATTCTTTCAGCACTTCGCAAACAAAGCTGCGCTCATGGGCGTCTTCACCGATATTGTGCGTAAGCGGATTGAGACCGAACTAGCGATGGAAACGGTGACCCCGATAGACCAGCTTCGTCACATCGTTGACCACTTGCAGCGACTGACAGATGAAATGGGACCCGTCTCGGCTGACATGCTGACCGCGTTCATCGCTGAACCCGGCAACGACTTCCGCATTGATGATCCGGAGGCAGGCATCGCTCAGTTGATTGTACCGATTATCGAGATTGGCCAGTCCGACGGGACGTTTGCTCAACATTGGTCGCCAAATGATGTTGCGATCAGTTTAGTGTCCTCATGGGTCGGTGTTGCCAGGCGCAATACAATCTGTCCCGACCCCTCCAATGGCGGTCCTTTGAACCGTGTGTTGGACTTAATTCTGAACGGTCTCATCGAACGCTGATTCCTCGCCCAACACAGCGATAATCTACTTGAATATAAAAATATACTTAGGTATATTTTTATATCGGTGGAGAGATGGTGGAGTGGGCGTGAAAATGCCCGCCATTAGCGTGACGTGTTCGCGGTATAAGATGTCGGTTGGCATATTCTAACTGCGAGAATGCTGAGGCTGTCTGTTCTGAAGTGGTGAGCAACGCTCTGCTGGGCTGGCTGTTGCGACGAAGTCAACGAGGAGCTTTCACCAAGATGTCAGCAATCAAATCCATTGATACTCGAATGGTGCGCATTCCTTCCGCGACGCCTTACCAGATGGGCGCCATGGAAAGTGGTGCCAGCCATGCCATGTCGATCATCGTCCGTGTGGAAACAGAAGATGGCGTTGAAGGGTGGGGAGAGACATTCCTAACGCCCGGCTGGTATGGCGCCGACACGCCCGCCAGCATGCTCTGGCTCATCAACGTCATGTTCGGTCCGCGATTGAAGGGCGTCAGCGTGTTCGACATAGAGAAGATCGAGCAGGTTATGCAGAAGACCTGGACGCTGGGAAACTGGTACGCCAAAGGTGTTATCGAGATGGCTGTGCGCGACGCCGCCGCACGTACGTTAAACCAGCCTATAAACGTGTTCTTTGGAGGGGCCTATCGGGACCGGTTTCCCATGTCCGGTGGCATAGGCACCGAAGCGCCTGACGTCATGGCGGCCAAAGCAGCCAAGTTCAAGGAACGAGGGTTTAAGACAATCAAACTGAAGATCGACTCGGTGAACGAGTTGGATCTGGATGTCGCCCGCGTTCGAGAGGTCCGTGATGCTGTCGGGGCAGACATGAACATACGCCTGGACGGCAACGGCGTTTATTCAGTGCCCCAGGCAGTCAAGCTTTGCAAAAGGATCGAGGATTTCGACATCGAGAGTCTGGAGCAGCCGGTTCAGGCCCACAATCTCAAGGGCATGGCTGAGATCCGCAACAAGATTGGCATTCCGCTGATGGCTGATGAGAGTGTTGAGACCATCCGTGATGCGATGGTCGTGATAGAGTTGCGTGCTGCAGACATCATCAAGCTCAAGATCAGCAAATGCGGCGGTCTCGGTCCATCTCGCCGGATCGCAGACCTTTGTCAGGCGGCGGATATTCCGGTAACGGTTGGGAATGGTTTCAATTCCAGTCTGCTCGCCACGGCGGAACTGCAACTCGCCTGTTCCATGTCGGCAATTGAACCAGCCGGTGAATTTATCGGGCCCGATAAACTAGAAGACGATATCGTTGACGTGCCGATGACCATCCAGGACGGAGATGCCATCCTGCCCAATGGTCCAGGAATTGGTGTCACGATCAATACTGAAAAGCTTGAGAAGTATTCCTCGTCGCTCGATGCAGGCAGAAAAGCGCTTGGCTGATGCGTCCAACTTTGTTGACGGTATCAAATCAGATTGAGCGCTTCAGCGACCCAGAGCACCGCTGTCACGCTCACCAGCGCAAACACGGTTTGACACGCAATCAGATTGGCCGCGAGACGGGCGTCACCGCCAAGTTGACGGGCCAGGATCGCTCCATTGGAGGCGGTGGGCACCGCCGTGGCGACCAGCACGACCAACAAGATGCTCGGTGGCATCGATAGCGCAATGGCGAGCGCGCCCGCGGCCAATGGCAAACCGAAAACACGCAGCAGCGACCATCCAAACACGACCGACATCGGTGCACTGCTTTCCTTCAGGATAATGTGGGAGCCGGTGGCCAAGAGACCTACAGTGATCGTCGCTTCGGCCAGAATGTTCAGCACATCTAGAACGCTCTGATGGAGCTCAATGCCAATCTGATTGATCGCCAAGCCAACCGCGCAGGCGATGATCAAGGGATTCACAAGGATTTGGCGAAGCAGATGGGTGCTGTCGGTCTCGACGCTCGAGAACCGCAACAGTCCCAGGATCGACAACGTATTTGCCGTCGGGATCATGGCCGCCGCAGCTGCTGCGACCAGAGCGAGCCCCGTGGCTCCCATCAGATCCTGTGCAATCGCCAGAGCTATGAAGGTGTTCCAACGGACCCCCGATTGAACGAAAACGCCAATCCGATCACGCGGTTGGTTCAAGGCCTTGCCCAGAGCGATACTGACAATGGCGAGAACCAGTTGCGCACCGATGAGCACCGCTGGCATCCGCCAGTCAACCTGAGTGAAATCGGCCACGGCAAGCTTGCTGACGATGAGGGCGGGAAAGAGCACATAATAGGTGATGCTCTCAAGCCCGCGCCATCCTTCGTCCGATAGGATCTTGGTCGACGCAATCACCTTGCCGAGCAGCAAGATCACCATGATCGGAATGATGGCTGCCAGCACGGCGGTCATTTGCTGAACTCTCCTGCCCGGTAGAACGCCCAGCGCAACCGATCCTCAATCAGATCAGGTCTCCTGCGGGCCCATAATGCCCCTCGCTTTCCGATGATAACCAGGTTGGCCAGGTGATCAGGATGGGAACATCCATGCATTTGAGGCGTTTTTCGGCGGCCAGGGCTTCCCGCCAGGGCTCCAGATCGATAAGGGCCACACCGCAGACGCCTTCCTGGTCCAGCATGGTGCCGAACGGTTCGCCGCCGGCGAGCAGGGGCTGGCCAGCCATCACCGGCACGTGCTTTTCACGGGGATCAATGCGGACCGGCAAGACCCGCCGATCAATGTCTTCGGTCTCGGCGGCATCCGGCTTGCCGAGCAGCTTGTGATATCCTGCCTCTTTCAGGGTAATCTTCTTGCCGATCACACAGCGATGGTCCGGCAGCAGACCGAGACGCATGGCGTGGCCGTCCCATTTGCGGGCGTGGCGCCAGTCAAAACTTTCCGGCTCGTCTGCATCGCGGAAGACGCGGTTTCCAGCTTCGCGCCGACGCGGATCGCCAAAGCGGATCGCCTCAAACGGAGTGTCGGCAGCCTTTTGATCGGGCAATTCGCCGAAGATGCGCCAGCGATCGGTAGCAGACGAGTCGACCGTCTCGACACCATCCAGACTCTTCAGGCGCATTGCAACGTGTTTGGCGAGTTCGTTGTGCACATCCACCAGAACGCTGTCTTGAAACGGCACCACATATAGATCGGCATCGAGGAAGCCGTCTCTGGTGAGGAGAGAGATAAAGGTGCCCCGCCCGCCTTGGCCCGGCGCTGGGCCCGTCGCAATATTTGCCAGGCCCGCGAGGTCACCATGGACCTGAATGATTTGCCGGTCGCGGAAGTAATGGGCCGTATCCGCTTGCAGAGATTTCGGACGCAACTCAGTGACCATAGCACTAAGCTTGATATCCTCTTCGGACTCACTCATCAGCGAGCTGACTTTCGTTCATTGTATTCACGCACGCCAGGCGAATCCGGATGGGCCGTCAGGGGCGGACCGCTGCTCTCGGAGTGACGCGTAGCAACGCTGCAGGCCTTTTGGCACAGTCCGCAATTGTCGACATAATCGCGGTAGAACTTACAGCGCATCGCATCCACTTCGTAGCGCATGCCAGGTCCTGGTGAACTGATGGCGCCCACAGGGCAGACTTTCACACAATCGAGACAATGGGTGCAGTCATCGACCGGATCATGGCGCTTTGTGGTCTTGATTGGGGCTTCGGTGAGAAGGCAAGACAGGCGAACCCGTGTGCCAAATTCCGGCGTTATGATCAGTGTGTGGGTGCCGATGGTGCCCATGCCGGCCGCTTCTGCGATGTGGCAGAAGGAGAGCGGGAACTTGCCGGTCGGAAATCTCGGCAACCGCCGCGGCAATGATATGCTGCGATAGCCCTCACGTTTCAGGATCCTGGCAAGCTGGGCGTTCGCAAGATCAAGTTCAGCCGTGACCTGATCCACATGCGGGGCGAGCATCTCGCCGGTCTTGGGCTTGCCCATATATTTGGCCGGATGCTTGACGAGGTTCAGTGTTTCGGACGCCATCTCATTCATGATGATGACCGCAGCCCTCGCTTTTGGCAGGAACGTTTTCACCCCAGCAACGAAATCGGGATGGGAATCTTCCTCGACTGCCAGAACACCCATCAGATCTACGCCAATCTCCGCTTTGATTCGGTTCAGCCACGCATGATTGAACTCGTTTTCTTCTGGCGAAATGGTCGAGATCAGGTTCAATTGAAACCGCCTATCAGATGAACATCCAAAAATAGACCATAGTCTTTTTATTGGCGTGCTTCAAGCCACACTCCATCAGTCACCTTGAACTCGTCGTGCATAGGAATGGGCGAAAACGATAGTGTCTGCTTCGCCGCCGAAAAAGGACACTCCCTGTCGAAGCGTGACCGTCCGTTCCCGGCGATTTC
>JBCBGZ010000062.1:0-16036 GCA_038526245.1 Pseudomonadota bacterium
GCAGGCGACTGTTAATCGCCCGGTCGTAGGTTCGAGTCCTACTCGCGGAGCCACACTTTCGGAACAACTAGGCTGCAGGCTTCTTGGCTGGCCAGGGCTTGATCTTGGCTGGAGCCGGACTGGGATTGAACTCGGTCTCGTCCAGCGCCGCAAGAGCGCGCTCCCGGTCCGCGCCGGTGAAGCTGCCGGTCGTCAGGCAGAACTCGACGAAATTGCCGTTGGGATCATGGGTATAAACCGAGTGGCACCAATTATGGTCGATTTCCAGAACGTCATGGCCGGCCGCATTCCAACGCGCCCGCCAGTCGTCCAGTTCTTCCCTGGACTGCGCGGTAAAGGAGATGTGATTTGTGCCCGCGGGCAGATTGGCCGCTTTGTTCAAATCAAATTGGTGGGCACCTTGAGTCGGCGTGTCGTGCAGCTCCCAGAACGCGATGAAACGGTTGTCGTCGCCATCCATGCGATAAAAGAAGTGCTTGCCCCAACCGCCTTCGCGAATGGGCGCGATCTCAACCTTTACAAGCTCAAACCCCATCACGCCTTCGTAGAAGGCATGGGTCGCGGCCATGTCCTCTGTGGCCAAAGCCAGGTGGTGATACGCCATTATCCGTCTCCCTTTTCGTCCACCATACCCATCACATCCCCCGCCTCACCGGGCGCGGCGATTTCCACCACGCGCTCATCCACGTCATCATATTCCAGACGCAGAGCCCGGCTCATCACCGCATGCATCATGTACGTGCAGGTGATGTAGGTCAGCTCCAGGATCTCCTCGTCTGACAAAGCCGCCTTGAGCGCCGCAAACACACCGTCGGGCACGCGTCCCCGCTCGAGCACCAACGCGTCGGTGTAGGCCAGCACGGCGCGCTCTACCGGGCTGTAGCAATCCGCCGTCTGCCAGTGGGGGATCGAAGCGATCTGCACCTCAGTGAGCCCCACATCGCGCGAGGCCTTGCAGTGTTGTGAGAAGACGAATTGCGAGCCCACCGCGTAGCCTGCCCGGGTCTGGCCAAGCTCGCGCAGCTTCGGGTCGATCTTGCGGTCGGGAGAACGGTAGAAACGGAAGCCTTCGGTCGTGTGGTTGAACGCGTCGGGCACGATGTTGAACACTGTCCACCAATTGCCTGGCGTGCCGGTGGGCGTGCCCTTTGCCGTGAGCGGGTCCGCACCTTCGCCGAACAACATGTCGAAGATGCGGTCGGCATAGGCATTTCCCGCCTCGCGACCTGCCTGTTTCAGCCTCGGCATGGCGTGTCCTCCTTATGGGGGGGCGCATCGGGCGCCCTCTTGGCAAGACTAGCAAACAAAGCGGCTTCGGCCAGCTTTCCGCGAGGTCTCATCTTGAACCGAGCGCAGGTTGCGCAATCATGATCCCCAAGACACCGCACCAAGACGGACACATCAGGAGGATTTCCATGGCTGACGCATTCATCATCGACAGTTGCCGCACCCCCCGCGGGATCGGCAAACAGGGCAAGGGCGCCCTGGCGCATCTGCATCCCCAACATCTCGGCGCAACGGTGCTCGCAGCCCTGCGCGATCGCAATGATCTGAATACGGCGGACGTGGACGACATCATCTGGGGCACGTCCAGCCAGCGCGGCGCCCAGGGCGCTGACCTCGGCCGCATGGCGGCGCTGCAGGCGGGCTACGACACGAAGGCGTCGGGCGTCACGCTCGACCGCTTCTGTGGGTCCGGCATCACATCGGTCAATCTCGCGGCGGCCCAGGTCATGTCCGGCATGGAAGATGTGGTCATCGCCGGTGGTACGGAGATGATGAGCTACACCTCAGCCACGGCGGACCCGAAAGTGCCGCCCATGCTGGACGCGGGCAACACGACCCTACGCAAAATGCATCCCCAGTCGCAGCAAGGCGTGTGCGCCGATGCCATTGCCACGCTGGAAGGGATCGACCGACAAGCCGTTGACGAGCTCGCCTGCACCAGCCAGCAGCGCGCAGCCCGCGCCATTGAAGAAGGCCGTTTCGACAAATCGCTGGTGCCCGTCCACAATGAGGATGGCTCCCTCGCCCTCGACACCGAAGAATTTCCCCGCCCCAGCACCACAATGGAGAGCCTCGCCGGTCTCAAGACCGTGTTCGATATGTGGGCCGGCATCCCGGTGGATGAGGATGGGACGACCTATGGCTCCCTGATTACGCAGAAATACCCCCAGCTGAATGATGGGTTCGACCATGTTCACCATGCCGGAAACTCGTCGGGTGTGGTCGACGGCGCGGCGGCGCTGCTGCTGGCGTCAGAGGCCGCCATGGAGAAGAATGGCTGGACACCCCGGGCAAGGATCATCGCAACGGCAAATATGGGGGACTGCCCGACGCTTATGCTCAATGCGCCCGTTCCGGCCGCGAAAAAGGTGCTCGAAAAAGCCGGGCTGACGGTCGATGACATCGACCTGTTCGAGATCAACGAAGCCTTTGCCGTCGTGGCCGAGAAATTCATCCGTGATCTCGAGCTCGACCGGGAGAAGGTCAACGTGAATGGCGGTGCCATGGCCCTGGGACACCCCATTGGCGCCACGGGCTCCATCCTCATCGGCACCATCGTCGACGAATTGGAGCGCACGGGCCAGAAACGCGGCCTCGTCACGATGTGCGCAGCCGGCGGCATGGCCCCGGCGATCATCGTGGAGCGGGTCTAAGCCGGAACAGCCAGGCCCTTCATGGCGGTTTCCGCCGCCTCCAGGGTCTGGTCAATGTCGGCCTGGGTCATCGCCGCGCCGATGAACATGTTGTGGTAGGTATGGAAGTAGATGCCTTGCTCAAGCATGGCGCTGACAAAGGCGGAGCCAAGGGCGAGGTCCTTGGCCCCCTCGCCATCAAACATGATCAAGGGCATCTGCACCGGCCCGGTCTGGCTCAGTGGCAGGCCATGGGTCTCTGCCAGGCTGGCAAGACCGTCCCGCAGGCGTTCGCCGAGGCCCTGCATGTGCTCCAGATAGTCGCTGTCGCACAGGATCCGGAGCGTTTTCAGGCTGGCGGCCATTGCAGCAGCGGCAAACCAGAACGAGCCCGTGACATAGATTTTGCCTGCGGCTTCGCGCGCACGGTCGTTGCCAAGCAACGCAGAGATCGGATGACCATTGGCGATCGCTTTTCCCCAGAGCGAGAGGTCTGGCTCAACCCCAAGCGCGCTCCAACTGCAGTCCCGCGCCAACCGGAAACCAGCGCGAATATCGTCGACCACCAGCAGCGCATCTCGCTCGTCACAGACCTTTCGCGCCAGTCGCGCATAATCTGGCTCCGGCAGTTCCTGATCCACCAGCACGTCATGCTTGAACGGCGCACAGAAAATCGCTGCCAAATCGTCGCCGGCCTCGTCCACCGCCGCCTGCAAGCTCTCTGCGCTATTGTACTCGCAGTAGATGAAATGGGCTCGGTCTTCCGCCACGGTGCCTGCGGGTAAAGGCGTGCACCAGGGCGCAGCGCCGTGATACGCGCCCTTGGCGAAGATCACCTTCCGGCGCCCGCGATAGGCCCGCGCCGTGAGCAGGGCCATGGAGCTGGCATCTGTGCCGTTCTTGCAAAACATCGCCCAGTCGGCATGGCCGATCATGCCCGTAAAAGCCTCAGCGAGCTCCACCATGACCGGGCTGGGTCCCGTTGCGGCGTCAATTTCAGCAAGCTTCGCAGTATAAGCCGCGTCTATCTCTTCATGGCCGTAGCCCAGCAGGTTCGGCCCATACCCACACATGAAATCGATGTAGCGGTTTCCGCTGGTGTCCCACAGATAGGCGCCCTTGGCGCGGGAGAAAAACTGCGGCGCGCCATCGGGCAAGGTCGCGACGGACTGGTGGCCATACATCCCGCCCGGGATCACTGCCGCTGCGCGCGCCTTCAGCGCTTCATCCTGGGCCTTCGCCATTGTCTCCTCCCGCGTACCTGTTTTCACGCAGGGTGGCGGAGAGAGCCGCAAAAGAAAAGCCCGCCGGGCAGGGCGGGCTTTCCTAGTATGCTGGGCTGTCACGGTCTTGAGCGCGATCCATCGCGACAGGCGAGGCCCGACGCATGGCTCGAGCAAGACTGCCTATCCGACGATATCGGAGAGGGAGAAGAACTGGGCAATCTCGATGGCAGCGTTCTCTTCGCTGTCGGATCCGTGCACGGAGTTCTCGCCGATGGACTTGGCAAACAGTTTGCGGATGGTGCCGTCTGCGGCCTCTTCCGGGTTCGTTGCGCCCATGACTTCGCGGTATTTCGCGACCGCGTTTTCGCCTTCCAGAACCTGCACAACGACCGGCGCCGACGTCATGAACTCGACCAGTTCACCATAGAAGGGACGCTCGGAGTGGACTTCGTAGAAGCGACCGGCCTGGGCGTCGGTCATGTGGATGCGGCGCTGGGCAACAATGCGCAGGCCGGCGTCTTCGATCACCTTGTTGATCGCGCCTGTGAGGTTCCGCTCGGTGGCGTCGGGCTTGATGATGGAAAACGTATGCTGGACAGCCATTTGGGGCTCCTGGGGTCTTGGGGAAATCGAGTGTTGCGCGGCCTATAGCGGGGCCGGCTACGCGCAGCAACCTCAGATATCAACAGAGTGACAGGTTCGCCCAATACCCCGGCCAACAGGGTTTAAAATCCATAACTCAGGTCCAGTTTGAAAGTGGAGTCCCGGCGCTGGTTATCTTCCGGCGGATCAGTTTCGTAGCGCACCTCATAAGAAAGCCCTGCGCGGATCGCGCGAGAGACCCGGAACTGCAGCGATGACGACGAAACCAGCGTGTTGGTCGGCTCTGAAAGCGTAACACGCATCGACTGCTCAAAGCCGATATCGCCCTGAAGCGTCCAGTCGCCCAACAAGGCTCCATAGAGGACCCAATCTCCCTGTGTGCCCTCTTCACCTTCAATCACGGAAAACCGGTATCCAGGCCCAAGTTCGGCCTTCAACTTCGCAGCGTCTCGGTCAATCAGGTCTGTCCCGATACCGCCGCCAAAAAATGTGCGGTGCTCAAATCCGGAGAATGCATCGGCATCATGGGATCCGCGAAGATAACCGTGGATTCCGTCGCGGACCGTTGAGTCAATCTGGTAAGCGACTCCCCAACGGCGCTGGCTGGTTTCACCTCGGTTTTCCGCTGTGTCGGCATAAACATCCAGCTGGTCCGCCCGCCCCTGTTCGGCGCGGCTGAGCCGGGTTTTTAGCCCCAACCGGGACGTATCGGAATTGCCCTGTGATGAGCCTGCGGAAAACGCGACACGACCGCCCCAGTCCCGGAAGTAGTTCCAACGCGGCGGGTCCGCAGCTGCGACCGTTGAGGGGGTTAGCAAAAGGTCGGGCTCATCGGATGGCGTGCGCAGGAACTCCAGAAGTCCATCAATCTCGTCGATGTGTTCGGGATAGGCCATTTTGGCCGCCGCCGTGACAGCGCCAAGATCTGCAGCGTCGTTTTGATCGCGGGCAGCGAGGCTAATCATCTGATAGACCGCCAGCGGCAAACCGTCAGGGTCCGCCTCAGTTGTAGGCGCCGCGGCAATTTGAGAAACGCCGAGAAGCAAGGCCATCAGCATGGAAACACTCTACATTCAGGAGAAAACACTCCGCCCGACCTGCCGTTCAAGTCGCGGCACGGTCAAGGCTGACACACCAAGAAAATGACCTGGCGGTAATGTTTTGTGCTTGTGCCGGGATTTTCTCGAAACAGCCTGTCTGTGTTACCGTCTCGGCAGGAGGACTGAACCCATGGGCCATATTCTCGCCTATCTGAAAATCGTGGTGCTGGTCGCGATGGCGGCGGCGCTTTACCCAGCGCTTGCCCTGATATGGGCAGGCTCGCTTCCGGCTGACCTCGGCAAGCTTGCCGCGACGCTTGGACTGGTCGCGGCTGTGGGGTTTGTGGTCACGCTGCTCAGCCTGCCGGGTAAGCCGCCCGCCGACAAAGAACCGATCTGAGGAGCGCTCCATGGCAGGCGCAATGAACACATTCCTGATGTTTGAGGACGGCAAGGCCGATAGCGCCATGACGTTCTACACGTCCCTTTTTGAGGATGGCGAAATCCTCGAGGTCACCCGCTTTGGCGCGGAAGGCCCCGGAAAGCCCGGCACGGTGATGACGGCGAAGTTCCGCATGGCCGGACAGGAAGTGATGTGCACGGACAGTCCGATCTCGCACAATTTTACCTTTACGCCCGCCACATCCTTTTTCGTGACCTGCAGCGACACCGCCGAGCAGGATGGGCTCTATGACGCCCTGATGGATGGCGGCAGTGCCTTGATGCCGGTGGACAATTACGGCTTCAGCCAGCGCTTCGCCTGGGTCAACGACAAGTTCGGCGTCTCCTGGCAGCTGAACTTGCCCTAAGGTTTCGAGGCTACTTCCCCGCTTCCTTCCAGCCGCCTTTTGAGGTCTGTTGGAAGTAGCGGCAGGTCAGGCCTGCATCCTTGGCAGCTTTGAATTGGGCACGGGCGATGTCGCGGGTTTTCGTGTCTGCGCCCTCGAACATCACCATACAGCGCTCGAAGGGCGCATCGGTCGGGGCTTCTGTCCCATCGAGCAACAGGACGGCTGCGGCCTCATTCTCATTCTTGAGCGCGCCTGAGATCAGGATGGGCTGGCGCGTGGGGTCGAGCCCCGCCGCCTCGGCCTGGCCATGGGGCAGGAAGCTGTCGTCGGAATAGGTCCACAGCCCAGCATCGAGCGCGGCGCGGCGGCTGTCATCGGCGCTCACTGCCAACACCCGCCAGCCCCGCTCAAGACACTTCTCAAGCAAAGGTCCCGCAGCCCGCTCCGGCCCGGTCTTCTCCAGATGGTAAAACCACCATTCGGGGGCGCTCATCGCCTACCCCTCGTATTTCTCCGCGATCATGCGGCTGAGCAGGCGGGGGCCGAAGCCGGAGGGCCAGCTGGGATCGCTGGCAGGCTTGTTGCCTTCGCGCCAGGCGACGCCCGCAATATCCAGGTGAGCCCAGGCGACGTCCTTGTTCACGAAGCGCTGGAGGAACTGCGCCGCCGTGATGGAGCCCGCAGCGCGACCGCCAATGTTGCGCATGTCCGCGAATTTGGACTTGAGCAGCCCGTCATAGGCCTCGCCCAGGGGCAGACGCCAGACCTTCTCGCCGGACGCCTCAACCGCGCCTTCAATGGCGCCCGCCAACTCGTCATTGTTGGAGAACAGGCCGGCATGCTCATGGCCGAGGGAGATGACGATCGCGCCGGTGAGCGTGGCCAGGTCCACGATCGCGCGCGGCTTGAAGTGTTCCTGGGCGTACCAAAGCACATCGGCGAGCACGAGGCGGCCTTCAGCGTCAGTGTTCTGCACTTCAATGGTCTGGCCCGATGCGGAGGTCAGAATATCGCCGGGACGGATAGCGTTGCCGTCGGGCATGTTCTCGACGAGACCGATAAGACCGATCACGTTTGCCTTCGCCTTACGCCGGGCCAAGGCAAGCATGGCGCCGGTGACCGCCGCGGCGCCGCCCATATCGCCCTTCATGTCTTCCATGCCAGCGCCGGGCTTCAGGGAGATACCGCCCGTGTCGAAGCAGACACCCTTACCAACCAGGCAGACAGGATCCTCGCTGCCGCCGCCATTCCATTTCATGATCGCTAGCTGGCTCTCTCGGATGGAGCCCTGCCCCACGCCGAGCAGGGAGCCCATGCCGAGCGCTTTCATCTTCTCTTCGCCTAGGATTTCGACCTCAAGTCCTTCCGCCTCCAGCGCTTTGGCGCGTGCGGCAAAGCTCTCGGGATAGAGCACGTTCGGGGGCTCGTTCATCAGGTCACGGGCGAGGCACGTGCCAGCGGTTTCCGCGTCCAGGGGCACGAAGGCCTCTTCGGCGGCAGACGCCTCTTCAGTAATCACCGTGAAGTCCGTCAAGTTCGGCTTCTGGTCGTCCTTCAGCTTGGTGAAGTAAGTGTCAAAGCGATAGGCAGCGAGCTTGGCGCCCGCGGCTGCGCTGGCAGCATGCTCTGGCGCATCCACGCTAAGCGCCAGGGATTTGAATCCGCTCATCGCCTGGGATTTGACAAGTTCCGCGCCGATCCTCTCATAGGTTGCAGGCTTCCGGTCGGCCGGTTTGCCCCCGCCGATGAGCACGACCCGGCGCGCCTCAACGGATTTCGGCATCACCACGATCGCCAGTTGGCCAAGTTTCCCGGTAAACCGCTCGGCGGCCAGTGCTTCGGTCAACAGGCCGCCAGACGCGTCGTCTAGGGCCTTGGCAGCATCGGGAAGACCCGCGCCGTCATCGATAATCATCGCCTGGATATCTGCATCGGCGGAACTCTTGAAACTGATTTTCATCTGTAAACTCTCCATCTGGGGTGACACTTAGCCATCGACGCGGGCGGTGCAACTCGCTACTTGGGAAATTCCGTCGCCCACTCCATACTCTCGCGCAGCGATTGCCCCATAGGAGCTCCGCCCCGCCCCATGAACCGGATTCAGAAATACCTGTTCGGCGAAGTCCTGCGTACGGTTGTCACCATCGTAGGCGGACTGGCGCTTCTGGCTCTGTTGGCCCAGGGGCTGTCCCAGACGGACCTGATTATTGAGAACCGGCAGTCGGCGCTCACCTATTTCTACATTGTCATGCTTGGCGCACCGCAGGTGATCGCGTTGCTGACACCGCTTGCCCTGTTTATCGCCGCGGTCTGGTCGCTAAACCGCATTCACAAGGACAATGAAATTGTCGTGGCCCAGGCCGCGGGAATGGCGCGGTGGCAAGTGGCCTCACCCATTATCCGGCTGGCCTGCATGGCTGCGGTGGTGCACTTGTCCATCAATCTCTGGGTTCAGCCCACGGCCCAGCGCACCCTTCGCGAGAACGTGGCCGATATTCGCCAGGATCTCGTCGCGGCGCTGATCCAGCCTGGACAATTCACAGAGGCCGACGATCAACTCACGTTTTATGCGCGCGACAGCCAGGGCGATGACCTGCGCGGCATTCTGATTTCCGATGGGCGGGATCCAAACCGCCGGGTCGACTATCTCGCTCAAGAGGGCACAGTGATCCGTGTCGACGGCACGCCAGCCATCGTCATGCGCAATGGCCAGATACACGACCTCTACGAAAACGCGTCCCTCTCAATCCTCGATTTTGACCAATACACATTCGACCTGGCGCCCTTCATGGCCGAAGAGGGCGAGGTGACCCTGAAAAGCTCAGACCGATACCTGAATGAGCTCTTTTTCGTGGATCGGAAGAACTATCTAGAAGTGCGCAATGCCGATTCATTCATGGCGGAGGGACACGCGCGACTGACCATGCCGCTATTGAACATCGCCATGGCCATGATCGCCGTCATGGCGGTAATCGGGGGAGACTTCTCAAGGCGCGGATATTCAAAGCGCATCGCGTTCGCTACGGCAGGCGCCCTCGGACTGGTGATTGTTCAACTCTCGGTCCAGTCGGCCGCCGCCAGCGATCCCTTATTGAACATTGCCCAATGGGGCGTGCCGCTCTCGGTCATTGTCGTGGTGGCCTGGCTCAGCTTCATGCGCGGCTCCAGCCTGAAGGCTGCGCGCACGCGGCGCTTCCTCCTGCGCGAACGCCTCGGCGAGGATGAGGCCGCCACCGCATGACCTTGTTTCCGCGCATATCCCGCTATATCCTCTTGCAGTGTTTGCAGGGGCTCGGGCTTGTCCTGTCCATATTCATCCTCGCCATCATGCTGGTCGATGTGGTCGAACAGCTTCGCACCGTGGGCGGCGATGTGGAGCTGTCGGTTATACAGGCTGTGCAGCTGTCGCTTATGAAGCTTCCGATGCTGATCGAGCAGACCCTGCCCTTTGCGATCCTGATCTCGGCCATGATCGCCTACACCCAACTCAATCGCCGCGCAGAACTCTCCATTATCCGTGCCAGTGGCATGTCTGCATGGCGTTTCCTGACCCCGCTCATTGTCATGGCGGGCCTGATCGGCGTGTTCTCCATGACCGTTCTGAACCCGGTGGGCGCGCATTTGACGGCGGGCTTTGAGTCCGCGCGTGCTCAACTCCTGCAAGATGGCGCACCGGCCCGCGCCGCAGCGACGGCTGGCGGGGATATCTGGCTGCGCCAGGGCGATCAGGAGCGCCAGATGGTGATCTACGCGGAGGAAGTCGTCGACGGATCGGAGCTGCGGGGCGTGAAGATTCTCGAAGAAGAGCGCGTGATCTTAAACGGGCAACCCACGGAACTGTTCGAATTTGTTCGCCGAATTGATGCAGAGCGCGCCCTCATCCGAAACGGGTTCTGGCAGCTTGAAAACCTGATCGAGAACACGCCGGGCAGCGCAGGCATTCAACGCGATTATCTTTCCATCCCCACAGACCTGGACGCAGACCGGCTATTGGATCGGTTCGCCTCGCCCAATACGATCGGATTTTGGGACCTGCCGCGCTTTATCGGCCAGACAGCATCAGCCGGGCTCGATGCCTCGCGTTACAGGATGCGATATTGGAGCCTCCTGGCGTCGCCGGTGCTCTACATCTCCATGGCATTAATCGGGGCGCTGGTGTGTCTGCGCCTTTCGCGCCTGGGAGGTACGTCCCGGCTGATCGCCATCGGCGCAGGCTCGGCCGTCGGCTTGTTTTTCGTCACCCAGCTATCGTCCAGCCTGGGCTCGGCCGGCGCCGCACCGCCTTACATAGCGGCATGGTCACCGGCCCTGTTTGCCCTCTTCGCCAGCCTTGGCGTGCTGGCGTATCGGGAAGACGGCTAAGCGTTAGCTGCGTACCGCGTGTTTCATGATCACCCGGCTACCTTCGGGAATGTTCAGCCGGTCGAAGGTCCAGGAAAGCTGCTCAATTGTGGGCGCGGCGCGGCAGGTGTCCGCATCGTCGCGGCGGAACTCAACGGAATAGAGCCGGTCGGACTCGCGATCGACATCAAATGAGAAGTCCGCCTCTGACGTACAGCCATTGCTGCGCACCCAGATCGACACGGCATTTTCCTCAACAAGCGCGCCATGGACGGTGCGGGAACTGGTGCGCTCAAAATCTGCAGTGAAATCATCCTCGTCAGCATCGATGATCACACAGCCGGGCAGCGCAATGGCGGTGGCGAGGGCCGCAGCGGCGAAGAAAGGTTTCATTTTCGACAAGCTCCTTATTGACAAACAATATCTGCATATTGAATATCGAGAAAATTCAGTCAAGCCAGTTTCCGCTCTTCTCGAAAGGATCTTCCCATGACACGCTTCCTCATCGGCTCAGCCGCCCTGGTGGCACTTACGGCCTGCGTCTACACAACATCGTCTTTCGACACCGCCAATGCCGAGTCCACGGGCGACGCCACAGACCTGAACGGCGTGAAGCGCTTGTCGGCGTCCGCTGGCCTGAACGTTGAGTATGAAGTTTCAGACGCCTACACGATCGATATCGAAGTGCGCCGCGGGGACATTGAAGATGTCCGAATCGAGCGCAGCGGCGACACGCTGGAGATTGGCCGGGTCCGCAAGAATGGCTGGGGTTGGGGCGACCGCCTCAACGCAACCGTCACGGTTCTAGGGCCGAACCTCGTCGAAGTGGACGCTTCATCGGGATCAGACGTCTTCGTAAAGGGGATCAGCGCTGGAGATTTCGACGTCGAGTCGTCCTCCGGAGCAGATGTCGACATTGAAGGCACTTGCGAAACTCTGCGCGCAGACGCGTCTTCGGGCTCTGATATCGACGCCTCGGCCCTGCGCTGCGTCGATGGCAACCTCGAAGCCTCCTCCGGCGCAGACATTGACGCCTACCTGACCGGCACAGTGAACATTGACGTCTCATCGGGAGCCGATGTCACGGTTGAAGGCGGGGCGCGGATCGGGTCAGCCGAAAAATCGTCCGGCGCAGACTATGACGTCAAGCCAGGTCCGCTTTGATCGCCTCGAGGAAATCGATCAGTATCTGACGGTCGGGCCCGCCGCTCACGGTGATGCGGGTTCCGCCCAGGCGGATTTGCCACCAGCCATGCTTTTCAATCGGGTTGGCCAACAAGTCTGCCATTGGAATAAACTGCGGCTGGTCAAAGTCGCCCGATGAATGGTTCACGCGCAGTCCCACCGGCGTCAAAACCATTGCATCATTGGCGTTTTTCATCACCGTGAAATCGACCAGGGCGAGCACATTCTCGCCCTCCGGCACACCGCATTTCAAACGCGCATTCATCAGTTTCGAGTCCGGAATGTCGCCCACATGGAGCTGGTCATCGCACTCGAAACGTTTGAGGCCTTCATCCAGCGCGCCGACGGGCTGTGCGGTCGGCGCCATCGGAGGTGTCGGCTCCGCAACGGGAGGGGGTGACTCACCGGGCATGATGATCCGCTCCAACGCCTCAGCGAGGCGTCCTGCATCCTCGACGAACCGCATATGGCTCAGCGTTGCTGCATTGCGCCGCGCCAGCGGTTTCAGCTCCTGGGGCAATTGTTCCGATGATGGCATGACCGCCCCATCCAGCAAGACCGGCACGACGCGGACATCGCGCTCAAGCGCGGCCGCAATCTCGATGCGGACAAAATCACCTTCGTCTTTCAACCGTTCGCTCAACCAGCGCGGGCCGATTATGGCGATCAGGGCGTCGCATGCGGCCACCTTCTCTGAGATGACTTGGTGGAAATCGACGCCAATTTCGATCCCGTCGACATCCATGAATACTTCCTCGCGGCCCAGCCGCGCGGAGAGATGGTCGAACAGTCTGCCGGCGGATGCGGCGGCATCGTCACGGCGATAGGAGATGAAAACACCCGACATGGGGAAGGCTCCTGTGATGGATCTGGCGCCAAAATATTCCGTGATCGACGCAGAGTGAAGCTCGCATTTCTAACGCGCGCATTCTAAACATCCGCCATGACCCTTCTCAATCCCGATATTGACGGTGGTTTCGACCTGAATGCCGCCGCCGCTGTGTTCCGAACCCATGGACACGTTCGTCTGGCCGGCGCTTTGAAACCCGAGCGTGCCGATGCCGTCGCTACAGCCGCGACCACGATTACGGACTGGACCCTCTCCTACGGCGCAAAGGAAGGCGTAGGCCGGGTCGACCCCCGGGAAATCCCAACGTGGCCCGATGAGAAAAGGATGGGGTTCAACCAAACCCTCGTTGAGTCTGCGCGCAATGGTGAGGGATTTGCCTATTTCAGCCGCAGTCTGACCAGCGATGATGGCCAGCCCGCCATGCCCGCGCCTGTCACGGCGATGGCAAATGACCTGATGAGCCGAGACGTCCTGGATTTTGTTGGCAAGCTGACGGGCCTCAGCGGCGTCGCGAAAGCCGATGCACAGCTCACCCAGTTTCGACCCGGCCACTATCTTACGCGCCACACAGACAGCCCGCGCGGCGAAAACCGAAAGCTGGCCTTTGTCTGGGGCCTGACCCAGAGATGGCATCCTGACTGGGGTGGTCTGCTGCAATTCTACGATCCCGATGGCACGCCAAAGCTCGCCTTCACGCCGGGCTTCAACACGCTGGACCTGTTCTCGGTCGAGAAGGTGCATGCGGTCACCTATGTGGCACCCTTTGCGGGCGGGCCGCGCCAGGCCGTGTCCGGCTGGTATCTGGGTTAGCCTCCGCAACGTCACCGATTGCCGAATAATCGCCCGGGGGCATATCTACGCCCATGGCTGAAACTGTTCCCCAGGACTTCGACCCGACTCCGCTGGCCGAGTATGGCGGAGGAGCGCCAACGGCGCCCGATTGGTTCTCCAAAGCCGTTGCCACGCCGTATGAGGAGCGATTTGTCGATGTGGAAGGCGCGCAGGTCCGCTATCAGGTCTGGGGGGATGCCGACAAATCCGGCCTGATGCTGGTGCATGGCAATGGCGCCCATGCCCACTGGTGGGACTTCATCGCGCCCTACTTGACGGAGCACCATCAGGTCGCCGCCATGACCTTTTCCGGCATGGGCGACAGTGAGTGGCGGGACGCCTACAGCCTTCAGGGCTTTGCCGATGAGCAAATGGCCGTTCTTGCTGATGCGGGATTTTTCGACCGGTCTGCCAAGCCGATCATCTGCGCCCACAGCTTCGGGGGCTTCGCAACTTTCCTTGTTTCTGCAAAGCACGGCGCGCGGCTCGGCGGGACAATCACTGTGGATACGCGGGTCAACCCGCCCGGCGGCAAGCAGATGGGGCCACCCACCCGCCCTCGGGGCAATCGCGTCTATCCCACGCTTGCCGATGCACTTGCGCGCTTCCGGCTTGCCCCGCCCCAGCCCTGCGAAAACCATTTCATCATGGACTATATCGCCCGACATTCCCTGAAAGAGGGAATCGGCGATCGGGGCGAGCCAGGCTGGACCTGGAAATTCGACCCCGGCATCTGGCAAAACTTCACAGGCATGGACGATCCCGGCGCCCTGTTGCGGGCCACCGGGTGTCGCACAGCCATCATTCGGGGCGAGCAGTCCATCCTCATGGGCAATGATGTGCGCGACTTCATGCTGGACTGCCTGGGCAGACAGGTGCCGTTTATCTCGATCCCCCACGCCCAACACCATGTTATGCTGGACCAGCCCCTGGCTTTCGTTTCCGCCGTACGCACACTCCTTCAAGAGTGGCGCCACTCCGCACCCCATCGCAACGTGTAGGACGCCCGCCCATGCTGACCGCCGATCTCGCAGGAAAAACCGCTTTCATCACCGGCGCCTCATCGGGCTTCGGCGTACAGTTCGCCAAAGTGCTGGCGGCCAATGGCGCGGCCGTGACCGTCGCTGCGCGACGGGCGGACCGATTGGAAGCACTGGTTACAGAGATTGAGGCGGCAGGCGGACAGGCCAAGGCAGTTGCCCTGGATGTGAGCGATCCCGATGCGGTGAAGGCGGCCTTCGCGGAGGTCGGCGCGGCAGATATCGTGGTGAACAATGCCGGTGTCGCCGGCGCGAGCCGGGCCATCGACACCCCGGCCGATGAGTGGCGCTGGGTCTATGACGTCAACGCCCATGGCGTGTTCTGGGTGGCCCAGGCCGCCGCCCAGCAGATGATCGAAGCTGGAAAAGGCGGATCCATCATCAACATCGCGTCGATCACGGCCTTCCGCGCCGCCGCGGGCAGCGCCGCCTATGCCAGCTCCAAGGCTGCCGTGGCACACCTCACCTCCCTGCTGGCGCTGGACTGGGCGCGCTATGGCATCCGCGTGAACGCCATCGCGCCGGGTTATTTCAAGACCGAGATCAATGACGATTTCCTAGAGAGCGACTACGCCGCCTCCATGGTCAAACGCATCCCCATGCGCCGAATTGGCGAGATGGGCGAGCTCGACGGTGCGCTTCTTTTGCTCGCCAGCGATGCGGGTAGCTATATAACCGGCAGTTGCCTCACGGTCGACGGCGGCCACGTGTGTGGTGCGCTTTAGGAGCGATCCGCCACTAGAAAGGTCGGAGGCCGCCAGCAGTGGTCGCCGGTGATGAATTGGCCAATGATCGACTTGGGTCGCGTCTAGATCGTCCGCCAGCGTCGGATTTTGTTGGCAATGGGAACATATTACAGTCTGGTCGAACGTGAGGCATGATGCGCTTGTAAGAGTGCTTGTATGTGTATTTATACAGGTATGGCTGCAACAAACTTCCATATTGATCGACATGACGAGTTGGGAGTCCATCATCACCTTTTCTTTTGGACTGAAAGGAACGAATATTCTCGTGCTGGCACAGATATGCCCGCCGTTATTGAATTCGACAGCCACAACATATTAATTCGAATAGAGATACTATACCTTCAGCATGAGTTGCGGGCTGATGAGAAAACTATTTTAGCGGGTGGCCCGAATCACAACTCTAAAATAGTCCTCCAAGTTGGCGACGGTAATCCGGTCAGCCTCATTCTTTGGTTAGAGAATTTGTACGCGAAGCAATCGAGGCACATTGCGTGCAGCGCATGGCTTCTCATCGACACAGAAGGTCAAGCCATCGGCATCGAAGTCGTATTGGAGACATAAAGGCTCTCACTGACCAATAGCAAACCAAAGGCCGAAATCCAGTACGAGTGAAGTCACCGATTGAAAAGGCCCAAACCGAGCCCCCTCACCGCGCTGTCATTCCGCCGTCGATGACATGCTCCTGCCCCGAAATGTAGCGGGAGTCCTCGCTGGAGAGGAAAACGACCAGATCGGCGACCTCTT
>JBCBGZ010000063.1:0-15649 GCA_038526245.1 Pseudomonadota bacterium
TTTTCGCGTCCGACGGGGCTGTGACGTTGGAGAAGTGGGCGGAACTGGCGAAGGCTAGCTTGATAGGTGATCCATCCCTGGAAGCTACGGGCGTGTCGTCATCGACCTCCGCAGTTTCCGGGGATGTTTGTTTTTTCGAAGGTAAGCCTGAAGACGCTAAAAGTGTCAGCCCGCATGCGGTTGCATGCCTGGTAAAGGAAGACGCAGCGGAGCATTTGCCTAACGGCGTCGCCGCGCTGATCTGCGACGCGCCTAGACTGATGCATGCAAGAGCAGGCGGGGCCTTGTTCAAGGTGCGGCCACTCGTGGCAAGCCAAGCTGGAGTCTCGAGCGATGCGAAGGTACATCCCAGTGCTGAGATTTCTGATGGTGTTATCGTGTGTGCCGGAGCTGCGATTGGAGAACGAACTCTGATTGGTCCCGGCACTGTCATCGGTCCTGGCGTCCAGATTGGACGCGATTGTGTTTTTGGTGCCCATCTCAGTATTGAATGCGCTTTGATTGGAGACCGGGTGACCCTGGCATCCGGTGTCCGCATCGGCCAGGCAGGGTTTGGTGTGATCGGTAGCGCGGACGGCGCGGAAGATGTTCCCCAGTTCGGCCGCGTCATCCTGCAGGATGATGTCACCATCGGTGCGAACTCGACTGTCGATCGGGGGGCGTTCGATGACACGATTATTGGCGAGCGGTCCAAGATCGATAATCTCTGCCACATCGGCCATAATGTTGTGGTGGGCCGAGATGTGGCCATTGCGGCCTATGGCGGAATATCGGGAAGTTGCACGATCGGCGACGGTGCACGTCTCGGCGGACGCGCTGGCGTTGCGGACCATGTTCGCATCGGCGTTGGCTCGAGCCTTGCCGCTGGATCGGGTGTGTTTCGAGATATCCCCGATGGAGAGACATGGGGTGGAACACCGGCGCGGCCCCTGCGCGAGTACATGCGCGAGGTCGCCTGGGTCAACAAACAGATCCGCCAGCGGAAGAAGCCAAAATGACCGCGAAAGTTCACCCTTCTTCTGTCGTCCATGATGGTGCGCAGATTGGGACCGGCGTGGAGATTGGCCCGTTTTGCGAGATTGGGGCGGGTGCGGTTCTTTCCGATGGGGTGAAGCTTCACGGCCGTGTGACGCTGACGGGCGCTGTTCATCTGGGGGAGCAGGTGGAGGTGTTCTCCGGCGCGGCACTCGGTGGCCGCGCACAGAGCATCGGCTCCAAGGATGCTCCGGATACAGGCGTTGTAGTCGGTGCGCGGTCGGTCCTTCGAGAGTGCGTCACGATCCATGCTGGCTTGCCGGACCATAATCGATACACCCGTCTGGGCGAGGACTGTTACATGATGGCGTACTGCCATCTCGGTCATGACTGCGATATCGGCGATAATAATGTCATGGCCAACTGTGTGCAGTATGCGGGGCACATCAAGACGGGGCGCCACGTCTGGGCGGGAGGCTCGGCAGCAGTGCACCAGTTCACTGAAATCGGTGATTACGCGTTCGTGGGTGGCGGTGCTATTCTTGTTGAGGATGTGATCCCCTTCGGCATGGTCGCTGGAAATCGGGCATCCCTGCAGGGTTTGAATATTAGAGGTTTGACGCGTCGGGGATTTACACGCTCTGACCTGCATGAGGTGCGCCGGGCTTATAAAGCTATCTTTCAGGGCTCGGGAACGCTTTTGGAGCGCATGCAGCGCGCAGAGATAGACTTTTCTGGCAATTCAAACGTCAGCCAATTGCTGGAATTCATAAGGAAGGACCGGAAGCGCCCCTTGTGTTTGCCGGAGCGGGTATGAGCGGTCCGATTGGCCTCGTCGCAGGCCGAGGTCAACTGCCGGTGCAGGTTGCTCAAGGCGCAATCGCGAGCGGGCGTGGCGTGTTCGTCGCGCGTCTCAAAGGATTTGAAGAACCGGAGCTCGCGCCCTTTCCGGGAACAGTTATAGGCCTTGGCGAGCTCGGGAAACTGATCAAGACGCTGAAGGCCGAAGGCTGCAAGGATGTCGTTTTCGCCGGCATGGTGTCGCGGCCCGACTTTTCAGCGCTCAAGGTGGACTGGCGTGGCGCGAAACTCTTACCCAAAGTCCTGAAGGTCGCGCGCGAAGGCGATGATGCCTTGTTACGACTTATATTGTCAGAACTCGAATTCGAAGGGTTTTCTGTTCTTGGCGCGGACGATATTGCCCAGCACTTGCTGGCTGAAGAAGGTCTCATCGCCGGGCTTATGCCAGTCGAAAACAGCTTGGTAGATGTGCAGCGCGCGCGTGACGTAGCGCGCGAGATCGGCAAGCTCGATATCGGGCAGGGGTGTATTGTTTGCGATGGTCTTGTGTTGGCCGTCGAGGCACAGGAGGGGACAGATGCGATGCTTGCCCGGTGTGCGAGTCTGCCGGCTGAGTTGCGCGGCAGCGCGGAAACGCCACGAGGAGTGTTGGTGAAGGTGCCCAAGCCGATTCAGACGCGTAAAATCGATCTGCCTACGATTGGCCTTGCAACTTTGAGGGGGGTTCAAGCTGCCGGACTGGCCGGGGTGGCCGTTGAGGCTGGTGGCGCCTTGATTATTGACCGCGACGAGGTCTCGAAATTTGCTGACCAACATGGCTTGTTTGTTCTCGGTCTACCCGCACTGCCATGAAGCTCCATTTTACAGCGGCCGAGGCATCTGGCGACTTACTGGCACGGGAAACAATGGAAGCGATTCGCGAACGAGACCCGGGCGTGGAGTTTGTTGGAATCGGTGGCCTGGAAATGGCGAAGCTCGGCATTGTCTCACCGATTGATATTTCGCCATTGTCTATTGTCGGTTTGTTTGACGGTCTGAAGGTCTATGGCACCGTCCTGGAGCTTGCAGACGCAGCGGCCGACCACATTATTGAGGCACGTCCAGATGCGGCGGTTCTCGTGGATAGCTGGGGTTTCTGTGTGCGCGTCGGAGAGCGTGTTCGAGCGCGTGCGCCCGATATAAAACTCATAAAACTGGTTGGACCACAAATCTGGGCGACACGCCCCGGGCGGGCGCGTATCCTCGCAAAAACCTTCGATCAGGTTCTCTGCATACATGCGATGGAACTCCCATTCTATGAAGGGCTGGATATCGAAGCCTCAACCATAGGCGTTCCTGCCTTTTCGAGGGGGAGCCCCGGCGACAAAACAGCTTTCTGCCGAGAGAACGGACTGGATCCTGAAAAACCAATCTTGCTTGTTTTGCCGGGAAGCCGTGGAAGCGAATTGAGACGGGTCGCGCCCGCATTGATGAAAGCTTCTGAGCTGGCAATCGAGCGCGTGCCCGGCCTCCAGGTGGTTGTTATGCCCGCTGAGTCGATCTGGGACGGGTTCCGGGTGGCATTTCCGCACGCTGCCCAAGATATGACCGTTCTGGAGCCTGGAAGTTCGTCAAATGATGCTATGGCGGCGGCGGACTATGCGCTGGCATGTTCCGGCACGGTGACAAGCGAACTCGCATTGCAGGGCACACCTATGTTGGTTGCCTATAAACTCGGTTGGATGACCTGGGTCGCGGCGAAGTATGTCCTTTATCAGCATAAATACATCACACTGATGAATATCGCCGCTGGTGACACGGAGATTGTCCCGGAGTTTGTGCAAGCGGACATGAAGCCGGATGCCATGGCGGACGTAGCGGTTAGAATGCTGCAGGACCCCGCGGCCCGAGACGCCCAGACTGAGGCGCAGCATGCTGCGCTCCGGGCTATGGGCCATGGCGAGCGCCCCGCAGCCGACCGGGCTGCCATCGCGATTATCGACGGCATCTTGAAGAGCGCCTAGGCAGCTTCCTCGATATCTGCAGCGATGGCACGCAACGCTTTCAGTGCCGCCTCTGCATCCTCAACAGCCATCGGCACTTCTAGGCGAAGATACTCTGCATGGTCGACCGGACCGGAAATCGCCTTCGATGCCTGTTCAAGCACATTCAGGCTCGACTCCAGAGCATTGACTTCGTGCAAAATACGGCGCTTGTTCAACATAAGAAAACAACCCTAACGCGAGTTTTCTTACGCAGAACGCCGAATACTTGCAAGCAAGAAATCACTCATTCTCGAGAGACAAAGCGCGTTCGATCGCTTCCCAACTGATATATTTGAAGTTTTGATCGCGGGATTTGGACGGATTGGCGTCATCCTGCACAACTAGCAGTCCCTTTGAATACCCAGGGAGCGGAGTTGCTGTAGCGTCTATACCGTCGGTATTGGATGTGCCGTCAATTTCGCCATTGGGCGAACCTACAATTTCAAACACACCGCGCGGCGCATGGGGTGGGGCGAGATCGTAAACCACATAACGATTCTTTCCCTGAGCGGACGCAACAAGAAAACCGTTTCCAGATCCACGGTTCCAAATCGTCAGGCCCTCCACGTCGCTTGCCAGGCCCGTCTCGCTTCCAACGCTATCGATCAGGATAGGCGCGCTGGACTCATCGGATAAATCCAGGGTCCAGATGCCACGTTCTTCTTCCCCGATGAAAAGGCGCTGACTTGCATCATCAAAGACGCAGCCCTCCAGTTGTGTGTCCAGTGAAACGGTTCTTGCGAGGAACGGGGAAACGTCTCCCGCGCGGTTCTCAGGGACTGACCAAAGTTCCAACGTTCCGTCCTTATAGGTGACACCTGCCGTGTAGAGACCGTCCAGCATGCCGGCGCAGACTCCGTAAGGTTCTATCCGGGCGATGGGCGAGTCGCCGATATGAACGACTTCCGCCGTTTCTGCCTCGATCCGGAACCAGGACAGCCCATTCGTTTCGTCATTGCTGGCCACCGCCAACTGGAACCGCACATCAACATTGTTCACGCGCCCAACGGGCAGGAACTGGAGCTCTTTTCCCGCAAGGTCGTAGACATAGAGCCCGGTGTCTTTGTTGGTGCCCAAAACAAGGGACCGTTCGGCGTCGAGAGGGTTCACCCAGATAGCAGGATCATCAGCCTGGTCGCCAAGCCCGACCATCGGGGTAGTTTCCACGCTTGGACGCACCTGAGCGATTTCAAACATCAGTGTTTCAGGCTGGGAAGCACAGGCTGCGAGGCTGAGGAGAGAAGCAGCAAAACCAGAAAAACGTAACATGGGCGGGCTCCAGAAAATGGAACGGGGCCAGACACACTACGTGGCTGGCCCCGAATAGTTAGCAATCAGTCTGCAAGACCCTAGTAGGTCAGGCGTGCGCCGATGATCCAGGATGTACCGAATTCATCATATTGCATAAGGCGGCTTTCGTCGCCGAAGAAGTAGTATTCAGGCTCATCGGTGAGGTTCTTGCCCTCAAGATAGACCTGGATGTTGTCGTTGATGTCGTACTTCGCTGAAGCCTCGATCAGAAGACGATCGTCGATGGTTCGGTCGAGGTTTTCGTCGATCAGCTCGTCGAGATTGTTACCGCGGAAGTTGGCTGAGACGCGCAGATCCCAGGGGCCACGGTCATACCCCAGCGCGAGGTTCCAGACCGTATCGGCCTGGTTCAGGAACCGCACATTGCGGCCATCGGGCAGGGTGCTCTCGGAGTCCGTTACCGTGAGGTTTGCCGAGGCTAAGAAACCTTCGAGCGCCGGGTTCAGGTCCTCGAGGCTTTGGACATAGTTGAACTCAACCCCGAAGATCTCGCTGCTGTCGACATTGATGAACGTGGCGATCTCGCCGATCTCACCATCTGTGTCGTCACCATTGAGAAGTGCTGCCGGTATTCCCGACAGGTCTACGCCACTCGGTACTTCGTCAATATCAAACTCAGCCCCGAAAATCGCGTCCTGAATGTCTTTGTAGAACACGCCGATGGAGAGCACGGAAAGCTCGGTCGGGTAGTACTCCAGAGACAGGTCGAAGTTATCAGCTTCATATGGATCCAGAGCGGGGTTGCCCAAGGCTGCTTCATCACGATCGTCGTTGATCTCTACGAACGGCGCCACTTCTCCAAACGCGGGGCGAACGATTGCGGCGTAGTATGCCGCGCGGCCGATGAGCTTATCACTGAACTCGTACTTCGCGTTTACGCTTGGAAGAATTTGCGAATAGTCGTTCGTAAAGCTGGTCGTAGTCGCGGTCAGGTCATCTTCAGCGACGACGCGGCCTTCGAGGTCGGTTTGGGTGTCTTCGTAGCGCACACCGGCAACCAAAGTCAGGTCGTCGATCTGGAAGGTTCCCATGACGTAGGCAGCGAGGATCTGCTCTTCGATCGTGTAGTCGGCGATATTTGAGTCGAAGAAGGAGTCGCCCTCTTCGAAATCAGGGTCCGAAGGATCGTTGAAGTCGCGAAGCGCGCGCGTGAGACCGGGATCGGGCCAGGTCGGCTGGGCCACGCCGAGACGCCAGTTGTCGATGAAGCTATCCCGGGCGAAATCGGCCAGGTTCAGGTCTGGCGTGAAGAACAGGAAGTCCTCATCGCGGATTTTTTCACGGTCCCGGAGTTTCAGACCAGCTTTCCACTCCACTGGAATCTCGTTGAACACGCTATCGCGTGAGACATCGAAGCGCGCGCTCCATTCCGTGTCTTCGTTGACTGAGAATTCGCGCTCGAGATCGTCCAGCGCGTAATTGGCTGGATCATATATGGCGTCGATCAGCGATTGGTCGCCGCCCAGTGAAGGTGTTTCGGTGTTCGACTGAAGCGTGACGACACCGGGGAAACTCTCCTGAATGTCTTCAAAGCGGAAGGTGACATCGTGGTTGTTGTCGTCCTGCTCGTCAGCGAAGGCGTAAGAAACTTCATATTCGAAGTTCCACGCATCCATTTGAGTTTCGCCCCCAAGGGCGATTGTCTGAATGTTACGGGTTTCTTCCCTGACGCGGACTTCGGCGTCCACCTCATTGAGGGGAATGGTGGTCAGGCCGGGCGCGATCACGCCACCATCGTCTGCGTTTTCAGAGTCGTCGAGGTCACGCAGCTCAAACTTGTTGCGGATCTCGTCATCAACATAGTTGTTGAACAGGGTGCGGAGATAAAGGTCAGTATTCTCGTTTACACGCCAGTCGAAGTTGGCAACGAGGCCGAGGCGTTCGCGGGTCAGATCGTACCAACGGTTCTCAAAGTCATCGTTGAGGAAGGCTACGCCGTCATCGGTAAAACCGAACTCGCCAGCTTCGTTGTTGTGCGCTTCGATGCGCAGGTCCTGGTAATTCAGCGATAGGGCGACACCGAAATTGTCGTTGAACACGTTGGAGTAGGTCAACGTGGCCTTGGGCGAGAGCTCCTCGGTGATCTCATTCCAGCGGCCTTCAACCTTCGCCCGGATGAACTGGCCATCTCTGTCGAAGGCGGAAATCGTTTTCAGGTTGATGATACCGCCGAGGCTATCGGCGTCGACATCGGGCGTGAGCGACTTTTGGACTTCGATGCCATCGAGCAGGTCGGAGGGGACGCCATCTAACAGCACGCCGCGGCGATCTTCCGGAGACGGGGTGCGAACACCGTTAATGGAAGCGGCGATGAGGTCCGTGTTGATACCGCGGATCGAGACGTAGCGTCCTTCACCTTGGTCTGTAACGATTGAGAGGCCAGGCACACGCTGCAGCGAGTCGGCGACGGTTGTGTCCGGGAAGTTCCCCAATCCATCGCTGTCGATCACGGACAGGATAGAGTTTGCGGCGCGCTGCTGGTTGATCGCGCCGGCCTGTGCGGCGAGCGAACCAACAACGAGGATGTTATCAAGATAACGAACATCCGCGCCCAGGGTGAAGTCAGCCGTGGTGCCCGTGGAAGGCACGCTGACCATCGACGTGGTATCGTCGGTACCAATGTAGGATACGCTGACATTGTAATCGCCAGCGGGGATGTTGCTCAGGCGGTATTCGCCGAACCGGTTGGTTGTGGTCGTGCGGCCGAGTTCTTCAACGGTGACAACCGCGCCTTCCAGCGGAGCCGTGCCCGTCGTGTCGGTGATCTTACCGGCGATAAAGTCAGCATGCGCAAGGCCCGTTGTGCTCACGGAGCCCAGAAGCGTAGCGGCGATAAACCGGCTCAATTTGGTAGACATTGGTATTCCCCTCGTGATGCGAAACGCATGGCGGGGGAGTGCACCGAGTTTGTGACATGTCAGCAAAGCACTTGTGACACTTGAGTGAAACAGACGTCGGTGTGGTTTGATGTGTGGTGCCTGGGCAACTGTGTTCGCGCTGTTGGCGTTATGCTCGGGACCTCGCTTAGAAGTTGGTGAGAACGCGCAACAAGAGGCGTCCGGCCACGTAGAGAATCAGGACAGCCGTTAGTCGTTTAATCCATTCTGGTTGGAGTTTGGCACTGCCCAACCAGGAGCCGAGTTGCCCCCCGACAAGGACGCCCACGGCGAGTGGCCAGTAGGTGACAAGTGATGTTGCCAGTCCGCTCTCGGCCAGTTTCAAACCCTGTCCAAACAGACCTGACAAGGAATTGAAAAAGATGAACAGGCTACAGCCCCCAGCGATTTGCCGCGGGGTCCCCCAATGGGTCAGGTAGAGGATGGGCGCGAGAAATATGCCCCCACCGATACCCACTAATCCTGCAAGACCGCCAATCGCAGACCCAATGCCGAAGCTCTGCCACGACGGCATCGTTCGAACGTTGCCTTCCGAACTGGACGGGGCTGAAAACAGCAGCAGCCGCGTGCCTGCAAACAGAAGCGCTGAGCCGAGCAGCCCAATGAAAACAAGTTCCGGGATCGGAATTCGTCCGCCTAACCAGGCTGCGGGCACGGACGCAGCCAGAAAAGGCAACATACGTTTGAACGGAAGTGCGTCCTCTTGCTGGAAGCGCCAGACGCCGCCCGCAACGACTATGATATTACAGGTCAACGCGATCGCGGGCACGAGCCGGTAATCCACTTCGCTCAGGACAAGCAGGGCATTGTATGTCGAGCCCCCACCGAAACCCACCGCAGCGTACAAGAGGGCAGTCGCCGCGAAGAGTATTCCAAGCGTCGACGTCATATCGCCAGATCTGAAAACCGCACCTACAGGAACTCCCTGGTCAGCATTACCAGGGCTTCCTCACCTGCCTGCAGGGCTTCGGCGCTTGCAGGACGGAAAAGTAGAGCGTTGGACCGAACCAGTGGCCAGATCAGAGAACTGTCCTGGTTGGGTGCCGGCGAAGCAACGAAAGCTCCGGCGGGCCCGAGCTTTACTGTTGCACGCATAAAGTGGGCACGAGGACCATTGGCTTTCATGGGCGCATCAAGCCGCACCGGGTACAGCTTGTTCATATGCCCTTGAAGGAGCGGCTTGAGAAAGAGAAGGGCGCACACATACGCCGACGCCGGATTTCCCGGCAGACCCAGAACATAGGTCTCCCCACGCCGCGCCAACCAAGTAGGCTTACCAGGCCGAACGGCCACTTTGTCAAAGATCGGTTCAAATCCCAGGCTGGCGAATGCAGGTCGCATCAGGTCATGGTCGCCGACAGAAGCTCCACCGATTGGCAAGAAGAGATCGATATCGTTCGATGTTTCGACTGCCGCGCATATGGCGTCTTGCGTGTCTCCAACGACACCCAGGTCGACGGGTTCGCCGCCCCAGGCTTCAATCGCGGCCATAAAAGTCACGGAGTTCGAATTGATCACGTCACCGCGCTTCAGGTCCGAGTCCACAGGTTTTAG
The DNA here is from genome assembly GCA_038526245.1 of Pseudomonadota bacterium. GTDB lineage: Bacteria > Pseudomonadota > Alphaproteobacteria > Caulobacterales > Hyphomonadaceae > UBA5336. Next base: position 9,563 of record JBCBGZ010000063.1, read on the forward strand.
CTCATCACCGCTGGTGAGAATGCCTATGCGAGGTTTTTTCCAGACTTTGAGTTCAGCAGTGTTTGCTGCTGCCGCTAAGCCAATGGAGGCAGGATCCAGCACATGTCCGGATGGAATAAGCGCGTCGCCTGCTTTGAAATCCATGCCGATGGACCGCACATATTCAGGTGCAGAATACGCGCGTTGGGTCGTGATGACATTTCCATCGCGGCTGACCTCTTCCTGGATCAGAATATGATCCGCATTTGCGGGCAGAACGCCGCCTGTGAAGATGCGCACCGTGTCGCCCTTGCCAATTTCGCCTATAAAAGGACGTCCCGCAGGGGCTTCACCTATGACTGTGAGCGATGCGCCTGCACGAGAAACGTCGTCTAGCCGCGCCGCGTATCCGTCCATCGCGGATAAGGTGTCCATGGGGCGGTTCACGCTCGCGATGACTGGCTGGGCAAGTCTGCGTCCCGACGCTTTGATGAGCGGTAGAGTCTCCTCGTCGCGGAGCAGTTGCACGCCGCCGATCCGCGTGAGGGCTTCTTCATAGGAAATCATCCCTGTCACGCGGATGCTCTTGTGTAGTGACCGCTTTTCCCGCCCGTTTTCTCCAGAAGGCGAATGTCTCCGATGACCATGTCCTTATCGACAGCCTTAAGCATGTCATAGAGCGTGAGGCAGGCAGCACTTACGGCGGTAAGTGCCTCCATTTCCACACCTGTCTTTCCGCTCGTCTTCACCCGCGCCGAGACGCTTAGACCGGTGTCTGATGCCATGATTTCGACTTTGACGCCCGTGAGCGCGAGCGGATGACAAAGGGGAATGAGGTCGGACGTGCGCTTCGCGCCCATTATTCCCGCGAGCTCTGATATCGCCAGTGGATCTCCCTTCTTGGTGTCCCGTCCCAAGGCAAGCGACAGCGTTTCTGGCGCCATGGAAATATGTCCTGCTGCAATCGCTAAACGCTCCGTAACATCCTTACCGCCAATATCGACCATTCTCGCGCGCCCATCAGGGCCGATGTGGGTCAGGTCGGACATGCTATTGCTCCATTAGCCGGGGCATCAGGTCAACCAAATTGCAGGGCTTGTGGCGGCTGTCGAGTTGGTGGGAGATGACCTTGTCCCAGCCGTCTTTCACGGCGCCGGTTGACCCTGGCAGGCAAAAAACAAAAGTACCGCCAGCCAAGCCAGCGACAGCGCGAGACTGAAGGGTCGAGAGCCCGACGCTTTGATAGCTCACTTGGTGAAAAACCACCGAAAAGCCTTCGATCGTTTTGTCAAAAAGCGGCGTTATCGCTTCAGGCGTAACGTCACGGCCGGTAAGGCCAGTACCGCCGCTGGTGAGTACGACATCCACATCCGGGTTGGCGATCCAACTCGAAACTTTTGCTCGAATTGCGTAAACGTCGTCCGGCAGCAGGTCTCGACCCGCTAGTGTGTGCCCCGCGGCTTCAATCCGCGCACACAGAGTTGCACCGGACGTGTCCGTCTCCAGCGTCCGTGTATCGCTGACGACAAGAACCGCGATACGTACAGGTTTGAAGTCCAGAGTGTCGTCAATGCCGGGCATGGCGTGGTCCTTCCAAAGTCCAGCGACTGAAATCCGCATGATCCGTTTGGCGGGGCTCGATCCATTCCGCCCCGCATTCAGTGACTTCCTTTTTCCAGAAGACCGCCCGTGTTTTCAGATAGTCCATCAGGTAATCAGCGGCTTCAAACGCTGCGCGACGGTGGGCGGAGGCAGCGGCAACAAATACTATAGTATCGCCAGATGCGATGTCGCCAATTCTGTGATGGATCGCGGCGGCCTCGAGGGGCCAACGGGCATTAGCTTCGGTAACGGCCTGTACTATTCCACCGCGCGTAAGCGTCGGATGGGCTTGTAGATGCAGGTGCTTCACCGGTATCCCAGAGCTGTTCACGGGGCGGACCTGACCTGTAAAGCTTACAACCCCACCTGAGTTCTCAAGGCGCTGTTGAAAAGCATGTAGCAGCTCTCCGGGCATGATCACGTCGTTGGAAATGACTGGCTCCACGTTTTATCCTCCGCCCACGGGAGGCAAAAACGCAACGCGGTCTGAGGCGCAAAGGGCCGCTGGCTCGACGACAATTTGGTCGTTGATTGCAATACGGTTTGCCGGGTCGCGCAACGCGCCGTCGAGACCGAGTTCGTTTTCCAGGAACGCCCTTAAATTCTCGGTATCTTGGACAGAGTCTGGCAGGGTCACCGTGTGCTTGGAAGTTCCGACTATATCGGCAAGCTTTCCCCAGAAGGTGATCTCGGTCACGCCTTATCCTCCCGTCACCGACATGTGGCGAGACAGGGTCGGTGCGGCGCCGGGTGAGCGTATCTCGAACTCATGTTTCTCTGGCTTGGCGCCCAGGGCGTGGTCGAGACAGTCTCCCAATGCTCCATCCGGATCTGGAGAGTCACGCAGCGCCGTACGCAAGTCGACATGATCTTCCTGTCCCAGGCACATGTAGATACGGCCGGTGCATGTCACGCGCATTCGATTGCATCCGCTGCAGAAATTATTCGTCAGGGGCGTGATGAAACCAAGCTTCCCGCCGGTTTCTCGAACACGAACATAACGCGATGGTCCTGCGTCAGCATTGGTCTGGGCAAGCTCTTCCAGATGCCAAAATGACTCCAGGTCTCTTCGCACGTCGAGCAGGGGCAAATACTGGTCAAACCTGTCCGCTCCGGCATCCCCCATGGGCATGACTTCTATCAGGGTCATGTCAAAACCCTCCCCGTGGGCCCAGCGGATCATCTCGGCTAGATGGTCTGCATTCTGGTCCTTGAGGGCCACTGTATTTATCTTGATCTTCAGCCCGGCCTCGCGCGCAGCCCGAAGTCCGGCCATTACCTGATCGATGTCTCCGCGCCGGGTTATTGCTTTGAAGCGTGCCGGGTCGATCGCATCCAGGGAGACATTGACACGCCGCACGCCAGCCTTGCGCAAACCGCCAGCGTGGCGTGCCAATTGGGATCCGTTCGTCGTGAGCGTTAGTTCGCTCAGGCCTGACCCGAGCCGTTCGCCCAGCGTCTCGAACAAATCCATGACGTCCCGGCGCACCAGCGGCTCCCCACCGGTGACGCGGATTTTACGGACGCCGCGCGCTATGAAGGCATCACAGATGCGGACCATTTCATCGGTGCTCAGCAGGTCGCGTTTTGGCAGGAACTGCATGTTTTCAGCCATGCAATAGGTGCAGCGCATGTCACAGCGATCGGTGACGGATAGCCGTAGATAGGTTACCTGGCGACCAAATCGGTCCTGCAGCCCCAGGCTGCCCGGCTTCATTCCGTCAGCCATTCAGCGCTCCAGCGGTGAGTTCAGCAAGGTCGTCCACACAGTCAACGTCCCGCGCCAGATGGGGGGCGAGATCAACGACCCCAGTGTTTTCCAGTTCATCAAACACGCCTCTCGCGCCCCGGTCTCCTGTTAGATTCCGCAGTTTGGAAAAGACAGAGTGGTGGAACAGAGCGGGTGGGCAAAGTACTCCATCTGCACGGGTCATCACCGCTTCGACTCCGGGGGTCATTGCGTTCTGCAGTGCCTCAAGGTGACCCTCAGGTATGTTTGGCATGTCGGCAAGAAGGAGCAGGATGGATTGGATCCCGTTAGCGCCTTCTACTTCACGGATAGCTTTCGCCAGCGATGTTCCTTGACCCTCAACGGCCTGCTCGTTCTCTATCACCTGCCAACCTTTATCGGCCAAACGCCTACGTCTGTCCGATTGCCCAGGCCCGACAATCCCAAGTCGTGATGCAACTGCTTCTCCTTGGAGGAGGCCCGCAGCCTGATCCATCAGGCAGCCCCCCCGATAGAGCGCAAGCAATTTGTCTCCACGCTCAAACCGCGATGACTGACCTGCTGCCAACACAACCATCGCGGTTGTCCGGAACTTCTGATCTCTGTTTGCGTGATATTCGGAAACGATCTCGGCAAGGGCTGAAACGGCGAGCATTGAGGCGTCTCTCATCGACGGCACCAGACCGATAGGACCGCGGACTCTGGCAACCTGACCATTCGGCACGCCATGGCGCCTCAAGACATCCAGACGCTTTTCATGGGTGCGTTGGCTTCCCACCGCGCCGATATAAAAAGCCGAGCCGGAAAGCGCCTGTCGCAGGAGCGGGCCTTCCCAGTCGCCATCATGGAACATCAGAACAAACGCCGTCCAGGCATCGTCATCAACGGACGGGAGTGATGTCGGTGTTTCGAGGCGATGGGTAGACGTTGCCTGAGACAGGGCCAGGTCTTCGGTGTCTCGAAGCCACAAGGTTGTTTCAATGCCCGCGTGTTCAGCGATATTGGCGAGGGCAATAGCGTCGGCGCCACGGCCAGCGATGCGCAGGCGAAGTTTAGGCGTGTAGTGGGCCTGGACGACGAATTCTCCGGCCCAAAGCTTTAGCGAGGCGGTACGTCTCTTGCGCAAGTTCAGCAGGCATTCTGCAAGAGTCGACCGATCCGGTTTCGGAAAGATCGTCACCTCGATAGCGCCGCCACAGGGCAATGGAAGATCCATGAACGGCGAGCCAGCGCCATACCGCAAACGCATGGCGCGCCCTGTTTCGAGCGCCTGGGCCGCGTTCAGCACTACATCTGCATCAATGCATCCACCGGAAGCATATCCGGCAACATCTCCCGACGATGAGACTGCCATCAAAGCCCCGACCGCGCGTACAGCGCCGCCTTCAGTGTGGTTGACGAATGCCAACGCAGCGCTGCCGCGCTCCGCCCAGCTGTGCCATTGCGCAAGTACGTCTTCCGGGTGTTCGAGATATCGCGCATTGCCCATGAGCGATCTTACCGCGTGATTATAACGCTCCAAGCGATTTCTCAGGAAAGTTTTGCTTCGATGGACCTCAGGCGGTCTCTTGAGGCGGTGTCAGCCTCGGCGCAGATTTCACGATACTGCGTCAGAACCCAATCTCCGAGTTCCGAGAGTTCCGATCCGCCATGTGCCCGCCCGCCATGGTGTGAGATGACCAGTGGTTCCTCAAAATCGGTGTTCATCTGTTCAATCAGTTTCAATGCCTTGGGATAAGACATGCTGAGTTGCCGCGCGGCCGCATTGATTGAACCGGTCTGGGAGATCGCGGAAAGCAGGGCAGCCTTCCCGGGGCCGAAGCGACCACCACCGGGTAAATCGACTCTCAGGCTCAGGCGCGCATGGTCGGTCATCGCCGCACGCCTGGTGCTTCGACTTCGAGACCTGCTGCACGCACAGCAAGATAGTATTCGAGCGCGAGATAGGTGTCAGAGCCAAGCTCTTTTGGGGCAGCACGGACACCGGTATCGCAATCCTGGAAACGGCGATGCAGGGAGCCGAGCGTCTGCCATTCTAGCCGGTATGCTGGAAAGCCATTGCCATGGCCTTGGCTGATTGTGTCACCGCGCAGGCTTTGTCCCCAGTTGTCTTGGTGGCAGTTGGCGCATGACAAGTTGAACTGGCCTCGACGCGTGGTGAAGTACTCAAAGCCCTGATCAAATGCGTATTCGGCGCCTGGATCCCGCTCAACGGTAATGGGGTGGGCCTTCGACAGGTTCGCAACATATGCAGTGAGACTGAGTAGCTCGTTGCTTTCATACTCGAGCGGAGACAGTTGCTGCTGAGACGATCTGCAGGCGTTGATCTGGCCTTCCAAATTCATCATGCGACGATCTTCTGAATCCCATCTTGGATACTTCGCAGCCGCACCCTCCAAAGAGCCATTTTCATCGGTGTGACACGCCGCGCATGATGGAGAGCTGCCCTCAGCCGCTTCAAACAACGCTTTGCCCTGATCGACCCAAAGATAACCGGGATTGGCAAAATCATCTGCCTGTAGGGCGCGCGTTTCCGTCGTCAGGAATTCGCTGCCGGACAGAAGCGGTTCCGGTGGGTGGGTGTTCGTCTCAGGCGCTGTTTTGGCGCTTCCACAAGCGTTTAGAAGAACAATACTAAGCAGGCAAAGCCAGGGTTTCATTCCACGATGATCTCGGCGGTGTCTTCCCAGCTTTGCCCATCCTGATCGGTCCACCGGAAAACCAGCGTCCCCGTTTCCGTCGCCCTCGTGTGAAATGTCAAAAAGGGATTGGCGGAT
>JBCBGZ010000064.1:0-15309 GCA_038526245.1 Pseudomonadota bacterium
CGGCTGCGGAGACGGCAGAGTTCGCAGACGCTGTATTCGATGAAATGACCGGCCTGGGGCCAATCGAACCGCTTCTCAAAGACGATTCAATTGCAGACATCCTGATCAATGGTGCCCAGCAGGTTTATATTGAGCGCAGCGGGGAACTTGAACTGGCGCCCGTGCGGTTTGCCGACAACGACCATTTGCTTCGGATTGTGAACCGCATTGTTGCCGGGGTCGGGCGCCGCGTGGACGAAAGCCAGCCACTTGTTGATGCACGCCTCGCCGATGGCTCCCGCGTCAACGCAGCCATTTCGCCGGTGGCGATTGATGGCCCCTTGGTTTCCATTCGTAAGTTCAAGAAAAACCCACTGACGCTCGATAAACTAGTCGGTTTCGGTGCGATGCCCCAAGCTATGGCAGACTTTATCTCTGGAGCGGTTGGCTGCCGTGCGTCCACGATTATTTCCGGCGGCACGGGATCTGGCAAAACAACGCTCCTCAACGCACTTTCGGCTTCGATAAGCCATAAGGAACGTCTCATTACGATCGAAGACGCCGCCGAATTGCAGCTTATGCAGCCCCATGTGGCCCGCATGGAGACGCGCCCGCCAAATATAGAAGGCAAGGGTGAAATCAAACAGCGCGAGCTGGTAAAAAATGCCCTGCGGATGCGTCCAGATAGGGTGATCCTCGGCGAGGTCCGTTCTGAAGAGGCCTTTGATATGCTCCAGGCGATGAATACGGGGCACGAAGGCTCCATGGCGACCATTCATGCCAACAATCCGCGCGATGCAATCACGCGCCTTGAGCAAATGGTCGCGATGGGTGGTCTGAAGATCTCTGAAGACGCCATTCGCGGACAGATCGCAGCTGCCGTTAATCTGATCGTACAGGCGACACGCATGTCCGATGGCACGCGGAAGGTCATCTCCATTGCCGAGATCACCGGCATGGAAGGACGGATTGTTCAAATGCAGGAGATATTCCGCTTTGAACGCAGCCATACAGATGATGATGGCAAGGTTCATGGCAGCTTCCGAGCAACGGGTATTCGCCCAAAGTTCCTTGACGAGATGAACCGTCGTGGCGTTCATCTGCCGGACACGATATTCGACCCGGCAAACGCGCTGTAGCGCCATGGATTTCTCGGCTTTCCTTCCCCAAACGAGTGCGCTGACCCCACAAATCGGCTTTGGCGTTGTAATCGCAGTCGGGGCAGTCGTCCTGTTTGCCTTAGCGTGCGCGGGTCTATTCGGAGAAGCGCAAACGCGCCGCATCATGAATAGGCGCCTGAAGTTCAAGGAAAAGACTGAGAGCACAGCTGAACTGATTGTTGAACTTCGCCGCCAACGCGCTCTCGATGAAGACGGCAATTTCAGGCTCGCGGTGAAGTGGTTTAACCGTTTGGTTCTGAGATCTGGGCTTGTGTTCAAACCCGTTCAATGGGCCATCGGCGCAATTGTTGCCGGCCTGGTTATTGGTGGACTGATCTATTGGCGACTTCCGAACTTGCCGATCGCAGGGTTCGCGGGCGCACTCGTAGCGTTAGCCGCCCCGATCTTTGTTCTAAAGTACATCGCAGGCAGTCGGGCAAAAGCGCTCGCGAAGCAATTGCCGGACGCGCTCCAAATCGTTGTCCGCAGCCTGGAGGCAGGCCACCCCGTGCCCGGAGCGATTGCGCTGGTCGCGCGCGAGATGCCCGACCCAATCGGAACCGAGTTTGGCATGGCCGCCGATGAAATGGCCTATGGATTTTCACTGACCAAGGCCGTGGAGCGAATGGCCAACCGGGCCGGGGATCCTGATATTGATCTCTTCGCCGCGACCGTTCGTTTGCAGGAGCGCACCGGCGGAAATCTCTGTGATCTGCTCAAAACAAACGCCAGTACGGTGCGGGAGCGACAGACGCTGCGGTTAAAGGTTAAAGCTGCGTCGGCCGAGGGGCGCGCGTCGGCGCTCATTCTGACGGCGGCCCCTTTTGTGGTGATGTCGGCAGTGCATCTGTTGAGGCCGGAGTTTTATGGCCTCGTGGCGGGTGAAAAGCTGTTTAAATACTGCATGGTGGGCTTTGGCGTCTGGATGCTGATCGGCAATGTCATCATGAACCGCATGATCAATTTTCGGTTCTAAGCGATGGCAGACATTCTCTCTTCAACAAACCTTGGCGGCATACTCTTCGCTTTGGCCCTTTTGGTTGCAGCACCAGGTCTGTTTTTCATCGCAAAAGCGGCGGGTATCGACGAACAGATCGGGTCTCGGCTGTTCAAACGGCGAGCGCCACACCCCGAAGAGGCGTCGGCATCCACCGGCACGCAGATGGCGGATACGCTTGGCGAGATTGCAAAGCGCGCCTTGCCGAACAACACCGATGAAACAAAGGCCATTCGCTTCCGACTGTTAAGGGCGCGCCACACCCATCCAAATGCGGTTGCACTGTTCTATGGGGCAAGGCTTTTGGGTCTGATTGTTTTTCCGCTTCTCGTCCTCTTGGCCCTGCCATTTATTGAGAACTTCAGCTTGCCCACTTGGTTCCCCTATTTCGCCATGGGGTTCGCCGCCATATTTGGGCTCGCATTGCCCAGCATCATGGTCGACAAGAGGATAGAGCGCGCAGAGCGCGAATGCTCTGACGGATTTCCGGATATGATGGACCTACTGGTGGCCTGCGTAGAGGCCGGACTGAGCCTGGATGCTGCAGTTTTGCGGGTCTCAGAGGAACTTGAAAAGCGTCACCGCGAGCTCTCGCTCAACCTGAAAACCTTGGCGCTTGAGATGCGGGCAGGTCGCTCTCGGAAGGCGGCGTGGCGCGCGTTCGCAGACCGGGTTGGGCTGGAAGAGGCTGGGTCGTTGGCTACGATGCTCAGGCAATCCGAAGAAATGGGCACGAGCCTGGGCGAGACCCTGCGAGTATTCTCCAGTGATATGCGGCAGCGCCGGATGCTCATGGCCGAAGAAAAAGCCATGGCGTTACCAGCCAAGATGACCGTTCCATTGATATTGTTTGTTTTTCCGGTGCTGCTCGGCGTCTTGATTGTCCCCGCCATCATCCGGTTTCAGTCTTTCATGTGAGCAAAGAGAAGGCCGCACCGAGGTCTTCGATGAGGTCGTCAGGGTCTTCCAGACCTGCGTGAATGCGCAGCAGCGGACCCTCGGGTAGCTCGCTGGTGGCCTTGCGGTTGAGCTGGGGATCGCAAGGAATAAGCAGGCTTTCATAGCCGCCCCAGGAAAAGCCCATCCCAAACAATTCCAATCGCCGGAGCATATCGTGCACTTGCGTCTTTGAAACCGGCTTCAACGCAACCCCAAAAAGACCGCACGCTCCGGAAAAATCCCGCTTCCATATGGCGTGGTCAGGATGCTGGGGCAGGGCGGGGTGCAGCACAGTATCGACGGCAGGATGCGTCAATAGCCATTCGGCGAGCGCAAGACCGGTTGATTGATGACGCGCCAAGCGGGTTTCCAACGTTCTGAGCCCGCGCAGGGCAAGATAGGCATCGTCAGGACCAAGAGAGATACCCCAATCCTCGCTACATGAAGCGATTGCGTTGGCGAGTTTCTCATTGCGGGTCATCACCGCGCCCCCAAGAGCGTCTGCATGACCCACGGCATATTTGGTGAGAGCCTGGATGGAGATATCCATGCCCAGATCCAGGGGTTTGTGAAAAACGCCAGCGCCCCAAGTGTTGTCCATTACTGTGACCAGATCAGACGACCTGGCATAGTCGGCAATGGCACGCGTGTCCGGCAGTTCGAATGTCAGGGATCCAGGCGATTCCAGAACAATCGCCTTCGTATTGTCTCGCCAGAGATGTTCGAGATCATCCGGAGTGGCTCTCGGACTGAAGCGCGTTACAGTAATTCCCATGGCATTGAGGCGGCGCTCGCAGAACCGCCTGGTGGGTCCGTAAAGACTGTCCTGAATGAGCGCATGATCTCCAGCTTCCAGAACACTGGCGATCGCCAGAGCGCACGCAGCGAGGCCATTGGGCGCCAGTAGGACATGACTGGCGGTTTCCAGCCCGGCTAAGGCCGCCTCCAATTCCCGGTGCACTGTGAGACCCATACGGCCGTAGCTCGGCTTAGCGGTATAGAGATCGCTCGGTTCGTCGAACAGTACGGTGGACCCGCGTTCAATTGGCGGATTCACTGTCGGAGGAGTCAGCCTTTGATGGCGCTCATGGATAAGCCGGGTGGCCGGTTTGCGTTCGGTCACCGGCCCGTGCCGGTTTCAATGGCGCATCCGTCTGTCGACGCCCACTCAGTCCAGGATCCGTCATAAACGGCAACGTCTTCCCGTCCGATACAAGCCAAGGCGAGTGCAAGCGTTGATGCCGTCACACCAGATCCGCAGCTAGTGATGATCGGGCCATTACCTAAAGCGAAGAGCTCAGACAGTTGTTCTTCCGATTTCATTGTTCCATCGGCACTCATGACGGAACCAGCCGGAACGTTACGCGCCCCCGGCATATGACCCGATTCCAGGTCTGCCCGCGGTTCAGGCGCTTCGCCGGTGAAGCGACCGGCCGGACGCGCATCTATGATCTGAGTCAGGCCATCACCAAGCGCCGACTGGACTTGGTCTTTGTTTTTCACAAGGTCGCTGCGCAGGCGCGCCGTGAAGTGACGCTCCACAGCAACGGGTGGCATGTCTTCCAATTCACCACCCACGGAGGTCCAAGCGGCAAGCCCTCCATCGAGCACCATGACATCCTTCACACCCATCACGCGCAACATCCACCAGACGCGCGCCGATGCCATGAATTTGTTGCGATCATAGACGACGAGCCTGTTGCCATCGCCAATGCCCATCTTGCGAACCCGCGATGAGAACAAGATCGTGTCGGGCAGCATATGTGGAAGGCTCGATGACGGGTCTTTGATCTCGTCAATGTCGAAGAATACAGCGCCGGGAATATGCCCGGATGCATACGCCCCTTTGGCGTCTGCCGCATTCTCCTGGAATGCCGGATACCATGTTGCTTCAATCACACGAAGGTCCGGGGCATCCAGATTGGCCTTCAGCCACGCTGCCGATACCAGTGGTCCTGCATCCGAATTGGTCACGCCGATCCCTCCATCCAGCTTGGGACAGGAAGGTCCTTCGACCGTAGAAATTCAGGATTGAAGAGTTTGGACTGATACCGGTTCCCATAGTCACACAGGATGGTGACGATGGTGTGGCCCGGCCCTAGCTCCTTTGCCAGTGCAATTGCCCCCGCAATGTTGATACCGGCGGAGCCGCCCAAACAGAGACCTTCCTCCCGAACAAGGTCAAACAGGATTTTCAGGGCAACATCATCGGTCAGCCGGAACGGGTGGTCTATCGTAAGCCCTTCCAGGTTAGCGGTGATGCGGCTTTGACCAATTCCTTCGGTGATCGATGTGCCCTCAGATTTCAACTCTCCGTGGGCGTAGTAATTATACAGCGACGCTCCGCCTGGATCGGCCAAGCCGATCTTGATGTCAGGATTGCGCTCCCGCAGCGCCTCGGCAACGCCAGCCAGAGTGCCGCCAGAGCCTACGGCGCAGATGAAGCCGTCCACCTTTCCGTCCGTTTGATCAAAGATCTCCGGACCCGTCGTTTCATAGTGAGCTTTCCGGTTCGCCGTGTTGTCGAACTGATTGGCCCAGATCGCGCCATTGGGTTCAGTTTGATTGAGTTCCTCTGCCAGCTTGCCGCTGTACCGCGCATAGTGGTTGGGGTTGGAATACGGAACCGCGTCTACCTCGACCAACTCTGCTCCAAGCAGTTTGATAGCGTCCTTCTTCTCCTGGCTTTGGGTGCGCGGAAATACAATGACACTTCGATAGCCGAGCGCATTACCTACCAGCGCCAAACCGATACCCGTATTCCCAGCAGTTCCCTCTACGATGGTCCCGCCGGGTTTCAAACGGCCAGATTCTTCTGCATCGCGAATGATGCCGAGGGCGGCGCGGTCTTTTACGGACTGTCCGGGATTCAGGAATTCCGCCTTCCCAAGGATCGTACACCCCGTTTCTTCAGAGGCGCGTTTGAGCTTTATGAGGGGGGTATTGCCGATGGCGTCCAGAACGGACGAATATATGGTCATAGGAGCTCTCCAGAAGCCACGTAAAGCTAGTCGGGCCTCGACTGCAAAACAAGCCGCACAGACTGATCCACAAGCTGAATCTCCGCGTAACACTCTCAGATCGCTACAATTCTTTGCGAGGCCAGTTTTGAACAACGATATTTATGACGCATTCATGCTCGATCATGCCGTTGGCGCCCTTGGGGGCGGTTTGAGCGTGGCAGCTGACCTGCACGCTCGGTTGAGCACCGACGGACGGCATCGCTCCGTTTTGTGGAGCGTCGTCGGCGGTGCGTTGATTGAGCGGGATAGTTCGAGCCTGACAAACGCTAGTGTGTCTAATAGGCGTCGGCGGCGCAAACCGACGGGGTCTGCGGAGGATGTTCTGAGTGTAGATCTCTCAAAGCTGACATGGAAAGCCAGCCTCTCAGGCGCTGCCATGGCCAAAACGGGGCTGCCGTCGTCTCATTTCATGCGGTTGGAGCCCGGCAAGGCAATACCAGCTCACTCTCATTCAGCGATAGAGGCAACAGTTGTGCTGCAAGGCGCACTGGATGTTGATGGTGACGTCTACAATATCGGTGACATAGCACTTGGGGCGCCCGGGGAGACACACAAACCCGCAGCTCGTGGTGACGAAGCCTGTATTTGTTTCGTAGCACGTGGGGAGCGGCCTTTCTGGAGGCTCACATGACGACATTTCGAAAAATAGTGATCGCGGCGCTCACCTTCGGCGCTGCGGCTTCCGGTCAGAGCTTGGCCGACACTGTGCCCCTGGACGGTCCAGAGGCCTGGGAGCCAACAGCCGGCGACGTCATTGCGTTCGACGTTCTGCGACAGGGTAGCAAATTCGGCAGCCATATTGTTCGCTTCAATGAGGGCTCCGATGGTGCACTGGAGGTTGTCGTCGACGTCGACCTCAAGGCGGGTCTCGGTCCGATCACCCTGTTCAAGTATCAGCTCGATGCCACGGAAACATGGGTTGATGGTCAGCTCGTGGAGCTTGAAGGGCGTGTCAATGACGACGGTACGCGCGAGCGTGTACGAGCCACACGTGGGGAAGAGGGGCTCATCATTGCGGGTGATGGGTTCGAGGGAATAGTTTCGCCCGAAGTCCTGCCTGCAAGCCATTGGAACGCAGACCAGACACGTGCCGCACAACTCCTCTCGGCAGAAAATGGCGAGCTGATAGATGTGGCCGTGCTGCCGCTTGGACGCGAAGTGATCGAGGCCGGAGGCGCGGAGATCGAAGCCAACAAGTATTTGATGGACAGCGATATCGACGTGACGCTCTGGTATGGCGACGATGGGCGCTGGCTCAAACTTGCCTTTGAAGCCCGCGGTCAGGCGATTGAGTACGTCCTGCGCGACCTTTACTAGGCATGGTGGCCCTCCGCCTCGTCCTCGGGGATCAACTGAGCCCCAACTTATCTAGTCTTAGCGATGCCGAGCCAGGCGACCTTGTCTTAATGGCTGAAGTGCACGATGAAGCCACCTATGTGCGCCATCACAAACGCAAGATCGCGTTCCTGTTCTCCGCCATGCGCCACTTTGCCGATGAGCTTCGCGGCATTGGTCACGATGTCCGATACATCAAGCTGGATGACGCAGAGAACGCAGGCAGCCTGAAGGCGCAAGTCGCAGAAACGATTGGGACATTTCCTGGCCGGTTCGACCGGATCATTGTCACCAAACCGGGTGAGTGGCGCCTCTCAGAAGATATGGAGACGTGGTCAGGGACGATTGGTGTCTATGTCGAGCTGCGCGACGACGACCGTTTCCTGTCTTCACTCAAGGCATTTGCGGACTGGGCTCACGGCCGAAAGCAGCTTCGCATGGAATACTTCTACCGCGATATGCGACGCCAAACCGGCCTGTTGATGGACGGTGAAGCTCCCGCTGGCGGTGAATGGAATTATGACCAGGACAATCGGAAGAAGCTGCCCAAGTCTAAGTCAACGCCCCAGAGGCTGTTCTTCGAAACAGATGCGACCACGAATGAGGTCATCGAATTGGTCGAAAGCCACTTTGGCAACCACTTCGGGACCCTTGAAGGGTTTGACTACGCCGTTACGCGAGAAGACGCGGAAAAGGCGCGAGACCACTTCATTGATGATATTTTGCCTAGTTTCGGAGACTACCAGGACGCCATGGCAAAGGGCGAAGCATTTCTCTGGCACTCGCTGATCTCAGCGTACCTCAATTGCGGCCTACTCGATCCGTTGGACGTTTGCCAACGCGCAGAGGAGGCGTGGCGCAAGGACCGGGCCCCGCTGAACGCCGTAGAGGGGTTTATTCGCCAGATCATCGGTTGGCGAGAATATGTTCGCGGGCTCTACTGGTACAAAATGCCTGCCTATAAGGAAACGAACTTCCTGAACGCGCAGCGCTCGCTCCCAGACTTCTACTGGACCGGCGAAACGGACATGGCGTGTGTGGCCGAGGCCATCGAGCACACCCGAAAATATGCGTACAGCCACCATATCCAACGCTTGATGGTCACCGGTAATTTTGCACTGTTGGCGGGGATACATCCCGATGAAATCAATGAGTGGTACTTGGTGGCATACCATGACGCTTATGAGTGGGTGGAATTGCCGAACACCCACGGGATGGCGATTTTCGCCGATGGCGGCATCATGGCGTCGAAACCCTACGCTGCGAGCGCCAACTATATCAACAAGATGTCAGACTTCTGCGCGAACTGCGCGTTCGACCACAAAGCCAGAACGGGTGAGAAAGCCTGCCCATTCAACTATCTTTATTGGGATTTCCTGGCACGAAACGAAGAAAGGTTACGCGGAAATCCGAGAATGGGTCTGACCTTCAAAAACCTCGACAAAAAAGACCCTGGCGAGCTTGAGGCCATGCGCGCACAGGCTAAGGCGTTCTTGACTGAAATTAGCGCAACGCCCCGCCAATCCTAGGGTTTTGCAATCGCAAACTGGCCAACATTGATCCGGCCATTACGAAACCCAGCCTCACAGTAGGACAAGTAGAAGTTCCACATCCGGCGGAATGCATCGTCAAACCCAAGCGGTTCGATGGCTGGCCATGCGGAATTGAACCGGTGCGACCATTCTTTCAGCGTTCGCGCGTAATCCTGGCCGAAGTAATGCGTGCCGTCATATCTCAGGCCCGCCATGTCGAACTGTTCCTTCAGCTTCAATTCACTGGGCAACATGCCCCCCGGGAAAATATAACGCTGGATGAAGTCCGCCCGATTGCGATACCCCTCAAACAGTTCGTCCCGAATGGTTATAATCTGCAACGCGGCGCGCCCACCTGATTTGAGAACATCGCTAATCTTCGCAAAATAGCTAGGCCAGTAGCTTTCACCCACCGCTTCAAACATCTCAATCGATGCAACGCCGTCATAGGCGCCAGAGTGGTCCCGGTAGTCTTGTAATCTGATTTCCACGCGCTCTGATAAACCTGCTTCGAAAATTCGATTGCGCGCATATTCAGCCTGGGCTTCCGAGATAGTGAGGCACGTTACTTTGGCACCGCGCTGTTTGGCGGCATACTCAGCGAAGCCGCCCCAACCACATCCGATTTCAAGGAGTGACGAGTCCGGTCCGGCTTGGAGGCGTTCCACGATGCCTTCGTACTTCGCAGCCTGGGACTGTTCTAGAGACGTATTCTCCGATGCGAACATCCCGGACGAATAGGTCATGCTCGGATCAAGCCAAGCTTCGTAGAAATCATTGCCCAGATCATAGTGGGCCATGATGTTTCGCTTGGCCTGAGCCTTGGAATTTCGATTAAGTACGTGGCGCAAGCGATTGAGGACCTTGATCACCCATCCGCCCACGGCCAATTGGCCTGCGGCTTCGAAATTCTCAGAAAAGAATTCGAGAACCGCTGTGAGGTCGGGTGTGGACCATTGCCCGTCCATATACGCCTCGGCGAAGCCCACATCGCCACCTGCCAGTGCCCTGCGCACGAATTCGTAATCGTGCACCACGACTTCTGCGCTCGGGCCATCCTGGCCATGGTCAAACCGAACCTGGCGACCGTCTGGTAGTTCAAAGGAAATGTTGCCTCGTTTGGCGCGCAACAGTGCCATGCCCCCGACCCTGAATACGGCGGGCACGCCTTTCAGATTTGTCAGGGTTTGACGGGAAGCGAGTATATTCTCTGTCATTCGTGCGGGTCCTGTACTCAACTCTCCACTGGCTTCGTGATTGTGTAGCCAGTGTCAGGAGGGGATGGTTTTGATCGATATCCGGCGCCTTTCAGCCAAACCTTCAAGGCTTCCCAATGGATGCCAAAGGTTACGCCGATAGAGCTGAAGGGCTTGTGGATGGCAGCCCTCAAGAAAGCCGTGCTAGTGGCAATTTCGCTTTTGGCTGTGATGGTAGCCATATGGGTTCTCTCGCCGTCGACGAGGCTATCGATGACCAGTGAGAGCCGCTCGGCACTACGGTTGAGTGTGAACCGGTACTTTCCGGTGACGTCGAAGAAAGGGGACACGTGGAAGCGCTTTTCTGCCTCGCTAACGTCGGCGCTTCCTGCAACGCGGGCGACATAGGTGTGGCTTTCACCGAATGTGTTATTCACCTCATAAATCACACCCTCGAGATCGCCGTCGCTATTTGATGCAAACCAGACAGACAATGGCGCGAAACGATAGAACAGGTGCCTTGGGAAGGTGATCAGCCGAAGTGAACTTTCGCGCGCATCTATACCCGCTTTTGCCAACTTGTCTTCTGCCCAGCCGCGCAGATCGCGGTCGCCGCGCCCACCATGCTCTTTCATATTGAGGCTGTAGAGGCGTCCTCTATCAATCCCGAACAATGAGGATTGCTCGGCCGCGTCTTGCAGGCGGTCGATATCAATATCGACCATCATCAATCCGTAAGAGAAACGCTGTTCGAAAGGCGTAAAGCGAGCATGAACCGTGCGCCCGGTCAGAATTCTGAGGGCGGGTTCCGCAGTCACTGGCCGGCTTTCTTGACCAGTTGAATGGAGGGCCGCTCCGCCTGCGCTTCGTACGTCTCCACAGTATCGGTTTCCCAGGGAACTGTGCCGCCCAGCGACAGCGCCACGCTCAGGCCGGATTTCAGTCCGTCCTCGTGGAAACCGTGACCAAGCCATGCACCTGCGAACCAAATCCCACCTTGTCCTTGCAATCGCTTGATTGATCGTACGGCGGCTTCTGCCGGCGCGTCAAACTGGGGATGGTCGAATACCGTCTTGTAGAACACGGTCTCGCTGGCGGGCGGGGTGTCAGGGTTTAGGGTCACAAACAGGGGATACTTGTTCGGCAAATTCTGAAGCCGGTTCATCCAATACGTCAGTGTGATGTCTTCTCCAGCGCCTTTCATCACATTCCAACTTGCCCAGGCCGCTTTGCGCTTCGGCATCAGGCTAGGATCTCTATGGAGGTAAACTGTGTTCGGGCGATAGCGCGCTGATCCCAAGAGGAACTTTTGTTCGTCGAATTCAGGATCCAGTATCGCCTGGGTCTGGTTCGAGTGACATGCGAAGATCACGTCGTCGAAAAGGTCGTTGGCTCCATCGCCATAGTCGACCCTTAACTTATCTCCGAATGACGAGACCCGGTTGACCGGCGCGTCCAACTTGATGCGATTGCCCAGTAACGCCGACACCTTGGACACGTAGGATTTCGACCCTCCGGAAACGGTCCGCCATTTTGGGCGTTCCTTATGCATCAGGCGGTGATTTTCGAAGAATTGAAAGAAGCTCGTTGCTGGAAAGTCCAACACGCCGCGCTCAGGGGTCGACCAGATAGCGGCCGCCATGGGCAGGATATAGTTTTGTTTGAAGTCTTCATTGAAGCCGTGAGCGTCAAGCCACGTACCGAGGGAGGCATCGCCAACGTTGCCTTGCGCCAACTCAGAACGGGCGATGTCGTTGAACTTCAAGATAGTCCGCCAGAACCTGTGGAATGCGGGGCGGAAGAGGTTCCGCTTTTGGGCAAAAATACCCTTCACAGATGAGGCCCACTCGTACCCCGTTGGGTTCGAAACGGCGAAACTCATGTCGCTCGGTTCGGTGGCAACCCCGAGCGCATCAAAAAAGCCAATGAGATTAGGGTAATTCAGTCCATTATAGACGATGAAACCGACATCTACGTCGATCGGTTTTCCATCATAGTCCACACGAACGGTATGGGCGTGTCCGCCGGCGCGGTTTCGGGCTTCAAACACCGTGACGTCGGCTCGATCTTTAAGGGCGTAGGCCGCTCCGAGACCGGATATGCCCGAGCCGATAATCGCAATTCGTTTCATTGGGCCATGCGCCTTTCTTTGAGCGTGTCGTAGGCATCCAGAGCGCGTTGACGCCCGTCCTTGTGATCGATCATGGGGTGGGGATAGTCCTCTCCGAGGTTCACGCCTGCGTCGACGAGCACGCGTTTGGGCGCTTCCCAGGGGCTGTGGAGATACTTCAAAGGCAGCCCCGCGAGCTCGGGGCACCATTTGCGAACGTAAGCGCCGGTTTCATCGAACTTGCTGCCCTGCGTGATCGGATTGAACACGCGAAAGTAAGGTGCTGCATCGGCGCCAGATCCCGCGACCCACTGCCAACTGGCGGCATTTGACGCTGGGTCTGCGTCCAACAGCGTGTCCCAGAACCAGTCTTCACCCCTTTGCCACGGCAAGAGCAGATGCTTCGTCAGGAAAGAACCGACGATCATGCGGACGCGGTTATGCATCCACCCTGTGGACCAGAGCTGGCGCATACCGGCGTCAACAATTGGAAACCCCGTCTGGCCCGTGCACCAAAGACGATAATCGGTATCGCTATCGCGCCAGGGCATGTGGCGGAAATCCTGGTTGTAGTTTTCTGTCGCCAGTTCAGGATTGTGGAACAGTAGGACGTAGCTGAATTCCCGCCAGACGATTTCAGAAAGGAACGTCATGGCCGACGCGTCATCTGAGGCAAACTGGCCTCTATCTATCCGTTCGCGCACCGCTCGCCAGATCGTAACCGGGCTGATCTCGCCCCACCTTAGATGCGGAGACAATCCCGATGTGGACATCTCGATATCGGGCCGGTTGCGGGCGTCATCATAGGCATCGATAGGGCCATCAAGCCACCGCGTGAGCCTGGCACTAGCGCCTGCCTCCCCTGGGTTCCAGGTGTCGGGAAAGTCTGCTGCCCAATTGGGGCTGGTGGGGAGTAAACCCCAGTCTTCCAATCGCTCGGAGTCGAGACCGAAATCTGCGAGAGCGCTCGGAGCAGTCAGATATTCTGGTGCATTGTAATTGGCCCGAACCGACTTCCAGTACGGCGTGAACACTTTGTAGTAGCCACCGCCCCCGGTTTTTATATCCCACGGCTCGGTGAGCAGGCGGCCATTGTGACTGACAACGTCAAGGCCGTCGGATTTCAGACTGGCCTTTATCGACGTATCGGTTGCAATGCCATCGGCGTCATAGCGACGGTTCCAAAATACCGCACATGCGCCGACATCGTTGGCGATAGATTGCAAAATGTCTCCGGACTCGCCGCTGCGCAGAATGAGTTGACCACCAATGTCCGCAATTGATTTCGTCAAAGCGGCCAGCGAATGGTGGAGCCACCATTTAGACGCCCCGCCAAGTGGTCGCGGTCCGCGCTCCGCCGTCTCATAAACGTAGACGCAAACGACTGGACCACCGGTTGCGACTGCTGCGCTCAGGGCTGGATTGTCCTCAAGTCGCAAGTCTTCGCGGAACCACATTATAACAGGGGAGGGGGATGACACTGGCCAGACGGCTCCGCAGACTTAACGTTAGTAGGGATACGAAACGCCGCAGAGGCTGGATCAGGCTGAGGTGAAATCAGCTTGGAAAAATGCGAATACCTTGAGGGAGATACGCGTGTCAGATGCAGGAAGCAGCGCAAGTGCCGTTGCGGCGGCAGCACAATTGCTAAAACAGTACGGTGAAGATGCCGAAGTGATTGCAACCCTCAGGGCCGCAGAGGTGGCAGCGTTGGGCGACTCTGATGCGCTAGCGCATTGGGATCAGGTTATTGCCATGCTCGGGGACGGCACAACAGACGTTCAAGCCTCTTAGTCGCGATGACAACGCAAGCCCGCTTCGCAGGGTTTGTTCACCGGAGCCTCTCGAACAATCTCGAAGCCCCCGAAGGGCTCTACCGTTTTTCGCGCGTTATCGGTGGCGCGTTGCAGCGAGGCCGACACGGCGCCTTCGAGCGCTGACCCGATCGAGTCGTCTTCTGCAGGAACAACATAATATGTTGCTGTGAGCGGCAATGCGAGCCACCGGTTTGCCGTAGCTGGAACCTGCTCAAGTCCCATTGCGTGGTGCTGCGCATTCGGGAAATCATTTAAATTCAACGACGCGATCTCGACCTCTGACGCGGTGACCAACAACACGATACGATCAGAAAGGTCACTTGCCTCTGCTTCGTCCAGCAGTCCGGGAAGGTCGTTTAGTAGCTCCAGCGAGCTCTTATCCGCAAAAAAGGCAACAGCACGTCCTCGGTTGTCGGTTTTTGCATATTCGTTGAGGGCTGCAACGAGATCACCGCGAACCGTGCTCCAGTCAGGGCTCTTTGTAGACGGAGCAGGCATGCGTATCGCCGGCATGTAGACCACACCGTCGCCTTTCAGATGCTCTATCGAGGAATTCTGCTGTGCCAGTATCGCTGTTCGGATGGTGTCATTATGGGTGGCAAGCAGGCCTTGACCGGTGAGCACATCGGGAACCGTTGGGACGACAATAACGTCAAGCGCCCAACCGTTCTCCCAAACTGCATCGGTTCGGGCCTCTGGGCGCAGGATCCACCCTTCATCACTGGCGAAATCAGGGGGTGCGCCTGTGGCTACAGTTCCTGATGCAAGATAGGCGAGAATGCCCCAGACCAAGCCCGCATACAATCCGATCAGTCCAAACAAGCAGGCGATAGTGACCAAAAAATAGCGCATAGAAAGCGCTTAGTGAGACTCTGTGGCGATCGCGAGGCCAGAATATTTTGGTTGGTCAATACGCACCTGATCAATCGTGCTAGATTTCAGGTGCGCCATCAATTCCGGAGACTTCCAAGACAGTTTGCCGGAACGGATTAGTGAGCATAGCAGGCGTTCCAGCGCGTCTCGATCGCTCTCAGTGCTGTCCAGCAATGCCTGCAAACGCCTAATCGCAACCGCGTCTGCGCGATCCCCGTCCATCAGCTCTCGTTCAACAATGGCTAGGGCGTTTTCTGCAACGCGCGCATGGAAGGCCGCATGTCCAGTTAAAGCGGGACGCGCCGTGTTGGCGATAAAGTCGCGAACAGCCTGTACGAGTTCAGCATG
>JBCBGZ010000065.1:0-15082 GCA_038526245.1 Pseudomonadota bacterium
GATCTCTCCACGCGCCGAGCCAACATCCGTGATGCGGTTTTGTCCGCGCGAGCAGCCGATGTCGCGCTTTCGGGACTTCTCGGCGCAGACCGGGACTCTATCGACGTGCGCGGACGTATCCTGGGCGCCAGCGACGCGCCATTGCCCCAAGGGATCGAGATCGGTTCTGGTCGCTTTGCGGCCCAGTCGCGCGGCGAGGGCCGTTTAAGCATTTCAATGGACCTACCGCTGGGTTTCGAGGCACCACCCCATCCGCTGCTCACAGGCGACATTGATGCCACGCTCGACGCTCTCCTAACACCAGACAACGCCGTCGAGATCGACGCTCTCACCTTGGCGGGCCAGCAGGTGTCGGCTTCGGCGAGGGGGCGCGTTTCCGCGGATAATCTGGATACCACTCTGAGTATCCAACTGGACTCTTTTGAGCAGCAGGGCCTGACCCTGGCCCCCGTTGAGGTGCAACTTCGCGCCATCGGCCCGCTCGACAGTATCGCTCTGGAAGGAGAGGCCGCCACTGCCGCCGCGCAGTACGGGGAGTTCACCATCGCCGCCCCTTCAGTTCAGTTCGACGGCAGTTACAGCGACGCAGGGCTCGAAGGAATGCTGATGAGCGCGGCCAGTCTCGAAAACCGGACGTTTCGGGGGCGCGCCACTATCGGGCTGGTTGGCGCGACTTGGCGGGTCGAGGACCTGGATGCGGCCTTTGACGCAATGTCGCTGCGCGGCGCAGCCAGAGGTTCAGGCGCGGAGGACATAAGTGCTGACCTCGTCCTCAACGCACCCACGGGAACACTCGATGGCGTAGGTGCGATCTCCGGCAACGTGCAGGTGTCCGGAGCAACACTGGACACAAATTTTGTGGTGGATGGTGTATCACGCGAGGGTTTTCGGATCGATGCGCTGGCGTTGCGCGCCGCCGGACCCATGGCCGCAATTGAGGGTGCTCTTGAGCTCGATGGCGTCGCTGACCTCGCCGAAACGGAACAGGCCATCGAGCTTTCGCTGCCGTTCGCGTTGGATGCCGAGGCCCTCACGGCTCAGTTCTCCCCAAACGCCATATTCGGCGACACGCCGATCACGACAGAAGATCCTATCAAGGTAGCGCTTACTGAGACGGGGGTTGTTGCGTCGGGCGCATTAGGCCTGCTTGGTGGACGGATTGATGCTGAAGGCATACGCGGCGATCGCGCCATCACCCTGACGGGCCGTGCCCGCTCGATTGACGCCGCTGCCCTTGCCAGACTGGTGAACCGCCCTGCCCTGCGTGGCGCCTTGGGGGCGGAGTTCTCCCTACAGGGTAAAGCGGATCAACTGTCTGGTGACCTGCAGCTTGATCTGATCAACATCGCCCAGGCCAGACCCGATGCGCCGGAGATCGATGGCAGACTATCACTGGCGCTTGCCAACGACGTGCTGCAGGCCAGTCTCGACCTGGCAGATACTGACGGCGCGGTATCGCTCACGGGTACTGCGGAACTGCCCGTTCTGGCCTCCGCCGCGCCATTTTCCATCGCACCGCGCGAAAATGCTCGGCTGCAATCTCGTTTCGACGGCCAAGGCGCCATTGAACCGATCTGGTCCCTGCTCGGCTCCATCGACACCGCGCTTGAGGGCCAATTCAACCTTGCGGCAACGGTAAGGGGCCCATTGGACGATCTCTCCCCTGAAGGTCGCCTGCAGATTCGCCAAGGCCGTTTGGAAGATGCCCTTGTCGGTCTCCACCTGATCGACATTGACATGGACGCTGACCTCTCCCCTGAGGCCGTGACGGTGCGTAGCCTGACCGCCAGCGGCGCCCGTGGCGGTTCGGTGACCGGCAGCGGCCGCTATGGGTTCGGTGGCACCAGTTCCGTCGAGCTCGACCTTACACGCCTGAACGCACTACAGCGCAGTGATCTGCGCGCCGTGGTTTCTGGCCCCCTTTCGCTAACCGACGCAGCAACGGGCGCACGGCTTACGGGTGCGCTCACCTTCCAGTCGGCCGAAGTGAACATCGATCAGCTGCCGACCGGCGGCTACACGACTCTGGACGTGAAGTTTCCCAACAGCAATGGCGAGGTGGACGCGCAGGAGACGCCGGAAAGAGTGCCGATTGCGCTGGACATTGATTTAAAGGCGGATCGGCGCATCCGCGTACTCGGAGCCGGGCTGGAAACAGAATGGCGGATGGACGCCAATCTGGGCGGTACGGCACGCGCCCCGTTTCTGACTGGGACAGCGGAGCTCGTTCGCGGCGATGTAGACGTGTTGGGTCGTTCATTTCCGCTGGCGGGCTCGGCCATCCGGTTTAACGGCGCCATCCCGGATGCGGAACTCGCCCTGCAGGCCAGGCGTACCGATGACGGGTTCACCGCGGGGTTTGAAGTCACCGGCACCGTAAGAGATCCAGAATTCGGGCTCACATCGACCCCGCAGGTGCCCGATGACGAAGTGCTTTCACGCGCCTTGTTCGGCACATCACCCAGTCAGCTCAGCACCCTTCAAGCCGCCCAACTCGCGGCAGGCCTCGCCCAACTGGCCGGTGGCGGCGGACCGGACCTGCTTGGCGGCCTGGAAGACGCACTGGACGTGGACCGTATAGACCTTGGGTTTGCGGAAGATGGCACAGCTTCGCTGGGCGCGGGCAAGTACATCGCCGATGATGTCTATCTCGAAATCACCACGAACACACGCGGCGCCCCAGGACTGGGGGTGGAATGGACCCCGCGGGACAATGTCGAAGTGGGGGCCGAGTTTGGCACGGAGGTTACCCCCCGCTTCTCGATCCAGTGGACTCGCGACTATGGCGGACCGGACACCCCAGCGGAGACAGAGCCAAGCACCGATGAAAGTCGCGATGCAGCGCCCGAACCCTAAATTCACCCGGCGGGAGAAACCTTGCCACAACCAAAGCTGTGATATCCCTCACCCAGCGTGATTGCCTTGGCGCGCGTGTGCGCGTATGGGGCTCTCTTCACCGCGCGAGAGGCCCTGTGGCGGAGTGGTGACGCAGCGGATTGCAAATCCGTGTACGCCGGTTCGATTCCGGCCGGGGCCTCCAAGTCATTTTTCTTCGTGTTCTCCAGGCGTCCACGTCAGACACAGGATTCGCGCGGCGCCGCTTGAACGATCATCGCAGATGTCCCAGCCTGCTGGCACGGTCAGCGTTTCATCTGCGCCAACCTCCACGACGGCGAGGGCGCCGCTTCGCAACCATTGCCCGCGCACCAAGGTCTCAAGTGCCGGAATGACCAGGTCCTTACCATAAGGCGGGTCCAGGAAAGCCAGATCGAATGGCGCGCCGACACCGGCGGGTTTTTCGCCGAGGTCTGTGGCGGAGCGCCGGTGGAGACGCGTGATGCCATACAACCCCATGGTTTCAATATTGGCGCGGATAGCGCCGCGCGCACCATGGTCGGTTTCGACAAACAGACAGAATGCGGCCCCGCGAGAGATCGCTTCCAGCCCCAGCGCCCCAGAACCGGCGAACAGGTCAATCACCCGCGCTCCCTCAAGCGGTGGTGCCCAGTCCGCATGGGCAAGCACGTTAAAAACGGCCTCGCGCGCCCTATCGGAGGTTGGCCGCGTGCCCCGCCCCTTCGGCGCGGTGATCGGGCGGCCCTTGTGTTGTCCGGCAACGATTCTCATGGGACAGCTCTGGGGCCTCGATACATGCAGGGCAAGAGGGACCCCTATGGAAGAGTTGGCACGCAGGCTTGAAATTGCGCGGGTACCAGACCCATTGGCAAGCGAAATCCTGTCCTGGGACCAAGACCGTTCACTTTACCTGCGTTGGATTGCAGTTCTGATCGTCACCATGGTGATTTGCATGGGAGTGATGTTTGCCCTGTCGCTATGGATGGGGGGTATTGAGCGACTTAGCACCTGCGAAAAAGCCGGCATGGCACCGCCGTTCTTTTTCCCACTCTCCATGACGGCTAGTGGCGTGTTTCTGGCGTTTCCCATCATAATACGGGCAAACGTGGCGGCATTGCCGAATCACAGCCGCGCCATGTTCATAGGCAGCATTCTGGGCGGCGGAGAGCCGTTCAACGGGTGGATGATCAGGCGAGTCATAGAGAAACAGGGTCCGTTTGCTTCCGCGGATGAATTTGTGAGGGCCTGGAGCTTCTACAGTGAACGCTACATGCTTGTCCCTTTGACGGCTTGTATCCTGTTATCAATCTTGGGGTTTTTTGGAGTACAGGCAGTATGTTGACCCCCATGCAACGCGCTCTAGAACTCGCGCGGTCCGCCGCAGCAGCCGGCGAAGTGCCTGTAGGCGCGGTTGTCGTTGACCCATCGAACGGATCGATTGTCGGCGAGGGTGCCAACGCCCCAATCGCAGGCCATGATCCGACCGCCCATGCGGAAATCGTGGCCATGCGGGCAGCCGGCGAAGGGCTTGGCAATTACCGTCTCACAGGGCTCGATCTCTATGTGACGCTGGAGCCCTGCGCCATGTGCGCGGGGGCGATCAGCCTGGCGCGCATCCGCACGCTCATATTTGCAGCCACCGATGAAAAAGGCGGCGCTGTGCTGCATGGCCCGCGCTTCTTCAAGCAGCCGACCTGTCACTGGCGACCGAACGTGATTGTGGATGAAGTGGCCGCCGGGGAAGCAAGCCAATTGCTGAAGGACTTTTTCAGGTCCCGGAGGAAGAGCCGAGTGTAAACAGCGTACCGGACAGATTGGACCGCCCTCCGTCGAGCACAAGCGTTTCCCCGGTGATTATCGCAACGGCATCATTGGCCAGGAAAAATGTCGCCTCGGCGATTTCGTCTCCACTGGCCGCCCGCCCCAGGGGCGTGCGATTTGGAAGGCTGGAGCCTTCTCGCTTTTCCGCCCGCGGGCGCAGCGCGCAGATCGCATTCACACGGATATTGTGGGGTGCCAGTTCCAGCGCAGCGGCCTTCACGAGGGCTTCGGCTGTCGCTTGCAGGACTGTGGCGGTAAACTGCCCGGGTTGGGAGAGTTTCGCCGCGAGGGACAACACGACCGTGACGGAGCCGCGTTGGCGGCGCTGGGCGGCGCGGGCCTCCACTTCTTCTTCCAGGTCGGTCACACGCCTGGCGAATTCCTGCATCGCCAAGGCCTGCAGCGGAATGATGTCTGACAGACGCTCACTGAACTCTTTCGGGTCCAGGCCGAGCAAAGTGTCAGCAGGCGTGATCCTTGGGATGAGCACCAGATTGTCCGCTGCGCCGAACGAGGTCTCCATTTCGGCGAAGGCGTTATGGGGCAGGCTGTCACGCTTCATGTTCAGCGTTTTGACTTCATCGGGCAGTTCAGCCCGCGCCTTTTTCACCCGAGCTTCCGAGCTGTCGACAACAACCACATTATGGGACGCATCGTGAAACCGACGCGCTATGGAGAAGCCGATCTCAAGGCCAAGGCCGAGAATGAGCGTGTTGCGATGCTCCATGGTTCAGCCCCTGTGTCCGGGCTGAAAAGCGTGCAAATCTGAGCAGGACATGGGCGCTCCTCGTGATCGCCCACACCCCTTTGCCAAATCCGGGCACGGCGACCGTCTAACGCCCTGCGCGCCCGTATGAGGCGACCTGGCTGCTAAGGTTGTCGCAGGTGTTGCAGTTCTTCCTTAATTCGGAGTTTCTGTCGTTTCAGGTCTTTGATCGTAACAGGGTCAGCAGCGGGTCGTTTCTGTTCAGCTTGGATCGTTTCATCGAGTTTGCGGTGGCGATGGGAGAGTTCTTCAATCCGGCCTTGTACTGACATATGTCACGCTCCTTCTCTTCTGCTTCCAAACTTCAATGCAGGAATGAAACCATAGCAAAGGCAGGCGAGTCACGGGCCGGTTGAGGGATTGAGTCGAATATTCCACTTGACGATGCGCTTTTTCGCGCGCCAAGGGCACCTCCTGAACACGAACTAGGCAGTGAAAAGTGCGGTGATTGCTGGGCAATACCCGCGTTCGCCAAACGCTGGCTTGACCGGCGAGGCGCCATGCCTATGCTCGCGCGCTTTCCAACCAACGGAGCCTGATGCCCGCCATGGCCGCCTCAGAGTCCAGTGATACACCCCTCGTCGCCGTCATCATGGGGAGCCAGTCCGACTGGCCAACCATGGACGGCGCCTGCGATATGCTCGAGCGGCTGGGTGTTCCCCATGAGGTCAGGATTGTTTCGGCGCACCGCACACCTGAGCGGCTGGTGAAATTTGCAACCGAAGCGAAGGGACGCGGACTGCAAGTGATAATCGCGGGCGCGGGCGGCGCGGCACACTTGCCGGGCATGGTCGCCTCCATGACTCCCCTGCCCGTTCTGGGCGTTCCCGTGCAGTCGAAAGCGCTTTCGGGCATGGATAGCCTGCTGTCCATCGTGCAGATGCCCAAAGGCGTGCCCGTTGGCACCCTGGCCATCGGTACAGCCGGGGCGATCAACGCCGGCTTGCTCGCCGCGTCGATCATCGCCCTGCAAAGCGATGACGTCGCCGCCAAGCTTGAAGCCTACCGCACGCAGCAGTCTGAAGGCGTTGCCGAGAGCGTGGACCGGGGATGATGCTGCCGGTCGGCGCAACCATCGGCATTCTCGGCGGCGGCCAATTGGGCCGAATGCTGTCCAGCGCTGCTGCGAAACTCGGCCTCAGGACAATCATCTTTGCTCCGGGCGATGACTTGCCCGCCGCGCAGGTCGCAAACCGACATATCAATGCGAACTATACCGACACCGAAGCGCTCGAGGCCTTTGCCAACGCTTGTGATGTCGTCACCCTGGAATGGGAAAATGTTCCCGTTTCCGCTGTCGAAACCATCGAGGCCGCAGGGGTTGCGGTGAGACCGGGCGCGAAAGCACTGAGCGTGGCCCAGGACAGGGTCGCCGAGAAAACGTTCCTGGAAGCGTGCGGAATTGCCTGCGCGCCGTGGCGCGCGGTCGACACTCAGGACGACCTGCAGTCGGCCTTCACAGCGATTGGTCCTGACTGCATCTTGAAAACCCGCCGGGACGGGTATGACGGCAAAGGCCAGGTGCTCCTGAGCGCTGAAAGCGACCTTGCATCGGCCTGGGCAGAACTGCAGGAAGCGCCAGCCATTCTGGAAGGCTTTGTCCCTTTTGACCTGGAAGTCTCTGTCATCATCGCGCGGGCCAATGGCGGCGACATGGCCCCGTATCCGATACCGGAA
This sequence comes from Pseudomonadota bacterium, assembly GCA_038526245.1. Taxonomy (GTDB): domain Bacteria; phylum Pseudomonadota; class Alphaproteobacteria; order Caulobacterales; family Hyphomonadaceae; genus UBA5336. The sequence continues at coordinate 7,121 of JBCBGZ010000065.1, forward strand.
AATCAGCACTCCGGTGGTATTCTGCGTCGCTCACGTGTTCCTGCAGCCATTCCTGAAGAAACGGCAGAACAGGCCATCTCCATGGCCAAATCGCTTGCCGATCAACTGGATTATGTCGGCGTCCTTGCCCTCGAACTCTTTGTCTGCGGCGATGGCCGCGTCCTCGCCAACGAATTCGCCCCCAGAGTACACAATTCAGGTCATTGGACGCCGGAAGCCTGCCTGGCAGGCCAATTCGAGAACCATATTCGCGCCGTTGCAGGATGGCCGCTCGGCCCTACCGATTTGCTCTTTCCAGCAGAGATGGACAATCTCATCGGTGAAGATGCCGCCACGCCATTGGAGACTTTGCTAGAGCGGGGCAGCCTCACGCTGTACGGCAAGACCAATATCCGCCCGGGCCGGAAAATGGGGCACGTTGTGCGTCTCTTAACCGGCGCTCCGTGACCCAGACACAAGGTCGAGGAACGGCTTCACGATTCGCCCGCCCGTTTGGCCAAGTTGCATTGCCGTTTTCAGGCGTCGAGCGATGAACGCATCCAATTCCTCGCTACCGGGTTCGCGCTGCCAATAGAGGATGATCGGCGGGATGGTCGCTGCGAGCAGACCGCGCTTGGTGTACCTGTTATAATCCTCCGACGTGTCGCCGATCGCGTCCCAGACCATATCCGCAACACTCCAGCACCGCTGGACGGCATCTCCGGCATGGGTTGGCCAGAAGCCCCGCGCACTTGCTCGCTCGACGGCATCGCGGTGGGGCGCCAGCGTATCCAGCCAGTTGCGCACGCCAAAGGCGACGCGTTCATGGATGCGCATTTCATCCAACGGCCCAGCTTCGATTGCGTTTCGTGCCTGTGCTTCAGCGCTATCAAAAAAGGCCTCGATGAGGTCATCCACACCGCCGGGGGCCGCCAGAGCCTGCTCACCGGGGCTCAGCCCGGCCGTGTCTGCGGCGCGGCGCATGGCAAGCTCTGTCCACCCCTCCTCACCGATCCGGGGCAGGAGCGCGTCCAGCCAGCGGGCGCGGATCTCAGCCGATGGCGTTGTTTCACTCGCATTTTCTGTGGTAGTCATAGCTGTTGGCCCGTGATATAGGCGCCGCTTCCGTCACCGACGCACATCGAAACACATGACACATCTGGGGTCTGCAGGCCCTGGAACCAAATGGAGAGTTGACCATCGTACAGATCATTGTCCGCGACAATAATGTCGAACAGGCCCTGCGCGCCCTGAAGAAAAAGATGCAGCGCGAAGGCCTCTTCCGGGAAATGAAATCGCGCACCCACTTCGAAAAACCTTCGGAGAAGAAAGCGCGCCAGCGCGCCGAAGCCGTGCGCCGCGCCCGGAAACTGGCCCGTAAGCGCGCCCAGCGCGAAGGCCTCGTCTAGGCCAGACGGACACGGTCGAATTTCTGGAGAACCCTCGCACATCCGGTGCGGGGGTTTTTCTTTTTCTGCCTAGGCCCGGCCTAATCCCACACTGCGCTTCAGCATGCCCATGGCGTCATTGACGCCCGCACCATGGACCGCGCCCGCGCGGTATACACGGGCAGCCACCCAAAGAATCGCGAGCGTGGCAAGCGTCATCAGACCAAGCTGACCGGCCACCTCCCAGAGCGGCGGATCCGTCGGCATCCGCAGGATCAACAGGAATGGCGTGAAGATCGGCACCCAGGCCATGGCGCCGATAATGGGGCTTTCCAGGTCGGTCATGGCAATCGTCACCATGAACAGGGGCACCATCATGAGGATGATCAGCGGGGTCATCAGGGTCTGGGCTTCCTGGATCGTGTCGCAGAGCGAGCCAAGGGCAAGAAACACCGAGCCGTACATCAGGTACCCCAGCAGGAAGCTGATGAGCGCCGGAATCAGCATGGCCGGATCAAGGGCCGCAGAAACCCCCGCACTCACGATATCGCGCACCTCGCCCGGCATGGCTGAAAAGCCAGCGACCGTGACGGCTGTACCGCCCAGCGACCAGACCGACATGAGTGTCAGCGAAACGGCGAGGACTGCGATGAGCTTGCCCGCCAGAAGGTGTGGCAGTTTCACCGATGTCAGCAGTGTGTCGAAGATCTTGTTAGAGCGCTCCTCGATCGTGCCCATGAGCAGGTAGTTCACCACGGAGAAAATCAGCGTCCACAGCAGGAAGGTCAGACCAACGGCCACAAATTGTGGTGCGCGGTCCGCAATGGTCATCTCTGCGCTTTGATTGGCATCTTCCCTAAGAAGCTTCTCGGAGATCGATGGTCGACGTTCGTCTATTCGGTCCAGAATACCGGGATCGACATTCTCTTCAGAGAAAACAGTCTCCCTCGCCATTGTATTGGCCGCCCTGCGGGCAATCGAGGTGATGCCTGAAAAGGTGGCGCTCTCACTCCAGTATTCGATTTCGTTGCCAGTATAGATAAGCGCGCCGAACAACGGTTTGGGGCCGCTCGGTGTGTCCACCATCTGCGCTCCCGTCAGAAACGGTCGCAATCCGTCGATGTTCCGGGCCGGCGCGGGCACCAGTGCATAGTCGCCATCGGGCACTTGCACGCTAGCCAATTGGGGCGCGGCGGCTTCTAACGCGGCTTGGGGCCTCTCGCCCGCTTCAATCGCGGCGTCAAACCGCTCGAGCGCCGCCGCAGTTTCCTGCTCGCCGAGCAACACGCCAGTGGTCTCCACCATGCCGCGCGCGACGTTGACTGCTCGTCGTTCCATCTCGGTCTCAATGGCCCGCTCGAACGCGCCATTTGTATCGATCACGGTGAAGTAGCGCACCGGGGTCTGCGACGCTGCAAAGGAGGGCAACATAATGCCGAGGCCAAACAAGATCGGCGTGATCAGAAGCCCCAGCCAAAACCCCCACGCCGTGACATATCCCAGATAGTCGCGCCGGGCGACGAGATAGATGGATCGAAGCATATCAGGCCACCTCTTCGAGATCAGAGCGCGTGTCTGCAGTCGAGGCAGGGTCGTCGCCGGCCAGCGCGATGAATACATCGCGTAGCCGCGCCTCTTCCTGCTGGAAGCCAGAAATCGGCGCACCGGCATCAATCGCCGCGCGCAGGGCGTTCTGCGCACTCCGGCCATCGGGCAGAGAGATCGTCCACCAAGTCGCGTCTTCGTCTGTTACGGACGTTTCCGCTGCGGCTTCAAATCCGACAGGGCGAAGCGCTGACCCGAGATCAAACCCGTTTTCAACGCCGATACGCGCACGTCGCCCCAGCGCATCGAAGGCGGCCTCCAGCGTCCCATCGAATACTTTTTTGCCTTTCGCCATCATTACGATGGACTGGCACAGCCGCTCTGCATGCTCCATCACATGGGTGGAGAACAGGATCGTGGCACCGCGCGCATGTTCGGCCCGGATGATCTCCTCCAGAGCCTGCTGGTTTACCGGATCGAGACCCGAGAACGGCTCGTCCAGGATCAGGAAATTCGGCTTATGCGCCAGGGTTGAGAGAATCTGGACCTTCTGGGCCATGCCCTTGGACAATTTGGACACTTTGGTGCGCGCAAACTCTCCAAGGCCCGTGGCCTCCAGTAATTCGTCAGCCCGCGCCTTCGCCTGGCTGGCCGTCATGCCTTTCAGCCGGGCGAAGTAAGCAATGGTGTTGCGCGCGCTCATCTTCTTGTAGAGGCCGCGCTCCTCCGGCAGAAATCCCACACCGCGCAACGCCTCAAGGCGGGGCGGCGCGCCGAACAGGGAGACTGATCCTTGATCGGGAGTCATGATGCCGAGGGCCATTCGAAGACTTGTGGACTTGCCCGCGCCGTTCGGCCCGAGAAACCCGACGATGGATCCGCTCGGGACTTCGAAACTCAACTGTTCAACGGCCGTGAACGCGCCAAAGCGCTTCGTGGCCCTGTCAAGGATCAGGGGGGAATGGGCCACTAAATTGATCCTCCGGCTTCTGCATCTCGCAAAACGATAAACAGCGAGGTAGATCGCAAACAAGCCCTTGCCAAACCCCTAATGGGCGATCAGCATCATGGGTGTGAAATTTGATCTTGGTCCTACCCCGCATATTCAAGGCGGACAGACATCAGCCGAGGCCCCGACCGGCAACGCTGAACTTCGCGAAATTGAAGACGCGTTGGAGCGCCTGAATTCAGGCGAATTCGGGTATTGCGAATGTTGTGGTGGGAAACTGGAACTCTCGCGCCTGTGCGCGGACCCGACAGTTTCTATCTGCACCAAGTGCCTGGACTAGGACGGCGTTAGCCCAAAAGCGCTTTTGCGATCGTAATCACGATCTGCACGAAAACTGCCAAAGCTGTCAGACCGATCACAGTGACAATCCACGTGCCGCCCATGCCCATGAAGAGCCCGCCAAGAATGGCCGCGCCTGCACAGAGGATGAGAGACACCATCCAATTCATGCCGATCGCCAGGGTCAGCGTGGCATAGGCGACGATCGCCATGATGATCGCGGAGCCCCAGACGGACGCCGTCATGAAGCCCTTCCAGGTGTTTTCCTGGTCGGAAATCTCCATTGAGCCGTGATTGTATTCTGAAGTGGCCATTAGGAAGTCATCCGTTCTGAACGTTTTGCCCGTCATGCCGCTAGCCCGGGAGGGGGTCAAGGCGACAGCGGCGCGCAGGGGCCCTTAGTTGATCGTATCGTCATCCGTTGGTGGAACATCCGGCACAAAGGGCGCGGGCAATGGCGCCGCGGGCACGCCTTCATCCTCCAGCGCCTTGGATTCTTCTGGCGTGGTCGCACCCCAAATGGGGCGTTCCTCCGTTTCGCCATAATACATGGCCCGCGCTTCATCGGCGAAGCTGTCACCGACATGCTCGAAATTGCTCGCCACATGGGCTTTTGCCTTAGCGACGAACGTTTTCAGCATGTCCTCAGGACTATTGCTTACGGTCCGCTTTGTGCCTGCAACGGCTGGGGCCATGATCTGTTTGGACACAGAGACAGAGCCACACACTGCGCAGGTGACAAGGCCACGCTTTTTTTGTTCGTCAAAAGCGGACGAGTTTCCAAACCACGCCTCAAATTCGGCTTCGCAGTCAGCGCAGTGCAGAGCGTATTTAATCATCGAAGTTCGATTTATGCGGCCAGGAGTGGATCAAGCTTTCCAGCCCGCTCCAGAGCCATCATGTCGTCGCAACCACCGATATGGGTGTCGCCCACGAAAATCTGCGGAAATGTGCGGGCGCCGCCTGCGCGCTGAACCATTTCGGTTTTCTTGGCTGCGTCCATGCCGGCGTCGATTTCCGTGAAGTCGGCGCCCTTGTCATTGAGCAGCTTCAGAGCGCGCGTACAGAAAGGGCAAAAAGCGCGCGTATAGATGGTGACCTTGGCCATGGGGACTGGCACTCCTGTTTTTCGCTGCCGCTTTATATAGAGGCGTCTCGCACCCGCACAACGCGGGCCAGTGTCAAGACATCAACACGGGATGCACCGGCCTTCAGCAAGGTGCGCGCACATCCGGTAAGCGTTGCACCGGTCGTGAGCACATCATCCACCAGCAAGACAGACTTTCCAACCACAGCGCACTCGCGGCCGCGCCTTACGCTGAACGCGCCAGCCACATTGCGATGGCGCGCTTTGGGGCTGAGCCCTGCCTGGCTTGGAGTGGCCTTCCGACGTTTGAGAATGTCCATGCGTACCGGAACGCCCGTCCGGCGCGCAACAGCGGACGCCAGCCAGCCGGACTGGTTGAATCCCCGTGATGCGAGCCGGCGATAGTGAAGCGGCACCGGCACCATAAGATCAGAGCGCTCAATCAAAGGCTGGCCTGCCTGGGTCATCCAGATCGCCATGGTCTTCAAGCCATCGCGCCGACCTGCGCGCTTCAGGTCCAGCACGATCCTGCGGGACGCATCATCATAGGCCAGCGCAGCGCGTGCGGACGTCCACTTTGGAGGCCGCGCAATACACGCGGCGCAGACGGCAAACGGCCCAAGGTCAATCTCCTGCGGCGAGCCGCACTGGTCGCACACTGGCCCCATGAGGAAGGTCAGCTGCGCCCACTCCTCAGGGGAAACCGCACCTTGACCAATGTCGCGACGGGAGGAGACAAGCGAGCGCGACGGCCAAAGCGCCTCCGCCCCTGCGGTGAAAGCCTGCATTGCGCGCCCGCCCCAACGAGCCATATCGAGCCCCATGACGTCCCAATCGCCCCCGATCATCTTCGATGCCCAGCGCCACGCGCATTTCCGAAATCGCGCGGCACGGCACTTCCAGGACTATGACTTCCTCAAGGCGCGGGTGTCGAGCCAGATGGCAGAGAGACTTGCCGATACATCACACGATTTCGAGCTCGGCCTTGATCTTGGCTGCCACGGCGGACAGCTGGCGCACGCCCTTTTGAATTCGGACAAGGTTCAGGCCATGCTGGGCGTCGATACGAGCCCGTCCATGTCGGAAACGGCCCAGAGCTCAGGACTCAAAGCGACGATTTGGGATGGAGCCACCCTGCCCTTTCAGGAGGGACAGTTCGATCTTGTCGCCAGCGCGCTTTCCCTGCACTGGGTCAACGATCTGCCCGGCGTGCTGATCCAGGCAAACCGGTTGCTCAAGCCGGACGGGCTGTTTCTGGCGGCCTATTTCGGCGCGGGGACTCTGTCGGAACTTCGCGAATGCCTCATGCGCGCCGAAACAGAGCTCACCGGCGGAGCGACGCCGCGCATATCGCCCCTGCCCGGCCTGCAAGACAGCGCCGCCCTGCTCCAGCGCGCCGGATTCGCCCTGCCGGTGGCGGATGTCGACACCATCACCGTGCGCTACGACACGATGTTCAACTTGATCGAGGATTTGCGAGGCATGGGTGAGCAAGCCGCCTTTGCCGCAGGCGGGCGAGCCCTGTCGCGCCGCATCCTCAGCCGGGCGGCTGAGCTCTATGCGCGGGACTTTTCCGACCCGGACGGGCGCATCCGGGCAAGCTTCGTTATCACGTGGCTGTCGGGTTGGGCACCAGCGCCGGGCCAGCCCAAACCCAAACGTCCCGGTAGCGCGACGGCCTCCCTGGCACAGGCTGTTGGCGCAGTTGAAAAGAGCGCCGGTGAGAAAGCCGGGTCGTAAGGCGCTTGCTTCCTCAGCCCGTTGGCGCGAGTTTACAGGCGCAACTGTTCAACCCAGCGAGTATCCCGCCTTGCCCGCGCCGCGCCTGAAAAGACTTCACCAAAAGATCACGTCCGTGGGTCTCGGCAGGATTGCGTTCTTCGGTGTGGCGCTCGCGCTGGCTGCCTTTGTCCTCACCTGGATTCAATATCGCCATGCGGCACGGCTGTTTCCGTCAGAGCTCTACATTTCGATCGTCGCGGTCGGCTTTGCGCTGCTCGGACTATGGGCTGGGCGGCAGCTTACGCCTGCACCGAAGCCAAACGTGTTCGAGCAGAACACCGCGGCCATGACCAGTTTGGGCATTTCGCCCCGCGAATACGACATCCTCTCAGCGCTTGCTGACGGGCTTTCCAACAAGGAAATCGCGCGCAGGTTCGATATCTCTCCGAACACAGTTAAAACGCATATGGCCCGTCTTTTCGAGAAACTGGACGTTAGTCGGCGCACCCAGGCCGTTCGAAGGGCCAGAGAGCTCTCGCTCCTTCCCTGACCGCCAAAACCCGCGATTTGAAGCCATTTATATTCGATTTCACCCTTTTGGGTGACTGGCACGCACGCGCCCAACGCGCAAAACTGATTTCAGAACACACGCCATCAGAGGAAAAACGATGCTACGTATCGGCCTTGTCTACGGCCTCATCTCAGGCCTCATCATCATTACGAGTATTACGCTCAGCCTCGTCTTTTCAGGCGACGAAATCTCGCCCGCGCTGGAATGGCTGGGCTACCTCATCATGCTTCTCGCGCTGTCGGCTGTATTTTTCGGCGTCAAACGCCACCGAGATATCCACCATGGTGGCATCATCGGTTTCTGGCCAGCGTTGAAAGTCGGCCTCCTCATCACTTTGGTGGCGACCCTGGTCTATGTGGTCGTCTGGGAAATTTACCTCGCC
>JBCBGZ010000066.1:0-15017 GCA_038526245.1 Pseudomonadota bacterium
GCTGCCAGCTCGATGCCCTTGTCGGCCATGAAGTCGCGCAGCTCGCCGCTTTCATACATCTCTCGGAGGATGTCGCAGCCGCCGACAAACTCGCCCTTCACATAGAGTTGGGGAATGGTGGGCCAGTCGCTGTAGACCTTGATGCCTTCGCGCACGCCCATGTCCTCTAGCACATTGGTCGAGACATACTCGACGCCCAGAACGTCAAGGATCTGCACCACGGTCGAGCTAAACCCGCATTGGGGGAAGGTCGGTGTGCCCTTCATGAACAGGACGACGTCATTCGCCTTAACGGCTTCGTCGATGGCCTTTTGCACATCATCGGACATGGAAATTGGCGCTCCTCTGCGCGTTTGTCTTTGCTGGAGCCCATGTGAGGACAGGTGGGCGAGCGGTCAAGGCGTAGCTAACTCTGCGGGCTTTAGTGCAACAGAAGCTGGTAGCCCGCATCGGTGTCGTCGTCATAGTCGCCCGGTTCTATGGGGTCGCCGTTGAAGTAGACCGCGATATCGTCGCCAATCTCGCGATAACCATTGAAACGCATGACAAGGTTCCACTCATCATGGGCCCCTTTGCTGTAGGCGCTTGACCCGCGGATGGCGTAGTAGCGCAGGAACCTCGCGCGCTTTTCCGGATCTTCCGCGATCTCCTTCAGGCTTTTAGATGTCTTGGCATGCGCGTCGAGCCAGGCCGCGACGGTGCCGATACGGTCGTCGCACGTGGCGCCAAAGAAGGACCAAACATCCTTCGGTCCCACGAAATACACCATGTCGATGAGCGAGCCCTTCCGGTCGGGCCCCGCCAACACGTCGGCCCAAACCGCCATATAGTCGCCACCGCGCGCTGACTTCGGCAGATTGTACTTTGCTGGATTCAGCACCCAGAGCTGGTCGCCAAACTGTCGCTCAACGTCTGCGGTGATCGCTGCGGCCATGTCCGTATTGGTCTGGAAGTGGCCTCCGCCCCGGCTGCTGATCGGGACCGAGAGATAGGCGAAGAATTTACCGGCCGCTTTTTGCTCAGCGACCTCTTCGGAGATTTCGTCGATGAGGTGCTCAATGGGTTCCACCAGGCCCGGGTCGATATTGAACACAAAGCCTGCGCGGCTCTGATATGGTAGTCTCAAAGTGTGTGACATCACGCGTCCCCTCGTTCAGTGTTGAGGTCCAAGTCTATCCGACCGGGTGGACTTGCGAAACCGGTCGGCGCGCCTGTGACAGTTTTGCCCGGCGTAACCGGGCCCTTTGGAGACTAGGCTCGTAGTGAGCTGCCATGGAGGTGACCTTGTCCGATAATCTTTCCGACGCCATGCCGTTTTCGAAACTGATGGGCGTGGTGATCAAGGATGCGCAACCCGATCGCATCACTGGATCACTCTTGGTACGCGAAGACCTCTGTACGACTGGCGGCATACTCCATGGCGGAGCGATCATGGCGTTCGCCGATGCGTTAGGTGGGGTTGGCGCTTTCCTGAGCCTTCCCAAAGGGGCGGGCGGGACAACAACGGTTGAAAGCAAGACCAATTTCCTGGGCGGCGCAAAGCTCGGGCAGACGGTTCACGCCACCACAACCCCCGTCAAAATCGGCGCGAGACTCTCTGTGTGGCAGACGCAAATCGAGACCGAGGACGGTAAGCAAGTCGCTCTGGTCACCCAGACCCAGATGGTACTTTAGGCGTCAGATCCCGCGCATTTCTGGCGTGTGGAATGGATAGGCAGAGACCGCTTCGGCGGCTGCCCTTGCATCTGGACAGGCGCTATGGGCGCCGCGCAGATCGTCGGGCAGGCCCTCTGCGATGCGCGCCATGATCTCGGCGCCATAGGCGTCCAGCGCTTCCCGGCGCGCGCGACCTCTGGATGTGATGATGGGTGCTGAAACGGGGGCGTGGTAGGTCACCTTCAACGGCGCCCTTGTCCCCGTCAGCACGTGCTCGGCGCCCTCAATACTTACCGGCACCACGCGGGCGCCGCTCGTGGCGGCCAGATATGCCATGCCCGGGCGCGCCGGGCGCAGGAGGCCGGCCCAATTTCCACCTTCAGGAAAAATGCCCATCACCCCGCCTTGCTCCAAAATCTCCAGCGCGCCGCGGAGGGTCGAGCGGCTGAACGCGCCACGATACGCCGGGATGAAGCCCCACATTTTCGGTATCATGCGCGACCATTTTGGCGAGTTCACACGATCTGCACCACCAACGAATTCCACCATGCGCGGCGTGGCAGAGAGGATGACGGGCGGATCGACAAAGGTGAAGTGGTTTGGCGCCAGAATGACCGGTCCTTCGCTGGGCAAATGTTCGAGCCCGCGTACCTCCATGCGAGACAGCGCCGCCAACAGAGCCTGCGTTGAACCACGCAGAATGGCCCGTATGGCCCGCCGACGCGGGTATCGATACGTATAAACCTCTCCCATCCCACAAAGCCTGGACGCGATTGCCGCAAAGCTCAAGCTTGCGGCTGCGGCCAAAGCCGCCCTAGTTTGCAACTAAAGCCGGAGGAGCGCTGCTATGAACTATGATGAGGTGATCAATGGGCGGCGGTCCATTCGAGGGTTTCTGGACAAGCCGGTGCCGCGCGATGTGATCGAAGAGGTGCTTGCCCTCGCGATGCGCGCGCCGACCTCCTACAACACCCAGCCTTGGAACTTCCATATCATTTCTGGAGCGCCCCTCGATGCCATTCGCCAAGGCAATACGGAGCGGATCATGGCAGGCGTGCCCGATAGCCGCGAATTTCGCGCCGGTCCGGGTTATGAAAACGAGCATCGCGGTCGCCAGATCGAGATCGCGAAGCAGCTGTTTGGTGCCATGGGCATTGAGCGCGAGGACAAGGCCGGGCGCCAGGACTGGGTGCTGCGTGGCTTTCGCCAATTCGACGCGCCGGTGTCGGTGATCGTCAGCTACGACAAAACCATCCACGGCAGCGATATTGCCCCGTTCGATTGCGGCGGCGTGACGAATGCACTGGTGAACGCCGCATGGTCACGCGGGCTCGGCTGCGTCATCAACTCGCAAGGGATCATGCAGAGCCCGGTGGTGCGTGAACACGCAGGCATCCCTGAAGACCAAGTGATCATGATCGCAATCGCCATGGGCTGGCCAGACGAGACCTTCCCGGCCAATGCCGTGGTCTCAAAACGCCGCTCCGTGGATGAAGCAGCCCGGTTCGTGGGGTTTGGGGACTAGAGCCATATCTCAATGCGATTGCGAGGCAGACTGCCATATCGGCCATCAAGCGAGATGACACGATAGGTGTCCGGGTTGGCCCATGCCGCTCGCCCGGGGATTTCCGCCGCAATGTCTGCGCACAGCACGCGGAGTTCCTCAGCCTGGGCTTCCTGTTGGTCGTAGTAATAGCGCACCGACCGGTTCCGTCCTGGCGCGGCGGGCACCAGCTCGATTCCGAGCACGCGGTATCCCATCTCCTCTTCGAGGAATATGGCGAGGGTTTCGGCGTCGGTGCGTTGTGCCTCGTCAGAGATGTGCAGGTAGATGTCAGTGATCTGGAAGGGGTCAGGCCCCCTCAGGGGTGTGCGAGTGGGAACCTCTTCGGTCTTCCCGAGGATATCAACCTGATCGGTATCGGAGCCGGACGTCGGTGTTTCTGGCGATGGCGCCGGAGAGGGCGGCGGCGTACCGGTTCCACCAGGGGCGGTTGGGCGCGGTGGTCCTGGTTGAGTCACTTCCTGATCAAAATTGTCGTTGAACCCCAGATCAACGGGCACTGGCTCGCAATCGGGGTCGGCCTTGCAGATGGCCGCACTGGCGCGCTCGCAATTTAGGGGATGAGGCGTTGCCCATTCGCCCAGATGCTGGAGAGAAAGTGACTTTCGGACACCGCCACTCGCTGCAATCAGCGGACGTTCGATCTCCTCGTTTGGGCGCGCTTGCAAGCAAAGAACGAGGGCTTGCGCCATGAGATACCGCGCCTGAATCAGGTCGTCCGAGTGGCGCAGGCTACCGCGGATATCAAAGAGGACGTCGGCAGTTTGATCATATGCCTGCCGATTGAAATGAATACGCGACAGCTCGAGACCGATTTCCATTCGAACGGATTGCACAGCGCCGCGCTGAGCGGGGCTGATGATATCAAGACTGTTCGTCAAATGCGTGCTGGCCGTATCGAGCAGGTTGTCGAACTCGGGATTGAGGGGATCCTCCATCGCCAGGTTCACGAAACTTCGGCCTGTGGCCCATTCCTTAGATGCCTCGGTCAGCATCTTTGTATCTTGATCGGCCAAGTTCAGCGTTTGGTTTGTGAGATAGGCTGTCACAGCCAAGCCAATGCACGACAATAGAGCAAACCCACCCAGCGCAGTAAGGATCGCGCGGTTGCGCTTGGTGCGTTGCTCCGCTTGCGCCCGTGCGTCCTGGCTTGCTGTGATATAGGCGGCAATCTGCTCCGGCACGCCCTCAAGCGCTATCTCCCGCTTCATCCAGGTCTCCGCCTGGGTCAGCTGGTCTCCGGTCAGAAGGTCATCCTCGCCGGCCGTCCACCCATTCGCCTTGTCTTCATAGCGGCGGCGCAGGCGCAGGCGTTCCAGGTCAAACCGCAGGGCGCGTTTCAGATCGCTCATGCCTTCGTAAAATCCGCGGCCATCGCCGGGCTGCAGCGGGAAAAAATAAATGTAATTCAGTTTTGCGATCGCATCGTCGGGCAGAAGGGTGAGCGCCCTTGGGACGACCGGGATGAGCCTTTTGCCTGCTGCCACAGCTTCATCGAACTCGCTCCGGCAATTATCCGAAGTAACCCAGTCATCGGTGAGGACGAACAGGAACGTGTCGCAGGAGGAGATCATCTCACTCAGGCGCGAGCGCCAGGCTTCGCTGGGGGCGATATCGGTCCGGTCGACCTGTGGATCGTAGCCCTCATCTTTCAGCAACTGAATGATTTGCTGCGTGAAGTCCCTGTCGTTCCAGGAGTAGGAAACAAATATGTTTCCGCCACTGGCTGCCGCTTCACTTGAGTTCTGCTGAAGCATCGCCACACTCCCTCGGGGTTACTCACGGACTTTATCGTCTATCGCGTTGCGCGCGCCAATCAAACAAATGTGTCAGGGCGCTTTGGTCTTCAGAGCCAACGCATGGAGTTCCCCACCCATTTTTCCCTTCAGCGCCGCATACACCATCTGGTGCTGTTTCACGCGGGACACGCCTGCGAACTGGGCCGACACGATTTCCGCCTGCCAATGGTCATTGTCTCCGGCGAGGTCTGTCAGCGTGATCTCAGCTTCAGGGAAAGCATCAGTCAGGTGGGCAAGCAGAGTGTCGTGGTCCATGGCCATGGGGTGTCTCCTTTGCGCCTATTTAGGAACGCCGGCTCAGCGCGCCAGATTGAGCCGCATGCGTTCATAGGCATAAATGGCATTATCGTACTTGGCCTGTTCCTCGCGCATGACAGGGTCGGCCCGGGCGATTTCAGCATCGACCGCATTGCGCTGTTCGCCGAGTTCGGTGATGCGCTGGGCGATCTGGCTGCGGGCGGCGGGGTCACGCTCGGCATTGAAGGCCTGGCTCAGGCGCGCGCCTTCGGCATTGATAGCGTCACGTTGGTCGGTCAGTTGTTTGTACTGGGCCTGCATTTGCTGCCAGCGCTGGGCGGCGGCGCGGGTGTCACGCCCCATCTCGAACGCGCCGCGTTGCGCTGTATCCAGTGGTTCACAGACGAAGGGGTCACCGACGCTCTGGAGCGACGCTTCCAACAGGGTTGCCGGCTGGCAGTAAGTGGCGAGGCCCTTCTCGCGCCCAGCCGTGTAGGCCTCCAGGTCTGGCTCGATGCCGTGTTCCTTACAGGCGATGATCTCGTCATTTAGCGCCGTCATCGCCTGGCCAGACTGGCCATCGTTGAACCCGAGCGCGCGCCAGTCCGCACTTGCGCATTGCTCGGCGGACAAGCGTGGTTGGGATGCGCATCCTGCCAGCGTCAAAGCCGCAAGCCCGACTGCCAAACTAAACTTTTTCATACGCTATGCCCTTTCCCGATTCCCCTGCAGTTTGGCATGGCCCTGTGCGGGTCTCCGGGTCAATTGTGCGGCGCACACTTTTTTGATCCAAAGTTGGGCTAGGCAAACGAAAACAGCTTTGACGCGGCGCCTGCGTTTGTGCATAGGACTGGCGCATCGATTGCAGTGGCGGTGGTTTACGTTGCGGTAGTGCCTTCCCATATAGAAGGCGCTGTCGGGTCCTCCGGTGTGCAGTAAAGATTACAGTGGGAGAGTGGGCGGTATGTTCCTCAACATGTTGAAAGCAAAGCTTCATTCTGCGCGGGTTACGCAATGCGACCTGCACTATGAAGGCTCTGTCAGCATTGATCAGGACTTACTCGATGCGTCCGGTATTCTGCCCCACGAGCGCGTGGACATCTGGAACGTGACCAACGGTTCGCGGATCTCCACATACGCCCTGGAAGCGCCGCGTGGTTCCAAGACAATTGGCGTGAACGGCGCGGCTGCCCGTCACTTCGCTGTGGGCGATACCGTAATCATCGCGTCTTTTGCCCATGTGGAAGAAGAACGCGCCCGCCAGCATGCGCCAACAGTAGTGCTGCTCGACGAGGACAACTCGATCAAACGCCCCAGCTAGGCCCCGCGCGCGTTAACAGGGCCTCCTACGCCGTAAAGACCTTGCGTTCAGCGCTCCATGAATTCGCCGATGTGTTCTTAAGGGGATCGTAGCGGCTTGGTCTTACGACTGAGGAGATGACCCAAGGTTTCTCCGCTTATCTCAACGCATTGCGCTTTGGCGCGGCCCTCGTCGTTCTCATTGGGCACTGGTCCTACTTCACTCAAGACGCAGCCATTTCCGCCTGGATACTGGACCGGGACATCGCCCGCGATGCGGTCGTGATCTTCTTCGTGATGTCAGGTCTGGTGATTGCGTACTCTTCCGAACGCAAGCACGAGCTAGGCCTTTCTGGCTACACCGCCGATCGTTTGGGGCGGCTTTGGAGTGTCGCCATTCCAGTGGTGGTGATCAGCTTCTTGATCGTGAAACTTTTCAACGCGGCTGACATCCGCTTTATGCCGAACTATCCCGACAATCCGGTCGAATGGGTGCAGATGAGCGCCATGGCGCTGAGCTTCAGCAACCAGGTCTGGGGCTTTAACACCGATGTGGTGGCAAATGCCCCGTGGTGGTCCCTGAGTTATGAGGCCTGGTATTACGCCATTTTTGGTGCGGTGTTCTTCCTCTCCGGCTACCGACGGGTGTTCTGGGCCACACTGCTTTTCGTCTGCGCAGGTCCGAAAATCTGGCTGCTGGGGCCGGCCTGGGTTGCCGGGGTTGTTTTGTGGCGCATCATCGCTGCTGGACATCATCACAAGCTGAGCGGCCAGATCGCGTGGGCGGGCGCTGGGCTGACCCTTGGCCTGTATCTGGCGGCGCAGGGTTTGGACATTCCAAACTGGATCAAGCATCATACCGAAGCGTTGTTGGGCAGCGATGTTTACGACGCAATGGGTATGTCGGCGCCATTTGTCTGGCTCAACATCCTCGGCGTGTTGACCGCAATCAATATTGTCTGCTGCGCGCGCCTTTATGCCCGTGACAACGCGCCCGATGGGCCCGTTCGCCGGTCTATCCACTGGTTCTCTGACGCAACCTACTCCCTCTATCTGCTGCACATGCCGGTCATCTTCACGGTTTACTCGCTGCTGCCGGAAACGACGCCTTGGCTCACGCGCGCCGTCCTCTACCTGGCCGCACCTCTGGCCGTCAGCCTCCTGTTTGCGCAGGTCTTTGAACGTCGTGACTGGGGCCTGCGCGCACGGTTGCGGGCTTGGGCGGCGCAGTTCAGGGAAAATGGTGGTCACTCGACCGCGCGACTTCAGAGGCCAGCCTCAGCCTGACGCGCAAGGGATTGCCTGAGCTCACACTTCTGTCGCCTTTCGGTATTCGCCCTCGCGTTCGGCGGCGATGAGATCGCGCACGGTTTCCGAGGCGTAGCCAAAGCCTTCCAGCGCGCGCCCGGCAAGTTGCAGACCCGCCTCAATCGCGTCTGGGATCACAAAACTGGCGCCGGCCTCGCGCAAGCGGGCGGCGTGGTCGGTGTCCTGCGCACGCGCAAGGATGGGCAGGTCTGCCCGCTCGGCTCGAAGGGTGCGCACCATTCGTTCGGCGCTGTCGGCATTGTCTACGGTCACGATGGCGAGTGTGGCACCCTCCAGACCGGCTTTTTCGAGGATTTCGGGTCGGCTGGCATCGCCGAAATAAATGTTCCACCCGGCTGAACGGGCCGTCAGGACGCGTCGCGCATCCGTGTCCAGGGCAATCATCTCGGCGCCCTCGGGTTTCAACAGGTCCGCAATCGTGCGCCCGACCCGGCCAAATCCGGCGAGGATGACATGGCCCTCCTGTTCCGCCGCGTTCAATTCATACGAGGGGTGGTGCTCAGCCTCGGGCTCAAGCCACGTGCCGACAAAACCACCGAGCTTCGACAGGGCAGGGATCATGACCATGGAGATGCCCGCAATCGCGGCCACTAAAGTGGAAGTGTCATCGTCAATCACGGCTCCGGCGGACGCCGTAGCCAGGATCACAAACGCAAACTCGCCCGCTGGCGCCAGGAAACTGGCGGTTTCCACCGCTGTATGGGTCGGGCCGGCAAACAGGCGGCAGGCAATCGCGGACACGATGTATTTCAAAACCAGCAGACCTGCCAATCCGATCAGCACTTCCTGCCAGAGGGAGGCGATAACGCGCAGATCAAGCGACATACCGACCGTCATGAAGAATAGGCCAAGCAACAGGCCTTTGAACGGTTCAAGGTCCACTTCTGTCTGGTGTTTGAATTCTGTTTCGCCCAACAGAATTCCCGCCAGGAAGGCGCCGAGTGCGAGGGACAGACCGGCACTGGCGGTGATCACCGCCGCGCCGACAACGGTGAGCAGCGTAAGCGCCATGAGAAAATCGCGGCCCCCTGCGCGCGCCGCCAGGTGAAACACGTGGGACAGCACATACCGACCGATGATGACGATCGCCACGATGGCGAGCAGGCCCTGCGCGAGCGCGTCACCGATAATGCTGGTGAGGCTGCTTTCGCCCCCGGCGGCGACAAAGCCTACGAAGATCAAGATGGGTGCCACCAGTATGTCCTGAAACAGCAATACCGCGAGGGCCGTGCGACCCACTGGCGTGGCGGCGCGGCGGTTCTCTTGCAGGAGTTGCATGACGATGGCCGTCGAAGACAATGCCAGGGCCAACCCGACGGTGATGGCCGCGAGCAGGGGTTGGCCGAAGGCAAGGGCTGCGCCTGTAATGGCAAGGGCGCTCAGACCGGCTTGCAGCCCGCCCGCCCCGAATACCGCACGGCGAAGCTCCCAAAGCCGTCGAAAACTCAGTTCCAGACCGAGCAGGAACAGAAGGAACAAAACACCAAGTTCGGCAAAAAGTGTTGCCGCATCTGGCTCTGCGATGGTGACAAAGTTCAAAGCAGGTACGTGGCCTGAGAACTGGCTTATCCCGTGGGGACCGAGCACCAGCCCTGCCAGAATGAACCCGACCACGGCAGGCACGCGCAACGCCTTGAACACCGGCACCACAACGCCGGCAGCAAACAGGAAAACGATCGCATCCTTGATCAGAACTTCGTTGCCGTGGGTCGCTTCCGTCGCCATGGGGGCCCCTTCCTCCTGAGCAGTATCCTTCTAAGGGTATACGGGTTTAGGCGGCACTTGGGGAAACTCCCTATTGAGCCTCTTAGCCGGTAGCATTTTGTGCATTTGAGCGTTCAGCAGACCCGATCTACACGGGCCTGTGACGCATGCGGGCCTTTATTCCTGGCCCGAGCAACCCCATACAGTGTGCCCAAACAGAATCACGCGCCGGCCCCGCATGTGTGCCGACGCCCCGAAGGAGCGTCCCCATGGCTGATACCGAAACCAACACCCACCACGCCGAAGTGCTCATCATCGGGTCCGGACCGGCTGGCTGGACCGCCGCGATCTATGCCGCCCGCGCAATGCGCAAGGTCACCGTTGTCGCTGGCTTGCAGCCTGGAGGCCAACTTACAATCACCACGGAAGTGGAAAACTATCCCGGCTTTGCAGAAATTCAGGGCCCGGAGCTGATGGTGAAGATGCGTGAGCACGCTGAGAAGATGGGCAGCGAAACCATTGAAGATCACATCAGCGAGGTGAATTTCGACGTCCGTCCGTTCACGGCCAAGGGCGAGTCCGGTACACTCTACACCGCCGATGCTGTGGTTATTGCCACTGGTGCCCAGGCCAAGTGGCTCGGCCTCGAGAGCGAGCAACATTACCAAGGCTATGGCGTATCGGCCTGTGCGACCTGTGACGGTTTCTTCTATCGTGAGAAAGAGGTGATCGTCGTCGGCGGCGGAAATACCGCGGTGGAAGAGGCGCTCTTCCTGACGAACTTTGCGTCCAAAGTGACGTTGGTACACCGCCGCGATAGCCTCCGGGCCGAGAAAATCCTCCAGGACCGCCTGTTCAAGCATCCCAAGACGGAGATCCTCTGGGATACGACGCTGGTAGATGTGCTGGGCGAGGACAATCCCCGCGGCGTGACAGCGGCGAAGCTCCAGAACGTGAAAACGGGCGATACCTTTGAGCGCGACGTGCATGGCATCTTCATCGCCATCGGCCACGCCCCGGCGACGAAGCTGTTCAAGGGCAAGATCGACATGCACGACAATGGCTACATCGTCACCGCGCCGGATTCGACCGCAACGAACATCCCCGGCGTGTTTGCCGCCGGTGACGTGACCGACGACATCTACCGCCAGGCCGTCACGGCCGCCGGAATGGGCTGTATGGCCGCGCTGGAAGCTGAGCGCTACCTGGAATCCGTGGGCGCGGAAGAGCCTGTCGCGGCGGAGTAGCGTCTAAGCAAGGCCCGCCAGTTTTGGCAGGTTCATCGCGGCGGCCATGCTGGCAGAGCGCATGTCGCTCAGAATTGCCATTTTCGCCTCGTCCGTCTTGTCGACTTCCACTGCCATGCGTGTGAAGCCGTCAAGTCGCGAGTTCAGGATCCACGCGCGCAGTTCCTTGTCGCCATTGGCATTCATCCTGTTGGCGAAGTCTACGATTTGACCACGCACGAACCCTTCCAGCGTCTCATCCACCTCGACCGGTGCGGCCAGGCGGTTCTTCTCGGCATCGGTCTCGAACTTAGTTTCAAGATAGGCAATCATTGCTGAGCTGAAGGCGATCTGCGGAAAGCGGACCATCTGCAGCGTGATGCGATCACCGTTGAAGACGGGAATGGCCGGGGCAACGCCAGCGTCAAACGGCTTGGCAGTACAATCAATGTAAAGCGTGTCGTCGGGTGCAGGCAGGGTGCCTTCGGCCAGTACAAGTTCACCGGGGCGAATCTCGCTTACCCGGCCAAGGCGCACCTTGTCTTCGATGCTGGCAAGCATCTCGACTTCGCGTTCTGAGACGGTGGCGCCGCGATAGACGGTAGGTTCGTGGTCGGGATCGATTCGCAGCCACATTCCGCAGGCTTCAAAGCGCCGGGCCATGTCCTGCGGTGAGGTCGCTTCGGCAATGGCCTTCTGGCGGCCGAGGAAACTGCCATAGACATCATGGAAAAAGTCCGGATGGGGTTGGGTGGTGGCCCGATTCCAGAGCCAGCTATCGCGGGGCACAATCCAGCGAATTCGGGCCTGATCGACCCCGTTCTGGAGCAGCCAGATACAGGCGTCCATGCCGGTCTTCCCAGCGCCGATGACGGTGAAATGGTTGTGGGCGCTGGCCAGGGCCGGGAGGTCATTGGGCGGCACGCAAGTGACCCCATCGGCAACATCGAATTTGCGCGTATGCGTTTTCGGCACCTGATTTGTCATATAGGCGCCGTTTACGGTTTTCTTGCGCACTGTGACCGGGCGTACCTCGCCGGACATCAAGGACGTGATGGTGCCGTCCTCGTTGAAGCGGTGCATCGGCAAGAATGTTACCCGGCCCGATGGGAGTAGCCGTTCATTCATTACTGCGTGAAAGTACCCGGTCACCTGGGCGCCGGTGGCCAGACTCAGATAGCCTGCATTCGGGCCGGTTTCCTCTATCCACTGGTCACCCAGCTCACGGGAGCCCACACCATAGAACGCAGAGGGCTGGTGGAGGCGGACGAAACCATAGGCATCGTTCCAATGGCCGCCGGGCGCGTGGCGCGTGTCGACAATCGTCATGTGCGCGTCGCTGCGGGACAGGAACTCATCCGCAAAAGCCAGACTCGCCGCGCCAGCGCCTACAATCAGATAGTCCGTTTCAATCGGTGCGTTTGCCATAATGTCCCCTGCTCACCTTTGAGTGATCACTCCATCACATTGTGATGAAAGGAGTTTTAATGGTTCTGCTTAGACGAAGGGTTCTGCGACTGTCGAGTGAACACTTCCACTTATACGCGAACCCAGCGACGGAAATTGAAACGCCCCAGTCTCTTGTTTGAGACCGGGGCGTGCTCGAATTGATGATCCCAAGCGACGATTAGTCTTCGTCGCCACTGTCCTCATTGCTGCCGAGCAGCGTGTCCAAATCGAGATCGAACTCGGGCATCGGATCAGAACGTGACGCGTCTTCGGCGAGATAAGTGTCCATCCAGCGCATCAGGCGGTGGCTGTAGTCAAACTGCGCCGCGGCTTTGCGATTGCCGTGGCCCTCTCCAGGGTAGAATACCAGCCGAACCGGCGTTTCTGTGCGCACTTTCATGGAGCGGAACAGTTCCATGGACTGGCCGGGATGCACGCGCGTGTCTTCCTCGCCATGCATGATCAGCGTTGGCGTCGTGGACTGGCCAGCGTGGAAGACTGGCGAACGGCGCAAGAGCTCCAGCCAATGGCCATCCTCGCCGCCGTCCCATGGCCACTTCAGCGAGTGCACGAGATGCATCTCATTGGGGATGTCAGACGTGCCGAACTTGGAGACCTGGTTTGAAATGCCCACAAACGCCACCGAAGCCGCGAAATGCTCTGTCAGGGCTGTTGCGCCCCACATGGAGGCATATCCACCATAGGAGCCGCCTGTAATCCCAACGCGGTCGCGGTTGATGATTCCCGCATCCGCAAGCGCTTCAACGCCGTCCACGAGATCGTTGAACTCCTTGCCGGCATAGTCGTCCTGATGCTCCTTCGAGAAGGCTACACCGCGCCCCGTGGAGCCGCGATAGTTGGGATAGAACACCGCATATCCATCGCCGGCGCCAAACTGGCCTGCGGTGGAATAGCCCGTTAGCCAACCGTCGCTGTAGTGGGCTTCTGGGCCGCCATGGACTGTGAGGATCAGTGGCCAACCACCTCTTGGAGCGTCTCCGGCGGGTGTGATCAGCAGCCCTTCGATGTCGCGCCCATCGCGGGCTTCGTAGGTAAATGTGGTCTGATCGGCGAGGTCGATGTCGTCCAGCCAGGCATTGTGATTGGTCAGTTTTTCTGCGCCGTTGTCATCGATTTCAAAAATTGCGCGTGGATGGGATGGGCTGTCGGCAACGGCGACGATCCGATCACCTGCCGCAGAGAGACTGCGCACGACGATATCGTCCGGCGCTGGCAGTGTGGCTTCTTCGTCGCCGTCGGTGTTGTAGATCACGAGGGCCGATTCCACGCCGCGATGGACCGTGGCGAGTATGTTACCATTCAGCCAGTCGACATCCTGAATATGCTGCAGCGCCGTGGGCGTCAGCTGCTCAAAGTCGCCGCTGTCCACCTGGCCAACCATCAACACACCATCCGACGTGTCGCCGATGTCGGTGCCGGCAAAGAGGGCGATCTGTTCGCCATCGGGGCTGATCTGGAATCCTCCAAGCTTGCCCGGCAGGTTAAAGCGCGCGGTTTGCTCACCTGACTCTGCATCTATCACGTGCAAGTCGCGCTGCATGTAGTGGTCATCGATAAGGTTTGTTGGGGCCACCGCGGCGACGAGGAAGCTGCCATCGGCGGACAGTTCGATCGAGGATACGTGGCCGTCATCGAACAGTTTCTCGGCTTCGGCGTCATCCTCGCCGAGGGAAACGCTCCAGATTGAGGCGAGACGGTCATCTTCTTCGAAGGCATAGGCTTTGAACCCTTTGCCGGAGTGGTCCTCGCTGTCGTCTTCCTCACGCGCCACGAAATAAAGCGTTCCGCCATCTGGTGAGACGGCGTAATCGCCAAGGCTGGTTTCGAACTCAAAGACCTTTTGGGCCTCACCGCCCGCGAGGGAAATTGCATAGAGTGAGGTTGCATCATCGCCGTCGCGCCGGGCGCGGAAGTGCAGGGCGCTGCCATCAGGCGCAAACTGCAGGCCGGACAGGCCGCCATGGCCACCCATAAAGCGCACCGGGTCTGCGTCCCCGCGGATCACCCAGAGATGGGTATCGGCTGAGCCATCTTCGTCGCCTGCCACGATGTCTCGCGGAACGGAGACTGTGTAGGCGATGATTTCACCATCTGGGGAGACCACCGCGGAGCCTGCATGGCGCGATTTCGGAAGATCTTCGATTTCCATGGGCGCTGCGAGCGCAGGCGCGGTGGCGAGGGCCGCCAGCGAGGCAAGTCCGAGCAGTTTGCGGGCGAATGGGCGCATATTGATCCTCCGGGTACATGAATTCGTGGTTAGGATTTGCAACCAGACTTAGGCGGCGCCGGACCAAAGGCCAAGCCTAACCTGTGCCCGTGCGCTTGATCGATAGGTCACGGGCGCTATGCACAATGCTTGAGCGATTCAATGCGAGGAGGGGTGCCCCATGGGTGAGATTTTGGCCGAAGTGTTTTCCGTCAGTGGGCTGTTTACCCTGCTGATGCTGCTCATGCTCCAGGCGGTGCTGGGCTTTGACAATCTGTTGTACATCTCGATCGAGTCGAAACGGACCGGTCCGGAGAATGCGTCCAAAGTGGCGCGCTGGGGCATCGGCTTAGCCGTTCTCTTCCGGATCGTTTTGCTGATCATCATCGTGAACATCTTCGCGCTGTTGGCTGAGCCGCTGTTTGAGATCCACGCGAACGGCTTCTTCGAGGGCGAGTTCACATTTCAGGCCCTGATCACCCTGGCGGGCGGCGGTTTCATCCTCTACACGGCCATCAAGGAGATCA
>JBCBGZ010000067.1:0-14646 GCA_038526245.1 Pseudomonadota bacterium
GTGCGAGGTTTGGCAGATCATCGCCATCATCCACGGCGGCTGCGTTCTCCACCTGTCCAGTATAGACGAGGGTCAGCGTCCGGTTTTCGCTTGTGGTGTCAGCGATTGTGCAGGTTCCAAAATCCCATTGGGCGGTGAGGTCGGGGCCGGTGGCTGGCAGGCTGCCTGGCGTGATCGTCGAAGATCCGCATGAGATCCCACTCCCGAATGACGGGGCCTGGCGGGCCACCAGGGCGAGGCCGTCTGGAAGGTCATCCTCGACGATGAAGTCTTCCACAGTGCCTGCCGGCAGGACGATCTGGAGCTGGAAGTCGGCCTGTTCGCCTACAACCACATCGGTTGAATCGTCTCCGCCCACCGATGTGATGACGAGCGCCTTGGTCAGGGCCAGCGCATCGATAGTGAGCGTCGCAGTGTCGTTGGCGGTTAAGTCTGCAGCGCCCAACGCCGCACCGTTTGCGCCGGTGGGTGCGGACTGATTGCCGGTCGCACCCGCCAGCGTGTCGCCAGCCGCCGCCACATCGTTGACCAGAATTTCATCCGGGTTCACCGCTCCATCCACCGTGGCGCGATACAGCAGGGTGATCGCCCCCCCGGCCCCAAGGGCATCGAATTGGGTGCCGCCAGACTCGGTGGTATCAAACGTCAGGTCCTGGCCGTCGATGTCCCCTTCGCTGGCTTCATCGGTCGCGCCGTCGTCATCATTGTCGAGCGTGTCTGCATCGAACGCAACTGCGGTCAGCCCAGCCGGCAGCGTGTCTGTGATCGATAAGTCGAATAGGGGCGCCGTGCCGGTATTGCTGATGACAACACGAAATTCGATGACATCGCCCGCATCGCCTGTGGCGGTGTCGGCGAAGGTGCCGGATGCTGTGACATTCCTCACAGATTTCACCGCTTCCAGGACGGGGCGTTCTGTGGTGAGCGTTTCTGTGCGGTCCACTTCGGTCGGATAGTCTGCTGCGCTTGCATCAAAGGTCGAGCCGAGAAAGTCGCTCGTAGCCTCGGACACGAAATCGAATGTGGCACCAGAGGTGTTGCCCGCATCGTCCAGGGCGCGGACCGCAATATCGAGCACATGGGTGAGCCCGCCCGTGAAATTGGCAAGCGCATAGGTCTGAGTGGAGCCCGTGCCGCCTGGTCCAAGCAGGCTGGATGTGAAAGCCGAGCCTGTTTCCGAGAGGTAGGCGAACCGGTCATTCTCCTCAAAGTCGAGATCGATGGACACGTTGGAAACCGTTTCGCTGCCGCCACCGAACCAGACCGATGTCAGACGCAGGAGAGCGTCTTCGCCGATTTGGAGGTCGCCCAGCGCATCGAAATCGGCTTCGCTGGTGGATAGAAGGTCAAGCGTTTGGCGGAAACCGAGAATGCGCGCAGCGATGGTGTCGAGGCTGTAATCCACGCCGGTGTCCGTGCCGGAGGCATCCTCGATATCGCCTTCTACGGTCGCTGTGATGTCCAGAGGGCTCGTCTCATTGTCAACGGTCAGATCCAGTGTGAACGTCCGGGACGCGCCGATGCCCAAGGCGCTGGCCCCTTCGAGACCACATGTCAGTGTTCCAGGAATACTGCCAGAACACCCGGTTGGGGTTGAACCAGACCATCCGCCACCAGTCACGATGCTGACCGTGCCATGGTCGGCCTGGGTGTCACCATTATTGGTAACCACCACTGCGACGCTCGTTGTGTCGCCGGTTCCCGTCACCACACGCGCCAAAGGATCAGTGATATCGATGTCGAAATCCGGCGTCTTCGGATCAATGGCGACGGTGTCAAACGCGCTGTCGCTATCGCCGCAGGCGCTTTCGAAATCGACAGTTACCCGCGCCGTATCGTCAGCCAGGGGCGCGGGATCGGTGCTATCGCCAGTCGTCTCAACGCGCACATCCTCATCGCTGACGGTATCGGAAAGGCCCGTGGCGACGACCGGGAAGATGATGGAAAGCTCTGCGCCGTGGCGGACCCAACCACCGCCGGCCCCATCGCTGAGCGCAAACACCGGCGTATCCGCGGTGGCCGCGTTAACCGATACGCTTGTGGCTCGGTCTGCCGTTGTGTCAGTATTAGAGAAGCTCGGTGTCTGCGATGTGTCGATAACATATCCAGAAGGCAGTTCGACGGTGAACTCACCATTAGTGAACGGCGCGCCATTGTTGGTGAGGGTCAGCGTCACCTCACCGTTCAGCGTCGGCGCTCCCGCTCCGCCCGGTGCGGTCATTGAAATATCAAGTTCCACATCCGGCGCGGCGGGGCGCATAACCAAGCTGGCACCATCGGTATTGTCGGTCGGCGTCGACAGCTCTGAGGCGCTGCCAACGGGCTGGGCCGCACAGCCCCAGGTCACATCTGCGATGTTGCTGCCATTGGCGCAGGTCGACCCCAGCACTTCCGTTATGGTGAAGACTGTTGTCGCGCCCGAGGCGATCTCATCCACATCGATATAGCCACCGGTGACCGGCTCATTGGTCAGGCCGCCGCCAGTGATCGTGGCTGATCCGCCGGACCCAGCCAACAAATCCCGGAAGCGGAGTTCATTGGTGGCGAGGTCACCAACATTCTGAACCTCCACACGCCATTCCAGCGTATCGCCGGGACGACCGTAGACCGTTTCCGACAGGCTGGTGGCGGTAGTGAGGTTTCGGCCGGTCTTCCTTACGCGGATCTCAGGTCGGTCCAACGGTACAGCAAAGCCCGACGCCGGACTGGAAACCGGATCGCCGCAATGGAGAAAGGCCGAACCCGATACGCTGGCGGTGCTGCTGGAGTTGGTACGAGCATCGGTATTGATGGCGAAGCGGATCAATACTTCATCGCTAGTGGAGCCAAACGGGCCAAGCAGCGCAAGGGGCGGCACATTTGTCGAATCTAAGCTGAGCGTAGATGTCGCTGTGACGCTGCCGGCCGCACTCCATGATCCTCCATTATTCGTCGAATACTCCACCGACCCCGGCACAAGCGACATGCCCGTCGATGCCGTGTTTAACGCTTCTTGCAGGCTGACATCGCGCACCTCGGATGCCCCGGCATTGCGTACGATCAGGACAATCTGCCCAGCTCCGCACAGGGAAGCGAACGCGCCGGTGGTGTCGTGCAACACCTGAAGATTACCATCCGGAAAGGTGAGGTCTGGCCGTGTGTTTACCTGCACTTGTGAGCTTACGCCGCCACACCCCCACCCGGCATTGACCGTGTTAGATCCTGCCGGGATCGAACAGGTCGAACCATCCACTGAGGCGATGACCGTGAGGTCCACCGACTCGCCCGGCGGAATGTCGCCAAGTGTCCATGTCACCGTGTCGCTGGTGGCCGACGCCGAATAGGCCCCATTCACAGCATCCATAGAAGTAATATCGGCCGATGTGATGGTGAGCCCCGGGGGAACCGTGTCAGAGACTTCCGCGCCGAAGGCAGTGCCACTGCCTGTATTGGTGATGGTCAGGCCCCAGGAGGCCGTATCGGATGAGACTGGCAACGTGCTGGGACTGACAAACAATTCCAGGTCAGCACTGCGCACAAGTTGCGGTACTTCGCTGGCCGTATCGCTGAAAGAGCGCGCGCCTGCAGGGGCTGTTTCGTTGTCGTCATAGTCAATACGCGCCGTCACGCCGCCGCCCTGGTTAGAAGCACCGGCCCTACGGCGAAGCGGAATGGTCACGCTGCCTGCGGTGCTGAGTGTCTCATCGTTCAAAAGAACCGTTGGTCCGCCGGGTGCACCATCATTGTAGGTTACGCTTGCGCCGCCACCGAAGCCGCCGCCATAGGTCGGCATGGATGGCGCAATCAGTTCAAAGTCACTTCCAAGGCCCAGCGATGCCAGCAGGTTCCGGATGGGCAACGGGTCCGATTCATTGCTGACTGTGATGGTCGCATCCACCGCCTCGCAGACATCGATCACCGTATCAGACAGGGTTATGGCGACATCGCCTACTGCCCGTTGCCAGGTCACATAATCACCCATACTGTAGGTGACGCTTCCAGGGCCGCCGGGCACACAGGCCGACGCACCGACCGTGCCGTTCTGCAGGGTGAGTGTCGAGAATTGCTCCACACGGACCGAGCTACCGGCACCGACCACGCTGTCGGGAGCGGTTGCTGTATAGCGGAAATTCAAGGCGTCTCCAGCGACTGAGGCATCGCCATCGACCCCTGCAAGAAACCCCAGATCAATGGTGAAACCGGATGTGTCGGTCGTGACAGCCCCCCCGGGGGTCGCCGTCCAGCTGCCAG
Organism: Pseudomonadota bacterium; assembly: GCA_038526245.1. GTDB lineage: Bacteria > Pseudomonadota > Alphaproteobacteria > Caulobacterales > Hyphomonadaceae > UBA5336. The sequence goes on from JBCBGZ010000067.1 coordinate 4,231, forward strand.
AGTTGAGCTGGTACTCAAGGGATGAGGCGGTGAGTACAACTGCGGTCAGCCCGCCAAAGTCATCCTGGTAGGTTGATCCAGCCCAAACCCCGGTATCACCGGAGGAAAAGGAGAACTCAGCGAGGAAACCACCCTCTTCTCCCTCGCCTTCCTCGCGCACCGTATCTCCATCGTCGGGCGCTCCGGTCTCGAAGGGTTCAGCCGACGCATTGAAGTCTTGGACCACAACGGCGCGAGGCGAGTTCGACAGGATAAATTCATTGCCCTCGCCGCCACTGGCCGAACAAACGCCGCTTGCATAGGTGCCATTGATCGCGCCTGAACCGGAATAGGTCGTGCCAGCATCACAGGGATCATCGGACGCCGATATTCCGATGGTGAGCGTTTCAGCGCCCCCAGCGAGATCGGCGCGCGGTATGGTCCATGTGACCGTATCGCCTGCGCCGCAGGCGCCGGTGCAGACAACCGAACCAACCGATGGAGTCAGCAGCGCGCCATCCTGAATGCCGCCCGGCAACGTATAGGTGACAGGCACAGGATCCGTGTCGAGCGAGGCCGCGTCCACCGCGTTTGCCGTCAGCGTGATGACCGCGGATTGGCCAAGGGACAGCCGTTCAGGACCCGTGACCGCCAAAGCGACGCTTGGCTCAGCTTCAGAGCTGATTGAACCGATCTGGGCCGGCGTCGCGAAGGGAGTGCCGCACTGGTCCTCGAACTCTGTCGTGACCGTGAAACTGAGATTGCCCGGCGCGGTGCAAATATCAGCGCCATCTTCCACTGTGATGACCAGCAGATCGCTACCGCCAGCCACCAGCGGTGCTGTTCGAGTGACTTCTCCACTTACCGCCGTGTAGGACCAGCCGGGGCTGACCGACACCACATTGAGCGGCACACCTTCGAGATTGGTGTCCACCACCAGGTTTGTGGCATCGCCATCGCCGGTATTTTCCACATCGATGGTGATCGTGCCCGTACCGCCGAACGCTATTGGGGTTGAACCAATCGCCACGTCCACGAAGGGCGTTTCCAGGTCGAGTTGGACCGACGCATTGGCACTGTCACTGATCGTCCCGTTACGTTCGGTGAGGGCAACCGAGTTCGTGAGACCATCACACAAAGCAACAGTGGCAGTGACATCGGCGCTCAGTGTTTCCCCGGGCGCGAGATAGGGGATCGACACCATCGAACCGACAACGCTCGGCGCAGGACTTGTGGGCGACGTCGGCGTGATGCTGTCCAGCGTCAGGCCGCTGCCGAGCTCGGATTCGTCAAGTTGCACATCGAACAGGCCGCCAAGTCCTGAGTTCGTAACAGAGATGTCCCAAGTGACGCTGGAGCCGACGGTCCGGAGTGAGACAGACGGCGATTTTTCCAGGAGCGCCGCCCCGGCCCGCACAGTGATAGCCTCACTGGCCCCACCTGACAGATCCAGCGATCCGCCGTCGCTAGATGCCGCCTCTGCCACCGAGGTGACAGTGTACGTGCCGGCAGCCGTTCCGGATGGTGCGACCAACCCGAAATCGAAGCTGAGATTGCAGCTGGCGGGCAGGTCGTAGCCGCCAAAGTTGAAGGTGAGCGTGTCACTGACGCGGCTCACGGAGACCGAGGGCACCGCGCCGCAAGCTGGGCCGGCAAGCGCCAGGTTGAGCGATCCGGTTCGTTCTGAAAACCCTGCCGGCACGTCCGCTGAGAAAGCCAAATCGTAGGCGGACTCGTTCGCCGAGCTATTGGCTATGACCACCTCAAAGCGATCACCGCTGGAGGTCACATCAGTAGTGCCATCCCAGGCTCCGCCCGCGTCCATATGGGTCCGCGCCGCATCCGCAGGCGAAAACGTCAAGCTCGTCGATACCTGGGCAGCAGCATTCAACGCCCCAATCAGGCTGGCCGATCCAAGCAGCGATGTCCGAAAAAGGTGTGCGGCGAGACGCAAACTGACCCCCGATTTTTTCAATCGTTGGGTGCAGAGTTTTGGATTACCAAGGGGTTAACCGAACTGCAACCACCGGGCAAACGGAGGCGTCCAAGTCGAATTCGTGAGTCAACTCTCGGTTTGAAAGGCGTTTCATCATGTACCACACCGATGGCCTGAACAGTTCTCAATCGCCAAACTTGCGTATCGAGCAGAAAATGTAAGCCGAGTGGTGGGTCGACAAGTGTCCCAAATGCTCTGCGCCTGAAAACAACTGGTAATCTCGACGTCGAGGTGATTGCGTTCTACGCTTACAAGGTCGGGCGCCGATGAGATCCTCATATGTGTTAACTCTGGTCATACCGAACGCTGCGGTAGTATTCGCCAAAGGACTGAAAAGGGCTAAAAGCGGACGCCGACTCGAAGTCCAATCAGTGTCTGGAACATGACCGAGCCCGACTTGGTTTCGGTGGCCCTGGCCGTCTGGTGGCGAGAAAACCCAAACTGATCACGGAATCGTGAACTCATTCTAGCGAAATCGTCGGTGGGGAAACTGGGGGGACTGCCCATCAAAATTCACCTAGAGTGTTGTTTTGATTTATGTGTTTTGAGGCTCAAGTCTCCCCCGAACCACCATTCGCCGCCGTCCGCGCCCGTCACCCACCACGGATGAAGCTATGGCTTCATTTTCAGTGGGATAGCATCCCTGGGCGGCACAGGTTGGCTCGGCACGCGGCAAACTGGGCAAAACCTCGTTTCGGCGTCACAGTGTCTCGAACCCCCAAACGGTTGGAGCACCGAAGCCCCCATGACCGACGACACGCGCAAAAAATCAGATCCGCCCCTTTCGATGGATGCAATTGCGGAAGACCTCTTCGGGCTGAACATTCGCGGTCTCTTTTCGATCCTGACGCTCTGGCGGCACCCCAGGCAGTATTTTGATGCTGCCCGAACCGCGGAATGGAGCAACCGTTTCACCCCATCGATCCGGCTGTGGCTGTCCTTCTTCGCTTTGTTTTCCGCGCTGAAGCTTTGGTGGATCGGCCAGAACGAAAGCATGATCGGGGCGTTCGCAGACGGCTTTGCGAATGCCGGACTGACACTGCCAGACGATACGACTTACGAGGATGTTGGCAGGGAGGCCGTCATGTTTTCGTTCGGCCTCGTGCCCATCCTTCAAATCATTACCATGTTGCTCCTTTCAGTGATCTATACCGCCTGGGGAGAACGCACGACCCTTGCGCTTCGCCAGCGACAATTGTTTGCGGTGATGATCCCGAGCGCGAGCGTGATGCCGGTGTTCCTGACACTCATGTTATTCGTGCCGCAGGACGCATTGACCGCCTATGGTATCGTCTTGGCGCTGGTCGCTTTGGTCATCGATTTCCAGACAGGCTATCGTGGGGCGTTCTTCAGCGTATCGAACCTGGGACGGTTCTGGCGTGCTGCTTTGCTGGCGGTGATCATCGTGATCCTGAACACAGCCACCGCGATCATCGCCCAGATCATGGGGATCGTTTTGACGAGCCAGAAATACGGAGTGATGCCGACGAGTTGAAACGCTTCAGGCCATTGCCTTCAATGCGCGGCACCGACCTGCGCCCGTTAAGCCGCCAGCTTCTTCTTCCGGCGGGCCTCCAGCTTGTTCAGCGCGTGGAGATAGGCTTTGGCGGTTGCCACAAGCGTGTCCACATGGCGCGCTCGCCCCACCGCCATGATGCCATCCCCGCGCAGGCGCACTGACACATCAGCCTGGGCATCCGTTCCGCCCGTTACGGTGTGGACCTGGAACAGGTCCAGCTTGGCCTCATGGGGAACAGCGGCGCGGATTGATTTGAACAGGGCGTCGACGGGGCCATTGCCATCGGCGCTGGCCTCAACTGGCGCTCCGTCCACGGTGACGTGAATCTCCGCTTCCTGGGGCCCATCCGTACCGGCCACGATCTTCAGGGATGTGAGTGCCACGCGCTCGCCTTCGCCAGCAAGTTGCTCATCCACAAGGGCGACCAGGTCGTCATCGAAGACGTCTTTTTTGGCGTCGGCGAGGGTCTTGAAGCGTTTGAACGCATCGTTCAGCGCATCGCCCTCGAGATCATAGCCCAGCGTGGCCAGGCGATCGCGCAAGGCGGCACGGCCGGAATGCTTGCCCATTACCAGGCTGGTTTCCGAAACGCCAACATCTTCAGGGCGCATGATCTCGTAGGTCTCGGCATTCTTCAGCATACCGTCCTGGTGGATGCCACTTTCATGGGCGAAGGCGTTTTTGCCAACGATGGCCTTATTATATTGCACGGGAAAACCGGTGACGCGCGAGACCATCTGGCTGGCCCGCGAGAGCTGGGTGCTGTCGATACCCGTCTCAAAAGGCAACGTATCGGCGCGCACCCGCATCGCCATGACGATTTCTTCAAGGGCGGCATTACCCGCCCGCTCACCCAATCCGTTGATCGTGCACTCAATCTGGCGTGCGCCATGGGTCACGGCGGCCAGGGAGTTGGCGACAGCCAGGCCAAGATCATTGTGGCAATGGGCCGAGAACACCGCCTTATCACTGCTCGGAACCGCTTCCATCACACGAGCGATCAGACGGCCATATTCATCGGGATGGCTGTAGCCGACCGTGTCCGGCAAATTAATCGTGGTTGCGCCTGCCGCGATGGCCGCGTCGACACATTTACAAAGGAAATCAAACTCGGTGCGGGTCGCGTCCTCGGCGCTCCATTCCACATCGTCGGTGAGGCCCCGCGCACGGGTAACAGACCGGCCAACGGCTTCGAGCACGGCATTCGCGCCCATTTTCAGCTTGTGCTTCATATGCACAGGGCTGGTGGAAATGAAGGTGTGGATGCGCGACTGAGCGGCGTGTTTCACGGCCTCTCCGGCGCGGTCAATGTCATTATCCGTCGACCGGGCAAGTCCGCAGATTACCGCGCGTTTTGACTGGCGCGCAACCTGGCTGACGGCTTCGAAGTCTCCGGGAGAAGCCGCCGGAAAACCCGCTTCAATGATATCGACGCCCATGTCATCGAGCAACTCGGCGAGTTCCAGCTTTTCGCGCAATGTCATGGAGGCGCCAGGGCTTTGTTCGCCGTCGCGCAAAGTGGTGTCGAAGATTCGGATCTGAGGGGTGTGTTGGGTCATGGCTCGGCCGGGAGTCTGGAAAGTTTCGCGCTGTGTGAAAACATCCCCTGGCCGCGCGCCGACGATCAGGCTCGCCGGGCCGTGTCCGGCCAGGGGCCGGTAAGCAATAGGGGCAAAAGATTGCGCATCGCCGGACAATCTCCGGCGCTCGCACATGTGTCAACCGGAAATCATCACGGTTGAGCAAGAGTTTACTCTGTTTCGGGACGACGGATCCGGGAGCGGGCGAACAGAACAAGTCCCAGCCAGATCCCAACGGCCAGGATTGCAGCGCCTGCTGCCACCAGGGGTTGGCCTTCAAACGCAGACATAATGGACGTGCCCGCGAAAGCCACGAGCGCAATCTTGGGCAGAACACCCAGCGCCATGCCAGCCAGGTAGTGGCTGAACTTAGCGCGCGTGACGCCGAACACCATGTTCACCAGCAGGAACGGCCCGGTAGGAACATTGCGAACGATAGCGCTGGCCACGAAGGCGTTCTGGCCGATGAACGTCGCCATGCGGTTGACGAAATTGCCGCCATGGCGGCGCACGGTGCCCTCACCCACGAAACGCCCGGTCCAGAATGTGACGGTGCCCGAAACCAACGTGGCGATCCAGCTATAGGCGAAACCCAGGATCGGCCCAAAAGCAAAGACGGCAATCCCGATCAAAACAAATTGCGGTGCGCCGACAAAGGCTGCGACGATAAAAACAGCGATCAACGCCGGCAACCCCCAGGGCCCCTGGGCGACATCGGCTAGCGCGCGGCGCACGGCGTCGACATCGTAAAGTGAGCCGTACTTTCCCATGATGAACAGGGAAATCACCAACCCAAACAGGAGCAGCGAAACGAGTATGGCACGGGTCCGCGTCGCATCGAGGCGGCGGAAGAAAGCGGGTAAGCTACGCATCGGCCTATTGGGCCGCGCGCCCCGGCCGCGTCAAGCAAGTTGGCGCAGGGTGTGCTGACAATTGCGTCAGGGTCTCAAAGCGCAAGGCGCATTTGTGGAAGAAAGCGGCCGGGGATCGATCCTGAGGGCGATAGCCCGACCCGCACCGCGCCCCGGGAGAGGTAGAATTCCTCCGCACCCGGATCGGAATCGATCAGCACGCCTTGTGCTCCGCCTTGCCGCGCCAGGTCGGTAACGGCTTCAAGAAGCACTTTTCCAACGCCGTGCCCTATCAGTTCCGGCGACACGAAAAGAGCGTCCAGCCACCAGCCGTCGTCATCTTCCAGCACTTGCGCAAAGCCAATGGCCTTTCCGGCTTGATCAGCCACGACATGGCCGCCCTGGGCCAGCTTTTTTGGCGTCACGGCCAATTCGTCGACGCATGCCGCCATAAAGTCGGCGTCATAGCCGTGAACGGCCTTCGAGCGTAGACAGAGTTCCGTCAGGAATCCACATTCGTTTTCGTACGCTGGGCGTAGCATCAGCTCCGTTTGCGACACGCTACGCTTCCGCCAACATTTGCTCGCTCATGGCCCAAAGGCGCGCGGCCTTGTCATCATCGCAGATCCATTCGCGGGCGTGTTCCCAGCGCTGGCTTTCCGGTGTGGCCAATTTGGCGATGTCGCCGTCTTCGCAATAAACACCGCCCATTCCGTCCAGCATTGGATTTGTCGCCGCCCAGGTCGCGGTCGACGCGCCCTGCTCAGGCGTCTTGAACATGGCCTCGATCATGGGCGGGACGGTGCCATCGGCATTTTTCCAACCCAGCGCGACCATTTCCTCTTCGGGCAAGTGACGCTGGAGCGGAGTGAAGATTCCGCCGGGATGAACGGAGAAGGCGCGAATGCCATCGCCCTGCCAGAGGTGATCGGCATGGCGAGCGAATTGGGCATTTGCAGACTTGGATTGGGCGTAGGCGTCCCACTTGTCGTAGGGCGTGGAACGATAATGGGGGTCGTCCCAATTCACATCACCGCGAATGTGCGCTGTTGAGGACAATGCGACCACGCGCGCGCCCTGGGCCGCGCGCAGTGCCGGAAGCAGAGCCGTTGCGAGGGCGAAGTGGCCCATATGATTGACGCCAAACTGGCTCTCCCAACCCGGCCCGACCCGCGTTTCCGGGCACGCCATGATGCCAGCATTGTTGATCAGGATGTGCAGCGGTCGGTTGGTCGCCAGATAGTTATCAGCAAAGGCGCGAACATCACCGACATTGGCGAGGTCCATCTGTGCCAGTTCCAGCTTGCCCGGAAATTGATCCAGCGCCTCCTTGGCGGCCTCAAGCCGCCTGGCCGGCACCGTTACCGTCGCGCCTGCCGCGGCCAACGCGCGCACAGTTTCCAAACCGATACCGCTATAACCGCCCGTGACGATGGCGTTCTTCCCGGTGAGATCAATGCCATTGAGCACAACCATGGCGCTCGACTTAGCGTGGAACCCGCTGCCGATCGGCGTTTGGGGGGTGGATGCCATGGTTGTCTCCCTATCTTTCGCCACACGGTGCCAGCGGCAGAGTGTGTTCGCAAGCAAGCTGTGGATCGTCGCTGGTCGTTTAACGCTGGTTTTGATAGGCTGTAACAATGATAAAACGCTCCATCTTGACCGCTCTGAAGTGCCTCGCCGCGGGCCTCGTTTTCGCTTCGTTTTCCGCGCCCTCAATGTCCCAGGAACCAGACGTTTCTTCGCAATATCGCAATGGTGACGTTGCATTCCGCCTGGGCCATATGAACGCCGCGTTTGAGATTTACACGGCGCGCTGCGATGAAGGCTCTGCCTATGACTGCTACCGTGCCGGAGACATGCATCGCCGCGCCTTAGGCACCGAGCAGGACTATGACGCCGCCAGCGACGCCTATGAAAGAAGCTGCGAGCTTGGCCATGGAGACGCCTGTCTCGCACTCGCCAACATGCACTTCAATGGCCAGGGGTTGGAGCAAGACTATCCGAGAGCCCGAGCGCTTTATGAAGCCGGTTGCGACCTGAACGATGCATCTTCCTGCGCCGTTCTGGGCAACATGAAATATGTCGGGATGGGCGGCCCGCGCGACCGAATTGAGGGCGCAGAACTGATGCGCCGGTCATGCCTGCAAGAGGTTGTCTATGCCTGCAACCAGGTGCGCCGTTACGGGCTTTCCAACAATGGTGAGCGGTCGAACACGCTTCGCCGAGGCTGGTGGACCGGGAACTAAAGCCATTTCATCCGAATTAGAGTCAGCTGAAATGGCTCTAGCCCTTTGGCATTGCCCTGAGCTGCTCCAGCAGGGATGACATATCGTCCGGTAGAGGCGCTTCGAAGCGAACGTCTTCACAAGAGACAGGATGCCTGAACCCGAGCACAGCAGCGTGGAGCGCCTGGCGCGGGAACCCGCGCGCTGCCTTGGCCGCCGCCATGAATGCGTCACCGGATCCGTAGGCCTTCACGCCGCGATGGCGGCCATAGACATCATCGCCAATCAAAGGCGCGCCAATATGGCTGAGATGGACACGGATCTGGTGGGTCCGTCCGGTTTCCAACCGGCATTCGATGAGCGCGGCTGCGGGCAATCCTGTGCCTTTCTCCAAAAGGCCGAAGGACTCCAGCGTTTTGTAGTGGGTTACGGCGTGGCGCGCATTCTCCGGGACCACGCCGCGCGGAACAGCCATCTTCTTGCGGTCACCAGTGGCGCGCGCAATCGGCGCCTCAACCGTACCCGACAGCGGGCGAGGCGCACCGCGCGTCACCGCCTTGTACACCCGGTCAATATGGTGCTCTGCAAATAGGGGTGAAAGTCCGCGATGGGCCGCTTCGGTCTTGGCCACGACCATTACGCCGGTCGTATCCTTGTCGAGCCGGTGCACGATGCCAGGCCGCTCAACCCCGCCAATGCCGGGCAATTCCCCCTTGCAGTGGTGCAGGAGTGCGTTGACCAACGTGCCATCCCAACTGCCCGGCGCGGGGTGGACCGCCATCCCGGCGGGCTTGTTCACGATGATCAGGTCAGCGTCTTCATGCAGGATATCCAGCGGAATATCCTGTGGTTGTGGTGTCGCGGGGCGCGGATCGGGCACCGTAAGGGCATAGTTCGCCCCGGCTAGCACCGGCGCGTTTGGATCGCTGAGCCCTGCGCCATTGCAGGTTGCTGCGCCCTCTTTGATCAGGGCCTTGATGCGCGAGCGCGAAAGCGGTGCGAGCTTTCCGGCCAGGAAGCGATCAACGCGCTGGCCAGCATCGTCGTCGTTTGCGGTCAGAGTATAGGTCTGCATGTCATCCCTCTGACGCGAAACTGTGCATTAGGGAACAGACAGGCTAAGGGTTTCGCCAAGCGAGGGAGTTGAAAATGGTAAATGTGACACGCCGTAGGGCGCTTGGACTGGCCGGCGGCGCCCTTGGACTGGGCGCGTGTAATTCAGCGAGCGTGGGATCAGACATCTCCACGATCGACTATGAGATGCCCGCAACCTACTCGGGCGAGATTGCTTTCGAACACGGTGTGGCGTCAGGCGACCCCCTGCCCGACAGCGTCGTTCTATGGACCCGGGTGACGCCGAAATCCGGCGAAGGTGACATCGAGCTTGAGTACCGGATCCTTGATGGCGACACGCAAGTGAGCATCGGCAAGGCCCGCACGAGTGCCGCGCGCGACTACACGGTGAAGGTGATCGCAAGCGGCCTAAATCCCGGCACCGAATATGCCTACGAGTTCGCCGTTACAACAGCTGGCGGCAAAGTGACGTCCCAACGCGGCCGCACCAAGACCACCGCCGCGCCGGGCGCAACAACGCCGGTGAAGTTCGCGGTCGTGTCCTGCTCGAACTACCCGTTCGGTTTCTTCAATGCTTACCGCGAAATCTCCAAGCAAGACGGTCTCGATGCGGTCGTCCACCTCGGTGACTACTTTTATGAATACGGCGTCGATGGCTATGGCGGCAGCGTGGGCGAGGACCTTGGCCGGCGCCACGACCCGATCACCGAGACTGTGACGCTCGACGATTACCGCACTCGCCATGCCCAGTACAAAACCGACCCGGACCTTCAGGCGGCCCATGCCGCTGCGCCGTGGCTGTGCACCTGGGACGACCATGAGAGCACGAACAATAGCTACCGAACCGGTGCCCAGAACCACAATCCGGAAAATAATGAAGGCGACTGGACGACGCGCAAGCAGATCGCGGTGCAGGCCTATCTGGAGTGGATGCCGGTGCGCGATCCCCAGCCGGGCCGGGCGAAGGAAGCCATCTACCGCCGCTTCGACTTCGGAAGCGTGGCCACGGTGTTCTGCCTCGAAAGCCGGCTGACAGGTCGCTCAGATGAGATCAGCTGGTTCACGGAACTGGGCGGACTGGAGCCCGCCGAAGTGCCAATGAAGGCCATGTCCACCATGGTTCGGGTCCAGTCTGATGAGCGCACCATGCTCGGCGCGGAGCAGGAAGCCTGGCTGGCAGAGGGCCTGG
>JBCBGZ010000068.1:0-14478 GCA_038526245.1 Pseudomonadota bacterium
CAGGTGGAGAACGCAGCCGCCGTGGATGATGGCGATGATCTGCCAAACCTCGCACGCTATAACCACTCCCAGCTGACCGAACCGGTGGAGATCGCGCCGGTGACCCTCAGTGTTGGAGAACCGGATTTGGGACTGACACTGGATGTCTCGCCCGGGTCGAACATTGACGCCGGCGATGTCTTGACCTGGACCTACACGCTTTCGAACACCGGAACCGCGCCCGCCTACAACATTGATCTAATAAGCCTGCTCAATGACAATGGCGTGGCGGGGGGCACCGATGGCGATGTGAACACAACCGCGAACTTCGGCGATGCCCTGCGCGATGTGATCGCCTTTGATTGTGCAATTTCTCCTTCTGACACAACGGTGTCCCCCGGCGACTTCGTCTACAGTTTCGACAATGGCGACGGCGATGGGGACGCCAATGACGAGGCGGGCGATTGCGAGGTGCTCTACAGCAACATCTCGGTCGACGGCTTGGCGGCCGGGGCCAGCCTCACCTTTAGCTTCCAGGCCACGGCGGCGGAAGACATAACGATGCGCACCAGCCTAATTGGTGCAGGAGCCGCAACGAGTACGTCACTCCCTGTTGGCGCACCGGGTTCAGGCGATAGCACATATGAACGAAGCGCCAGCTCGGATGCCTCAAGCGGCGGACGATATGGCGCCTCGGCCAGCGACGGGTTCGCCACCCGCAACCCCGCCAACGCCCTGAAAACCTTCACGGCCACCAGCGATGCAAATACTGCGCCGAATAGCGGTGATGCTATCGACGTGGCTATCGGCGAAACCTATACGGCGAGGATCACCTATCGCTTTGACGAGGGCACCAGTCGCAGCGCGATCGTGCGCAACCGCGTGCGGGTCCAGAACGCCAATAATCCCGCCGATGTGGAACTGCTTGCTGCGCGCCTTGAACGCAGTTCCACAGACCTGACCGCAGCCAATGATCCTGGCGGGATCAACTCAGCGGCGGCTGGCGCCCAGGTGGATGTGAAGTCGCTGATGGCAGAGACCGAGAACGCCACATACAAGTTCTTGAACCTTGATCTCGGCGATGTCGTGAATGCCGGAAATGCCGGCACAGCTGCGGCCGGGCGCAACATTGATTCCTTCATCGTCGAATATGATTTCCGGGTTCTGGATAGATCGAGCAACGCAGCGGGCGCCTTCATCGATGATCAAGGACAGACCCGGATACGTGATGGCGAAAACACGCTTCAAACGTCTGGCGGCCAGACCCGGCGCGCCACCATCGTCGAACCCGACATGGCCGTCAGCAAGACGAGTGCTGACAGCGATGGCTTGCTATCCGGCGGCGAAACGGTCCGCTACACGCTGACCGCGACCAATACCGGCACGGGGCCAGCCTACAACGCTATTTTGCAGGATGTGCTGCCACCGGCCCTGCGCGCGGCCGGTGTGTCTCCGGTATCGCTTCTGATAGACGGCGGCGCGCTAGGCACTGCACCCGTCTTTTCCTACAACGCTGCCACGGGTCAGGCTGAATGGCGGTTCGCAGACGGCGATGTTCTGCTGCCAGGCCAGGACATTGAAATCATCTACGATGTCACGGCTGATGCTGCTGTTTCACCGGGTACCTCCCACACGAACACATTCGAAGTGGCCGCCGTCTTCAGTCAGGCGAGCAGCCAGCTCAATGAACGTCGCCAATTGCCTCGCTCCCCTCAGGCAACGGTCACACTCGGCGCGCCGGAAATCGCGTTCTATCCCGATCAGCGGGAAGCGACCCAACCCGGCACCACAATCATCTACCCGCATCTCCTGGACATTCCCGCCTCACTGGCCGGCGCAAGCCTCGATTTTGCCGCGCTCAGTTCGCGCAGTCTGAGCTGGGAGGTCTGGTATGACAGTGATGGTAATGGTGTGCTGTCTGGCGGTGACACGCAGTGGATCAATGGCAGCCCGGTTCCAACCGGAGAGGCGCTTCAGTTCTTCGTCCGCAGCCAGATCCCGGCGGAAGCCCAGGATGGCTATCGCGACTCGACGACGTTCACCGCGACCGTTACGCTCGGGTCTACAGTTCTGACTGAAAGCGTCACCGACATCACCACGGTCTCGCGGCTGTCGGCCGGTGAATTGGTGGCTGGCAAGATCATGGCGCTCGACCGGGACTGCGACGGTGACCTGTCCGATGAAATTCCGACAGATGCCAGTTTCGAGGTCACGAAAAACGCCGATCCTGGCGATTGCGTCGTCTTTCGGATCACTTATCGAAATGACGGTACGGGTGACGTAAGCGATGTGGATGTGCGCGATCAGGTGCCTGCCTACACGATCTACCGCGGCGGAACGGCGGCCTACGATGTTACACCATCCAGCCTCACACCTGGCACTCTAACGGCTCCAGCAGACGGCGCGCGCGGCGCACTGTCTTTCCCTTACACTGGCACGGTTGAACCGGGCGAAGAGGGGTCGGTTGTTTATGGAGTGCGCCTTGAGGACTAGGTGGAGCGCTCTTCTTCTTGGCGCCGCGGGCCTTGCAGCGCTCGCCGGACTGGCTGTTGCTGACGCACCGGCGGCCGGAACGCGCGTCGTGAACCAGGCCAATGTTCTCTACACAGATGAGAACGGCGAACCACGTGAAGCACTGACCAATGAAGTCGTGCTATTCGTCCAGCAGGTCTTTGCCGCCACCGTGGAGGGCGACAGCAGCCGACCTGCCGCAAGCGGGGACTCAGCCCGTTTCGTCCATACCCTGACCAATACCGGTAATGGCGATGACACCTATTGTGTGGCGGCTGAAGACCTCACCGGAGATGGCGGCGATTTCGATCGTATCGACGTGGTGTTGGACAGTGACGGAGACGGCCTGGCTGCTGAAGGTGAGCAGGTCCTCTATTCAACGTCTCAGGGCAGCGGTGTTTTTGGCCGCCTGTCCCTCAGCGCAGGTGAAAGCGCTGATCTCATCCTCCTGGGGCGCACGCCCGCCGGACTGGCGGCGGGTACAGTGCTGGACGCCCATCTTCTCGTTTCGGCCACCGAGGGCACTGGCACATGCGGGACTGGAACGGTCACCGATACGGGCAGCAATGCCGATGGCACCGACGGCACCAACAGCGACCGTGTCACCATCTCTGCCGACGCCGTGCTCGAAATCACCAAGGCTTCGACCTATGGTGTGGGTTCAGCTGCTGATCTGTCAGATGACAGCATCGACTACGTCATCACGGTCACGAATACAGGTGCTGTTGCGGCCACCGACATAACGGTTTCCGATACACTCGCTGACAGCCTCGACTTTGCGAGCTTTGGAAGTCATTCCGGCACCTTCTCAGCTGGTCCGTCGAACCTTTCGGATGTGATCACAGCTGAAGCGGCAACCCTCGCTGCAGGCGAAAGCCTGGTGGTTCAGTTCACCGCCGATGTCGTGTCGACGCTTGGTGCAGCGGGCGAAAGCCTCGAAATCGAAAACACCGCCAGTGTTCAAGCTAACCTAGACGGCACCGGAGTTGGTACACCGATTGACTCCAATACCACGCGCAACACTGCGCCCTCAGTCTATGGCGTGACGCTCTCCGATACGGGCAGCGATGCAGGCGCCGGTGTCAATGATGGCGGCGATGATGATGGCGTCGTCAACGACACCCAGCGTGTTGATGTCGCCGCGCCCGGCGATACCGTGTATTTCCGCCTGACTGCGACCAATACTGGCAATACGCAAGACACCTACAATCTCAATTCTGGAAGTGGGGCGGGCTGGCTGGCGGGAGCGACGCTCACTTATCTGTATACGGATTTGTCGACCCCCTTGCTCGATTCAAATGGCGACGGCATCGCCGATACGGGGCCGCTACAGCCCGGCGAGTCGCTGGACATTGTCGTGGCTGCCGTCCTGCCCTTCTCAAGCTCCAGTGCGCCCCATGGCAGCATTATCACCGCCAGTTCAACGGCGGACGTCTCCGGCGGCGTAGCGCGGGTGAGCGATCCCGCAAGTTTGGCGATTGGCGCAAGTCTCACCGCTGGGGTAGACGTGTCCAATTCAGCCGATGCGACGGGCTTCAATGATGGCGGCCTCGCCGATGCCGATCCGGCGGCCAGCATTACCACCCAGACGACCACAGCGCCTGGCGGCACGGCCGTCTTCGACCTGTTCGTCGCCAATGAAGGTGCAGGCACGGACACATTTGCCCTGTCAGCCCATGGTGACCTGGCAGGAACTGTAGACCTGCCCGCCGGCTGGCAGGCTCTGTTTGTCGATGCGTCTGGAGCCCCGCTTTCGTCCACGCCGGCCATGGCGCCGGGCGAGACATTTGCGTTTCACCTGGAAGTCACGTCGCCCGCAGACCTGATCGATGGTGATCTGCAATCAGTGTTCATCCATGTCGAGAGTTTCGAGACCGGCGCCAGTGACGTGAAGCAAGATGCCGTCGCCATAGGCGGCGCTGCCCAGATCATACTGACTCCTGATCAGTCCGGGCAGATCTCCGGATGCGGTGTCACTAACTACACCCACACGCTCCGCAACACCGGCACCACGGTAGAGGACATCCGGGTACGCATCGCGTCCCAGTCGCATCTCAATGGTGAACTTCAATTGGCAAGCAACGTGAGCGGCGGAGAGCCGGCCGATTATGCGTCGGTTGCGTTCGCAAGTGCAGGCGATGATGTCGCCATACTCGGCGGCGCGGGCTGGCAGGTGGAAACTCTCATTGATGCCGCGGCGTTCGGTCCCGCGATCCGGCTGTCGCCGGGTGAGGCAGCGCAGCTGCAAGTGCGTGTTTTGGCCCCTTGCGAAGTGGCGCCCGGCACGCGGGATGCGCTGCAATTGCTCGCCGAAACCCGTGACGGTGACGCCATAGCAAGCGCGACGAACATCACAACGGTCTCGAATGCCAGGCTGGAACTGACCAAGCTAGGCGTTCTGGATGCGGCCTGTGATGGCGCTCCAGATGGAGTCTTCAATGATGATCAGGTCACGGCCGGCCCCGGAGAGTGCGTGATCTGGCAGATCGCGCTGGTCAACGAAGGCGCTGAAACGGTCTGCGATGTCAGGGCTCGCGATTCCGCGCCCGCATTCACAAGTTTCTCCGGTTCGCCAAGCATTGTGTCCCAACCAGCCCCCGGAACCGGCACGTGCAGTGTGACTGGAAACGACTTCGCCTGCACTTTGGGAAATTCGCTCGATCCGGGCGGCACCAACGGCGTCCAACCCTTTTGTTTGTCCTCCGGCCAGACCGCAGAGGTCCGGTTCGGTGTTCGTGTAAATTGAACCAGTCTTAGAAAAGGAGCTACACATGCTGAAGACTTTCTCCGCGGCCATTCTGGCAGTCGCTTTTGGCTCGCCAGCACTGGCTGACGGTCCGCTGCAAAGCGAAATGACAGCCTGGATCGTCACCTATGACGACGCGGGAGACGAAGTGCTGTCAGAAACCGAAGACGTGGCGCCAGGTTCCCTGGTCGAATATCGGCTGGTCTACACAAATGTTGGCGATGTCCCGCTGGGTGGCCTGGTTGTGAGTTCTCCTGTGCCAGAAGCAACGGACCTGGAACTCGGTTCGGAGACGAGCGAGATCGCGACGGCCTTTGAAGCGAGCATCGATAATGGCGAAAGCTGGGGTGTGCCGCCGCTTCGCACGGCCGACGGCAAGCCAGCCGATTCGGGCGACTACGACCTCGTACGTTGGTCCACTGAAGGCGAGATAGAACCTGGTGAAACCTGGGAATTCGCTTATCGCGTCAGCGTTGAATAACAATTGCAGGCGTTGGCGTCCGAGCCGCGTTTCAATTTTTAAGTCAGGCAGCGCTGCAGGTTAACTGCAGCGCTGTTTTGGTTAGTGAGTTCAGTGCTCTGTCCGCCCAAAGTGCAGTGCGGTTTCCAAAAATTTTACCCTTACAGAACACAACTCTCAGGCGAAACGCCAAGGAGATTTGGGGCTGTTATGATCAAGAAACCAACGAAGCTCGGACGCCGGGCACTTTATGCGTGCGTCGCCAGTGGTGCACTCATGGCGGGCCTATCGACACAGTACGCTTCAGCTCTGACGGAAGCTGGCCAACCGATTCAGAACCAGGCGACCGCGACCTATAAAGACCCCCTGGGCAATGATTACACCTCTCAGTCGAACCTCGCCACGGTTGAAGTTCGCCAAGTCTACTTCGCCACTTTGGAAAGCGATACCGCCAAGACCGTCGCATCTAACCAGACGGTCTATTTCCAGCACATCTTGACCAACACCGGTAACGGCGAAGACACGTACACAATCAGTGTTGCCGATGCGACTGACGACGACGGCGACTTCTCCGATCTGCGTGTTTATGTCGACCTGAACGACAACGGCACCGTCGATGCAGGTGAACCGGAAGCGACAAGTGTCACGCTGAACCCCAATGACCCGGCGACCCGCCAAGTCTCACTGGTTGTCGCCGGTCTGACACCGACCGCCACTGATGGCGACGAATTTGGCGCGCTGCTCACCGTGACATCAGCCAATGGCACCGTCACCGACCTCACCGCGAGCAAGGGTGCAGACGGTCTGGACAACACAAACCAGGATGTTGCCACGATCTCAGGCGATGCGGTCCTGAACATCATCAAATCCTCAGTCCACGATGTCGCCAACAATGAGATCGACTACACGATCACGGTGACCAACACCGGTAACCGCGCAGCCGAAGACGTCATCATCTATGACGCCCTGCCCGCAGGGACCTCGCTCGTCAGCGTCAATCAATCCGGTTTTGGCTCAGCGATCGATGCGAGCGATGTGAATGCAGTTGCTGCAGATCTCTCCGAAACCGCCCTCTCACTTGATTTGAATGCTGACGGCAACGTTGACGTTACCGAGTCTGACTTTGGTGTCGATCTCGACAATGATGGAGCAATCTCGACTACGGGCGCCGAGGCAGGCGTTTATGGTGTGGATGATCTTCTCGCTCCTGGCGTTTCGATCGAATTGAACTTCACCGTCTCCTACGATCCGACCACCACATTTGGTGCAGGCGACGACATCCTGAACCGTGCTTATGTGTCTGGCGAAGTCGACGGCGATCCGGGCTCGGATGATGGTGATCAATCGTCGAACTTGGTCACCGATACGGTGCCGCAGATCTTCGGCGTTGTCGTTTCCGATACCGGTACGGGTGAAGATGACACGGCCAATGACGGCGGTGACGATGACGGTACGGTGAACGATACCCAGCAAGTCGTCTCCGTCCAGGCGGGTGAACTCGTCTACTTCACTCACACTATTGAAAACACGGGCAACGGCACGGACACGTTTGAACTGTCGATCATCGACAGCGCCAGCTTTCCGACGGGCACCAGCTTCACGATCTGGAATGCCACCAGCACGGTCCAGCTCCTGAATACGAATGGCGAAGGCGGTGTTGACACCGGGCCTATGGCTGCCGGTGAAACGCTGACCGTCGTTGTGCACGCCCAGCTTCCGCCCGGCAGCGGATCGGCTTCGAATGCCAGTTACGACCTTGTGGCCAGCTCCAGTGCTGACCCCTCATCCACGCCGGCCAATGATGATGCCGAGGGCTTGATCCTGACCATCAACGCGCCAACGGTTGACCTCTCCAACGGCACAGCCACCGACGCTGATGGCGACACGGGCGTCAACCGCCACGCCTATAACAATGACGCTGCTCCGGTGACCACTCAATCGGCCAATCCGGGCGACAGCGTGACCTTCCCGCTGGTCATTGAGAATGACAGCCTGGTCGCAGACAGCTTCCAGCTGAGCGCAGGAGGCTCCTTCATCGGTTCGACGCTCGGTGTCTTACCGACGGGTTGGACCGTGGTGTTCCGGGATAGCAGCGGCAGCGTGATCACCACCACGCCATCGATTGCTGCGGGCGCTGAACTGGCAATCACCGCCGAGGTCCAGATCCCATCGATTGAAACCCAGGCCGTGGCCGATCGTACCTTCGTGATTGATGGTGCTGGCAACGATACGGTTGACGGCAACACCGACAGCGATGGTGATTACGGCATCTTCTTCCGGGTCGTTTCGGTTAACTCCGGCGCGAGCGATGTGAAACTCGACGCGGTGGACGTTCTGCCGAATGAAGAGATCACACTGCTTCAGAACAATTCCGGCCAGGTACAGCCTGGTGGTTCCATCGATTATCCGCACACGCTGCAGAACGATGGTAACACGACGGAAGCGGTTACGCTGTCGGCCGCCAATGGCACGACGGGTTGGTCAAACAACTTGCTGGTCGACACGACCGGCGACGGCACGGCCGATACTCCTTTTGCCTCGTTGACCACCAACGACGTTGTGTTCTTCGTCAATGCAAACAGTGTCCTCGAGATGGGAACGCTCGGCGCCGGCAACACGCTCGAGCTTGATCCGGGCGAGAGCCTCAATTTCGTTGTGCGCGCCTTCGCACCGACCAGTGCGCCTAACGGCCAGCTCGATATCCTGACCGTGACGGCGTCCTACAATAATGGCGGCGCGGACGTTACAAATATCGACCGCTCTGAAGTCGTCGAGGCCCAGCTGCGCATGGTGAAGACCGCTTCGGTCAACGCCGACTGTGAGGATGGTTCGGGCGGCGGCATCGCCACCCAGGCTGATCTTGGTCCCGATGGCGGATTTACCCAGACTGCGTCTACAGCTGCTCCGGGCGAATGCATCATCTGGCAGGTCGTCGCGACCAATGCAGGTGTCGACACGATTACCGACGTCGACATCACAGACGCCGTGCCAGCCTTCTCGAACTACACACCTGGCACGTTGCGCATCTGTCTCGGCGATGCCGGCCAGACCGGGGCTGCTGCGTGCACCTTCACGTCTCTTTCCGACACGCTCAACGACGATGAGGGCGAGGTTTCAGCCGGAGACATCCGCTTCACACTCGGCCAAGGCGGCACGCCCGTCGTGACCGCTGGTGAGATTGCTTCAGGCGCGAGCGTGACAGTGCGCTTCGCCACTGAAGTGGAATAAGGCGCGCTGCGCCAACGACTATCCGGGCAGTCGAAACGGCTGCCCCGGTCGCCCCGATGAGCGGGGCGACCCTGACCTACGGCACTGGCAGCAGAAGCTGACACGTTCCTGACCAAAGACAATCGCGTCCGAAAAATGAGGCGCGGAGGATTGGGTGATGAGACACGGCTTCAAGGCCGTGGTGGCAGGGTTCGCAGCCCTCGTCGGTGCCATTGGCATCGCGGCGGCGGCGACACCAGCTGGCACGGTTATTCGCAACCAGGCGCAAGCCACATATTTTGATCCGGCAACGGATCGCAGCTTCGACGTGACATCGTCCATCGCGACGGTTCAGGTGTCGCTGACGGCAGACTTCGAACTTCTGACTGAGACCCGCCGGCTTGCGAGCCCGATGGAGCTGGTCCAGCTGCCTCACCTTTTGCGCAACACCGGCAACCAGGCCGACCGCTACGGGCTGAGCACATCCGCTGTGGTCGGTGAAACCCTTCCCGATGCCGTCAACATCATTCACGATCTCAATGAGAATGGTGTGGCCGATGCCGGCGAACCCCTGCTTTCGGAAACCGCCGAGTTACAGCCGGGCCAGGCTCTGGCCATCATTGTCACCGCGCGTGTGCCGGACAATGCCCTCCCCGCAGCCACCTACACAATCCGCCTCGACGCCGTTTCGCGCTTTGATAACACCCGCTTGCGCAGTCGGACCGATACGATCGAAGTGCTGCCCGAACGCCAGTTCTCGATTAGCAAGAGCGCGTTTCCAGCTTGCGCCGTGCCCATCGGCGCCGGGTCCATCATCAATTACACGCTGGATATGGTAAACCTGGACCAGCTGACGCCATTTGTACGTGACGTGTCCATCGATGGCGCCCAGCGCCGCGGTATTCTGATCGAAGACACGGTGCCTGCGAACACGGAACTCGTGCTGGCCGATAGCGCCACATCGTCTCCGGCAGGCTCTTTCCGTGTCGTGCGAAGCGCCGAGGCAGGTCAGTCCTGGCGCAGTTACACCGGTGTGTCCGCATCATCCCGCGCTGTGGTCATTGCGCATTTTATTCCGGAGGCGCTGCTGAACCTTGGTCAATCGGCGAGTTTCACCTTCGACGTTCGTGTCAATGACGACATCACGCCCGGCACGGTAATTACCAACCAGATCACCGCTGACCTTGATGGCGATGGCTCTGTCGATGCCATTTCCAACGAGACGTGCAATTCGGTTGCTGCTGGCGGCGCAGGCGCCAACCAGGCGCAACTACGGTTCCTCGAGCCGTCAGAGCTCATCCGGCGTGCTTCGCTCGGTCTCGCTCCACCGCCGACCCAGTCCACGGATCCGTCTCCAGCTCTCCCGGTCGCACCGCGCCACCCTGTAGATTCAGACTATCGCGATGCACCGGTCTACCGACTCGATACCTTTCCAGGCTATTTGCTCACCCGTGACGGTGTTTATTTGGAAGCCCGCTCAAACAGCCTGAACAATTCCGCAGCCATCTCCGAGAACCAGTTCGACCAGCGGTTTATCCGCGTGCAGGTGGAATCCCGTGAGACCGGCGATACGGTGTTGGTCAACCTCCTTGAAACCGGTCCGAACACCGGCCTGTTCCGCGCGGAGGTCGCTTTCCGCCTGTCTGAAACTGACCGTGGTCAGGGCAGGGCCTGTGGTCCCCAGGCTCTCGCCAACTGCGTGCTGCAATCAGTTTCAGGCGACCGGCTACGCGCCACCATCTTTGACCCAGGCACCCAGGCCGTTCTGATCGATACGGCCGTGGTCGACCCACTGGGCGTGGTCTTCGATTCGACCAGTCTCGATGCCGTGGCGGGTGCAGAAGTGACGATCCGCAACGCCGATGGGTCCATCGCCATCGATCCGGATACGGGCGCGGCTCATCCTGTGCAGATCACGGACACCACGGGTACCTATGTGATCCCACGTTTGGATGGTGGCCTTTACTATGTGGATGTGACAGCGCCTGAAGACTACGCTTTCCCTTCACAGGTAGCAAAAACTATTTTTGCAGGACGTCGTGTCGTAGACGGGCGATCCTACGGCCGAGATGGATTTGTCGGGGCGCTTCGTTCCGGCTTGTTCACGGCAAGTTTTGAAGATGGACCGCCCATCATCGATGTGCCCCTGGACCCGGATCTGAGCCTCGGCCAACTGTCGCTGGACAAGGACGCAGACCGGGAAACGGTTCAGTTCGGGGATACGGTAGAATACACCCTCACCGTCCAGAACAACACGAATGCAGTCTTGCTCAGCACCACCATTACCGATGCGCCAGCGCCGGGTTTCCGCCTGATTGACGAGACGGCTCGTATCGACGGCGCTCCTCTGGATGTTGCTCGCGGGTCTGGTCGCGCTTTGACCTTTAACGTCGGTCGGTTGGAAATCAGTGAGGCCAAGACGGTGACTTACCGGATGCAAGTTGGCCCAGATGCGCGCAGCGGCGATGCAATAAACGTTGCAGTTGCCGAGGCGGTTACCGGTGGCGGCGTACCGGCACGTTCATTCAGGGCGCGGGAAACAGTTGATGTCTCTGATGAAGGCCTGTTCTCCGATCGCGCATACCTGATCGGCTCGGTTTGGGCCGATGCGGATGGGGATGGCCTGCGCGATGAAGATGAGATCGGTCTACCCGGCGCACGGATCTGGCTGGAAGACGGCACCTGGGTGCAAACCGACGAACTGGGCCGTTACTCGCTCTATGGTCTGAAACCTGGCATGCGTGTTGCGCGGATTGATCCGGACACGCTGATCGCCGGGTTCCGCCCGTCTGAGCGCACGGCTCGCCAGGCGGGTGGCGGCAAATCCCGCTTTGTTGATCTCCTGGCCGGTGAGCTTCACCGTGCGGACTTCCCTCTGGCCTGCACGGAGACTGAGCCTTGCGGCGTAGACTCCGCCTTCCAGCGCATGGCTGCGGAGCGCGCGGCGCGTCTGTCTCCCGATGCCATGTTGGACCAGGCACTCGCCTATGAGGGTCTCATCGGCGAAACCGTTAGCCGCAATCTCTCTCGCTTGCGCGAGCAACCTGGCCCTGATGGCGATATCTCCAATGGACGGCTCAGCTTGTCAGGCTCGCCTATCTTGCAATCGGCACCGTCGCCTAACGCTGCGGCGCAAGCGCCAAGTGAAGTGCTGCTTGACGATGAAATCAATCCGGAAGTGCTCGCAAGCCGGCTCGGCCGCGTGGACATTGATGAAGGACAGTGGCTGTGGCCGCTCCCTGATGCAGAAACCGGCATTGCTTACTCCCGTGATGGTCGGTTCATGGCGGCAGTCCGCCCCGGAATGGACCCCGTGCTCTACGTCAATGACCAGCCGCAGCCGGTCGAGACGCTGGGTGCGATCGTCGAAAACCGCGAAGTCGGAGCTCAGGTTGTCGCTTGGTACGGTATCGAGTTGGGCGCAGGAACCCACACGGTGGATGTCCGCGCTGCGGACATGTTCGGTAATCTCCGGGTCCTGGCGAGCACGGAAATTGTACGGCCGGGCGCAGCCGACACCCTGGTCATCGATGTGGCAGGTGAGACAGTTGCGGCCGATGGTGTGAGTTCAGCCGAGTTTGTGCTGCGCGTGCTGGATGAAAGCGGCGCTCCGGCGCTCGGCCGGCACTTCATCACTGTCACTGCGGAAATCGAAGGCATGGATGAGCCAATGGCGTTTGTCGGCCAGGATGTTCAGCCCGCCGTGCCGGGCCATCAGGTTCGGCTTGACCGGGGCGCAGCTGTCCTGGCGCTCCGCGCGCCGGATCGTCCTGGCAAAGCAATGATAACCGCCAGCAATGACGGCGATCTTTCGGCTGAAACAACATTCGATTTCCAGATCGTTGCTCGCGATCTCATGGCTGTTGGCGTGGTCGACCTCACCGCACGGGGCTTTGACCTGTCGGGCGATCTTGAACCGGCCAACCCCGACATGTTCCCTGACAGCCTTGAGACCGATGGTCGGGTGGCCTTCTTCCTGAAAGGCCGCGTGCGCGGCGATGTTCTTCTGACAGCGGCCTACGACAGCGAGGCCTCGCGCCGCGACGGTCTGTTCCGCGATATCGATCCGGAGGCTTATTATCCGATCTATGGCGATGCTAGCGAGCGCGGCTTCGAGGCCCAGTCGCGGTCGAAACTCTATGTCCGGCTGGATAAGGGCGTGCATTCGGCCATGTTCGGCGATTTCCGGACCGATGCCTTCGGCGGCGAAGCGCTGACACGGACCCGCCGGGCACTGACTGGTGTCAACCTCTTCAGCGGCGGTGAGGACTGGGTACTTCAGGGCTTCGCGGCAGAGGCGGACTCAACCTCGCGGACCGAGCGAATCCGTGGCCGCGGCCTGGCGCTCGACATTTCGCTGCCTGGCGCTCCACTGGTGGCGAACTCCGAAACGCTGACTATTGAGACGCGCTTCAAGGATACTCCGGGCCTTGTCGCTTCAGAGCAACCGCTGGAAAGGTTTATTGATTATATCCTCAACGACGAAACCGGGCGGCTGACGCTCAAGGAACCTATTCCGAGCTTCGATGAGTTCGGCAATCCGGTCTTCCTCCGCGCGACTTACGAAACGCGTGGTGACGAGACCGGTGATCTTGTGGCGGGCCTTCGTTTTGAGCATGTCGACAATGGGCGCCGCGTCTTTGCAGGGCTCAATTTCGATGAAAGTGAAGCCGGGCTGGACGACCGCACATCAGGCTCCATAGGCGTGGAGCAAACCATTACAGCAGGTGTGATCTATGCCGAGATTGGCGGCATGGACGTCCATGACGAGTTTGGCACCAATGATTTCGACAATGCGGTCCGGCTTGGTGCAGATGTTGCGGTTGCGGGCGGCCAACTGACCGTGGAGGCAGCCCAGGCGGGTCTGTCTTATGACAATCCCGATGCGCCGATCCTGGCAGGACGGCGGGAAGCGCGCGCCGAGTATGCGGTCTTGCTGGACCAGGTCACGGGTCTCAGTCTCATAGCCAGCCATTCGCTCGACATCGAAACCGACAATGGTCGGTCCATCCTTGAAGGCCGGATCGAACGCCAGATTGGAGACTGGTCTTTGGCTGCCGGCCCTCGCCATGTCAGTCAGGACACGACCGACCAAATGACCGACTATACAGCCGGTGTGGTACGCATCGGGCGTGACGTCAGAATTGGCGAACGCTCCGGTAGCGCTTTTGCAGAGTTGGAAAGTTCATTCAGTGATGTGGGCACACGGTTTACGCTCGGCGCCGACGTATTGGTTCACGACTCGACTCGGGTTTACGCAGCCCATCGCGTCATCGATGAATTGCCCGAACAGACCTTTGTCAGCGGACTGACCTCTTCTCAGAGCAATGTCAGCCAGGGGCGCTCCCTGTTCGGTGTTGAGACCGGGATTCTGCCGGCCACGGACGTCTATGGCGAGTGGCGCCAGGGCGGCGCCCTCGACAGCGGCACCGGTGAAGCGGCCTATGGTATCCGCGCGCAATGGGAGATCGCCGAGGGCGTCTCGATCGCTCCGCAATTGGAGATCACTGAGGTATTCGACGATGGTGGTAACTCGGCGGTCGTTCAGGACTCGGCAGCAGTTTCGGTCGCGCTG
>JBCBGZ010000069.1:0-14269 GCA_038526245.1 Pseudomonadota bacterium
CCGCCGAAAAAGGACACTCCCTGTCGAAGCGTGACCGTCCGTTCCCGGCGATTTCCTGCCGGTCCGACCAAGCCTCCGTTCTACCGCTCCCGATCCTTGTCATTGTCCTGCTCACGCGCCGGATCGCGCCCCGCGTTGAAGTCGCGGTTGAGCTGACCTGAGGCATCCAGAGCCCGCATGCGGTCCATTAGTGTCTTGTTCATCGCGCTGCGCCTGTGCTGGTGCATCACATCGCGGCGCATCGGCTCCGCATCGACCTTGCCCCGAACAAAGGCCTGTCTTTCCTGGCTGCGCTCATTCCAGGCAGATTTGATGTCTGCGCGCTCGGCCTCATGGCGCTCACGCATCGCGGTGCTGCGCTCCAGATACTGCTCGCGACGCGCCTGAAGAGCGGTCGTGTGCGCCTCAGTCCTGGCCGATTTCGCCTCTGCGAGTTGTTGCCTCTGATCGGCTTTCAGGCCGCGTATTTCCCGGTCGAGCTTGCGCTCGAACACAGCCTTTCGCTCACTCGCGCGCGTCAGGATCCGGAATGCCCGTGACATGGCTCCGCCGTTCTCACCCTCGCGCACATCCTCCAGGCTCGTGCGCAGCGCCTTGGCCATGTTCGAGGCACGGCCAAACACCGACGTCTCCAGCGCATCGAACACGCGGCGCTCCTGCTCTTGCTTGGCCTTGAGCGCGCGGAACTGCGGGCGGAAGTCCTCACT
Source organism: Pseudomonadota bacterium (assembly GCA_038526245.1). Lineage (GTDB taxonomy): Bacteria > Pseudomonadota > Alphaproteobacteria > Caulobacterales > Hyphomonadaceae > UBA5336. The sequence continues at coordinate 708 of JBCBGZ010000069.1, forward strand.
GATCGCCGCACGGTCCCGGTTCAGATCGGTCTTGAGCCGCTCGGCCAGTTTGGCCTTGGTCTCCCTGAACCCATCATCAAGCGCAGAGCGTTCAGCCTTCTGGCGCACCGCCAAGGCCCGTGAGCGTTTCAGCAAAGCGGCATCCTTGGCGCGCTGTTGGGCGAGGATCGATTCGGCCCGCGAGTTGTCATTGATCGGCTCGCGCACCGCGCCCTGGAGCTCCCACATATTGCGCGTGGTCCGCTTCGGCCCTTTGACATACTCGCCCCGCTCGCGCGCTTCGGCGTTCTCCTGGCGCACGGGATAGTTTTCCGCCGTGCCCGCCGCACGCGTATGCTCAAGCGCCCATGACTGGAGCTTGTTGAAATTGTTCGAGGTGGGAAGCCGGGTCCCATGCTCGGGATGCACCGTGTTCAGCATGACATGGAGATGCGTGTTCCTGGTGTCGGAGTGGGCATAGAAGATGGCCTGGTGCTCATCGGCAAATTGCCGGCGCGAGGGCTTGGACTTGCCACGCATCTTCGCAGGGTCAGCTCCAAGTGCGGCGAGCGCTTTGTCAGCCGCCGCCTCCATGGCCTCGCGGCTCGTATCCTCATCCTTGTCAAACGACAGCACCAGATGCAGCACGGGCCCTTTCGTGGCTTTGCGTCCGGACCGCACACCGGCAGCGGCTTTGAGCTGATCGGCCATCATGGCGGTGGCGACCATCTCCTTCCAGGCGCGCTCTGGATCGGAGCAGAGATTACGCGTCGATATCCAATCGACACGCTCGGTGCTCTCGGCCCGGTCTGGATCATGGGCGCAATAGGCATGCAGGCCCTTGAAGGACTGACCGGACCTGCCGCTCGGATTGGCCACCACGATCATGCGTCGAACTCGTCCAAAGCGGCGGCGAGGACTGTGCGGAGCTCCTCGCCGATCTCATGCCAGTAGACCTGGAAGTCGCTGCCACGGTGGACCGAGCGGGCAAGCTGATTGACATTGTTGCCGATGCGACCCAGCGCATGGATGAGCGCCGGATCGATCGACCTGGACAAGGTGGGCGTGTCCTCATGCAAGCTCCGGCGACGGATGAACTCGGCAACCGTCAAGCCGCTGCGGGCCGCGCTCGCGCGCACCGCCTCGATCTCGTCCAGCCTGTAGCGGATCTTCTGCTGCTCGGTCCGCCGCTCCGTGTCGGCTTTCTTCGGTCTCGCCATCGTCTTACTCAGTCATGCGCTGCTACATCGGGGCAACGCGGATTTGGTTTCGGAAAGGGCGCGCAGCCCTTTATCCGAACCGGGTCTGGGCAGGTGCCCGGAGCGGTGATGTGGACCTTCCCACCATCGCCGCTGGCCCGCTGCCAAGCGCCGGACCACTCGCAGTCGAAGATTGTCTGAGTGGGTTTTTGGGTACCAAAAACATATCCGGCTACACTCCCGGCCGAGAGTTTAGCCCTAAAGATCTGACATTTGCAAATTTGGAGATGACGGCTGGGTCAAAGACGCGCCAAGAGCCGGATCGCGTGGTGCAACCCGGCCCTTGAGCTAGATGTAGCGGTGTTTACTCGGCGGCTTCGCCTTGCAGCTCCAGCACCGCCTGGAGGGCGAGATCGGAGACTTTGGCAACAACCGGCAGATCGTCGAGTCTGAAGCTGGATGTTTCTTTCCAGGTGTCGCCTGTCTTGAAGTTGCGCACGATGGTGATGGAGTACCGCGTTGCGCCGCTGTCTGTCTCATTGCCCCAGATGGTGGCGGAGATCAGGCCGATCTTGATGCGTTTGAGTGGTTGGTTTGACATGGGTCTAGTCCTTTCAGTTCAAGGCCGGACGGGAGTGTCCGAGCCATTGACGAAAGCCCGCCATTTGGGCGTCAGGCCCTCGGTCATTCAGTTTTCTGGGGCGTCCGCTAGCGACGCTCAGCGGCCCTGCCGCCTAGCGGAGGTTGCGGGGAAAAACTGAATTGAACGGGGGCGACCATATGGCAGCGTCGGTGATGGCTGGCTTGGACACCCCGTGACCGGGTGACGTGAACGGGGACAAGACGAGCAGACGAACCCCCACCCAAAACGAACCCTCGGGCCCGTGTCCGCATCCAGGCTGCGCCCCAGGCAGGGGCAAAGGCGCAGCCCGGCTCCGAAAACGACCCTTACCGAAGCCACTATCTGAACAGTAGACGCTCAATACCTGCTACTGTAGCTGCGATTGCGATAGACCCAAGAACACTGAGAGTGACGACACGTCTTGGACGATAGGCAGGGCCATTGAGGTCGGGCCAATTCTTATTGGTGATATCGCCTGTTGTTGCTCGTCGTTTTTGCCCCATCGGGAGCATAAGGATCGGCCAAAGGAACGGACCTGATATTCTGACGATTGACCAGCTCAATAAGTTACGGACACGGGCCATTTCTTCTTCAGACTCGTAGCCGTAAGTGGCGGTATAGTCTCCCAAACCCGTTATCATTATTCCGACCCACGCACCGCCGACCAGGCAATATGCTGTACAAATCGCCACTCCGGTCTCGAACTGCTCAGCATTAAGGTCGATACCGGCGCCGCTCAATGCCGCAGAAACTGCCAACATCATTAGTCGACCGAACCCTACCTCCAGATTTGCGATCAAATTGAAGGGCGGCCAATCCAGGAGGTTGAAGTGAAACCCAAACGTTAGTTCGGCGAGCGCAAGCAATCCGATCGAGATACAGGTTAAGATCAGCGTTGCCCTTAAACTCCCAAACGCGAGTTCGAGTTCTGTTCTCGTAAACATCATTGCCCCCATGTCCCACTAGATTGCCCCGCTAGACCCACGCCTGTCAGAATGCAATCTTAAACCGGCGGCGGAACCGCGTCCCGTGTCCAGAGTATAGAGAGCGCACCACGATCATGCCAGACGACTATCGAGTATCGACAGCGCTCGCATCTGCGCGGTGGGCGGACCCAGCCTATATTTCTGACAAGTATTTCTATTCGCCAGGCGATATCTGGCTTGGCCGGAACCCGCACAATTTCGATCAGGCGGTAGGTGTAAAGCCCGAAGAGCATGTATTCCTGTGTGCAAGCACTGGTAGCGGCAAGGGCCGCTCGATCATTGTCAACAATATCGCGCTCTGGCCCGGATCGATGGTTGTCTATGATCCAAAGGGTGACTTGCCCGCGATTTGCGCACCGGCTCGTGGCGATGGAGATGAATGGACCGAACCATTAGGGCAAAAGGTCATCGTTCTCGACCCGACTGGACACTCGAAATCTGACAAGAAATATCTTGGTTACTTTGATCCGCTCTCAAGCCTCGACCCGAACGATCCGGGATACCGAGGGCACTGTCGGTTCATTGCCGAAACCCTGATCCGAGTTCCTGAGAGCGAAAATCATGCTCAATGGGCGAAAATGGGTCGGTCATTAATCAAGACGATGATCGAATACGTGGTCTCGTCACCGCTCTACGAACCAGAGGAACGAACGCTATTCACCGTTCTCAACCTTCTAAAAAAAGGTCGTAAGGACGCCCTGCTTTGGCTTCTGGCGGAACAATTGGAAGCCGGTGAAATCTCAAAGGAGGAATACCACGACAAAAAGGAAAAGCTCCCCGATCCGTTCATCACGCTGTTTCGAGAAATCGCTGAAACTGCGAAGTCGCCATACCTACGTGACGATGGTGACAAGCTTCTGACAGTATACCGAAATACGCCAAAAACCTTTGTGAACCAGCTCGATGAAGCCATGCGCGGTCTAGACTGGATCACAGACGATCTACGGATGGAAGAAGCAATTTCAGGAACGCGCAATGGAGTGAAGACGCTTTCATCAGAGCAACGATTGGACCCACGTGAGCTAAAGACGAATGCGCAGGGGGTCTCAGTCTTTATAGTGCTCCCAAGCGATGAAATGGAGTCGTTTGGTGCTTGGGTGCAATGCGTGCTCATGGGTATTTTTGCTTCGGTTCGGCGGACGCCTGCCCATCCTGACCTAGAATTTCCGATACTTGGGATATTGGACGAATTCTCATCACTCAAAAAGCAGGACTACATCGCCAACGCCTTCGATACGCTTCGTGACGAAGGCATGAGGCTCATGCTGTTTGTCCAGCAAGCGGGCTGGCTTATAGAGACCTATGGACGGCGTGGCGAGTCTTTCATTGAGAACACCTGCTTGCAACTCTTCTTCGGCCGTGTCGGTGAAACCGCATCGGACTACCTTTTGAAGGCGCTGGGCGAAACCGAAATCATCAAATTTGCCACAACCAAAAGTCGATCTCTGGCCCAAATGGAAGGCGGATCGGTCGCCGACGCAACAACATCGAATAGATCCGTCGCGGAAGGAGAAGCGACGACGCTCTCATTTGGCAATTCAAATACAGTCAGCGAATCCACCGCCATGGGTGAAGGCTCGTCCCATACAGAGGGCAGCTCCTACTCCAAGAGCACAGGCCAACAGTGGAATTGGAACAACAGTATAAACTGGTCCAATGGGCGAAATTGGAGTGAAGGAAACGGTAGGACGATGGGCCAGAATTATGGCCCCCATGTTTTCTTTGAAGGTCTTGAGAAGTCGACGAGCTACGGTTCTTCGCTCAACAAGAGCCGCGGCGGGTCGCACAATGAAGGCGGCGCTAAAGCCCGTGGTGGCGGTGGATCAGTCACTGAGCAAACTGGCAGGAACGTCACTGACACGCGAACAACTAACCGGACAGACACGCTTGGAAAGTCGACGACTTCGACTCGCAGCGAAGCGCACCAAACCAGCCGCACTATCACCGAGGCTACTGGAAAAACCCACACCTACAGTGAGAATTCTAGCGAAACACTCACGGAAAGTGTGAGCATCGCTGAGCAGTTCCACAAGAAGCCGCTTTTAGACTACCACGAGTTCAGAACTTATTTGGGATCGATCGCCGACTCCGAACACGATCATCCGGCTTATCCGGGCCTTATGCTCGCAATAATAGGACGAGAAGCACCCGTCCTGTTGCGCAAGTCAAATTACGATCAAGACCGGTACTTTGAGCGCTTGTTCTCACCTCATCCGAAGTTTCCATACATCACCTATGAGCGGCAACTCCTGTTAGGATACGAACTATCAGAGGATGACTACATCGATATCAAAATGCCTCACGTTATGAAGCGTGAAGGCTATGAACAGCTGTCTATGGTGAGCGAATTAGAAAAGTGCACCCCTGGAACGGAACTGCTGATCGTTAGAGACCCAAAAGATGACGAGCATCTTTTAGTTTCGCCGTGTCACGGTCGAGTGGTAAGGAAAGACGAGTCTGGCTGGGCCTTCAAAGTGCTTGAACGCGGAAAGTCAGATCATGCTCGAGATGCTGTTTCATCTTTCTTCGCGCCGTTGATTGCGAGTGCGCAGGCTGAAAATGAACGCCGAATTGCTGAACGTAGGAGGCGGCTTCAAGAAGAGGACGAGCGCGACCGCCTACATCAAGAACGAAAGGAAAGATTAATCGCCGAGCAGCGAGCTGCTCGCGAGCAGATCAAAGCGGAATCGGCGGCGGAGAAACAAAGACTGGCGAATAAGCACTATGAGGCTCACCTTAGTAAGGTCTCTCGATTTGATGAGAAACTTTTTTCACGACTGATTGTGTGTCTCGTTCTTTTTCCAGCTTGGGCGGCGTTCCTCGCTTCTGTTGCTGGTACTCTCTTGGCGGGCTTTCTCTGGAGACATGACATTACCGAAGCCGGATTCAGTAATCTTGGCTTAGTTTTGGCAGTACCGGGTGCGATAGCTGCAGCAATCGATTGTCTGAACCGCCTAAACCGCGACCGGCGCAGACTTGAAGACGAAGGACGAAACCTGGTCATCAAGCATCGCAACGAATTGAAAGGCGCGAACCTTCCGCCGGTTGGGCGTTTTTCAAAAATGGAGTTCACCCTATTTCCATTGCTGAGCGTTGTTAGGGAAGAGCTTCGCTAGCGGTCTCTGTCGAGAGTTCTTTCTGTGTCCTGTTCGCGGTCCAACCCATTTTTTTGATCTCGCTCTGGCAACCTGTCGAGATCCACGCCTGCTCTATCCATTTCTGCGGCCCAACGCCGAGCAAAAGACTCTCGCGTAACTGGCTTCTCGAGTTCTTCAGGTGGACGGGGCTCAAGACGAGGCCCGGCGTCTCGCACCATTTCAGAACCATCATCACGATCACCTCTATCAAGCGGAATCTCATGGCTCATGGACGGATCGTCTTCACGGGCTCGGTCAAATCGCTCCGTTAGTTGGCCCTGTTTGCCAAGTTCTGGATTGAATTCAGATCGATCATTAGCGGGCTGTCTGGCCGGTTCTCTCCGGTCAATGTCAGCTTCTTGCCTCAGATGGGCGTTTTCATGAACGACAGACGGATCGTCCCGTCGAGCCTGGTCGAAGGCATCGCGGGTGTCAGATCGACCGTGGTCACGGTCCTCAATCATCTGCCGCAACGAACTGGGTGTCCGATCCCTTGTCATAAGGATGGCCTAGCAGAAAACAGGACAGACGGACAGGGAAGTCTAAAACGCCATATTTGATCTCTGTACTGATTGTTTGGTATCCTGCCTTTTCAAACAGAATTGGAGATTGATGGATTTAATTGAGCGTTTTGACGCCGCAGACGAGAAAGAATGGGTCATGGTCGATGTCGCGCTACCACGAGAAGCGAGCCGGCACTTCATCAAGGGCGAGTTGGGTTTCATGGCAGAGGATCTCGTCACCCAAATCGGGTATCGTGAATCCGAGACGGGTTTGAGGCTTGGGTTTCGTGACGAAGCAGTACGCGACCAAATCTTGGAGTTCTTGGATCCCGTCATTCGAGAGGCAATCAAATTGACAGAGCGACGCGCATCCACTCTCCGATGGGCTCGCAGCATGAACCGGGCTGGGGTCAGTCTGGAGTCAAACGGTGCAATTGAAGAGCACCGCTACGTGACGACCGTCACCCCCAATGCCGACTGAGTTTCCATAGCGCTTCGTGAACCCGGGAATTAGATTCAGATTATCTGAATTCGCTTTCAGGAGCGGGTTTTGTTTGTTTTCAATGGCTTGGCCGATTTTCCATATCGCTGATTTTCCAATTTCCTGGCGGCAAAATGCTCAAACTGAGCTAAGTATCTGAAATCATTGGAAAGTACGTATTTTCATATGAAACATTATCACTCAAACGGGCTCCGAATTTTTGCCTGCTGCGCTTGAACAAAAGACCAGTCTTGCCGAGCTCCTTAGGACTGATACTCTCATTCCATGCTTCCTGACGACGAACGCCGCCTGCAACGCGAGGCTGACATCGCGAAGGCCACCCGCGGGCCGGATTATTCGCGGCTGGAAACCGAGATCGCCAAAGCGAAATCCGAAGCGGCGGAAAGCAAGGAGCTTGGGCGCGTCGCCGATGCCCATCAGGCGAGGCACGCGGCCATGAAGCGGGCGCTTGAAAACTCGGTCTGGATCAATCGCACACCTGAACGCGATGAGGATCGCGAGCGCTAGGGCCAATGCTTGAAGTGACTCCCGGAGCGCGGGCTCTGGAACGCCCGCGTGATCTCCGGCGGAATCCGGGATTCCGGCTTGCCACATTGGCTTGAGTTTGGGGTTTGACGCTCACCGCGGAGCTCAGTGAAGACAGCTAAGTCACTGATCTCGCTGCCAGAATGCGATCTTCTTTGCACGCAAAATCAAAGACATGATATAACTCCGCACACTGAGTATATTATGTTACGAGAAGCATTTAGAAAGAGTGATGAAGATTGGGATCCCGCTGAAGCCTTGGCCCACATCGAGGCCGTCAGCGCGGACCCCAATTTCTGGGCTGAAGTTGAACAGGACCTGACTGAGCATCCAGACATCTGGCCGCTGCCAGACTATTATGAGGCGATGCCTTGAGCGTGGAGGTTTTCAGCGATCCGATGTTCTGGTTCCAGCTTGGCCTGTTTGGCACGGCCGGGTGGATGCTCGTCAAAGGCTTGGGCCCCTAGGACTCGAAAGTTCTGCTTTTGGCACGGTGCGGCTACTGGGCGTCTTCACCAAAATTGAAATAATGAAGCTTTTTCAGGCCAATGACGAGCCCGTCTCAAATTAAGATCAATGAATTAGACGAGAGAGCCATCCAGGTAACGGGACCATTGAAAGGGCAGCACCTAAGAATGATACGCTGAAAAGTACCGGTAAGACTCGCTCCATAGCAAGCCACCAGCCGAGTGTCCGGTATGGTTTGCCACCCCCAACCTCATCGGTGAGCGGGCTTCGCAGCAACTCCCGCTCAATTTCGTGGAGGAACAAAAACTTCTTCCATGTGAGGCGTGCATACCAGCCATCCGTGGCTAGCCACGACACGTTTGCGAGCCAGAGCGCAGGCAGCGCGACGTAAATGAAGTGGGCTGGTATTTGGCTTTCTGGGCTGAGAACAAACCCAAGAGCACCAAAAGCTGCCAAATTCAAAGAAACGAAGAATACAGAGGTTTGCCTCCGTGCCTCACGTAGCTTTGATATGTCTTCCAGCCACAAACTATAAAAGCGCCAGTCCTCGTCATTCTCGTTCATACCCCAAACCCTCCGCGATGATTGGAATATGGCTGAACTTTTGATCCTGAAGCAATGATCATCTTCGACCATTCTCACCATACAGCACAGTATCGCAAATCAAGCGCCGCCGCCTGCCCCACACCCCCCTGCAGGCAATCTTGCGATCTCGCCGCCGTCCCCGGTGCTGCTTGATCGTCCCGGTCCCGGCGCAAAGCGCCTGACCTTCGGAGCCGCCGTCGCTGTCCGAGCGGAGGGGCTGATTTTGCCTCCTCACAACAGGTGGGAGGAAAATCAGCCCCGGAGCGGTGCGTCATGCCGGGCGCGAAGGCCCGCTTCGCCAAGCGCCTGACCTTTGGTGGGCCAGAGCGCCCACCCTGCCCGCGATAGCGATCGTTACCCCTGGGGCCGGGACAGCCCTGCTGGCCTGGGTCGCGCAAGCGTCCAGAGCGCGGGCCGCAAGGCATCGCCAGACCTTCCCATAACTCAAAAAAACACCCCGCCCTCACGGCCCGCAGGCATAGGGCAGACCCACGCTTTCACATAAGGCCATGAGTTTGCGCTCCAGAGGGTCTTCGGTTTCCCTTTTAGAGAAAGAGATTGGATTAATGTCGGACTCTTGTGTCGTGGCCGGTTTTCGGCGGGGTGCGGGGGTCTTTGCCGCCTTCTTCGGCTGATAGATGGCGTCGCGGCAGAGCGTGATGCGCAGGCCCACCACATAGCCGAGCCGGTTGGTGACCTGGCGGACATAGAGATAGCCCTCCTCAGTGGCGTCCCTGAGATAGCGCTGCACCTGACGCCCGCTGCGGCCCAGATTGCGCCCAATCGCGCCGAGCGTGGTCTCGATGGGCCGCCCATGGCCTGCCCAGCCTGCCAGGAGGCACAGCATGCGCGTGGTGCCCGGCATGAGCCTCGGATCGCGGATCAGGGATTGGCGCAGCGGCGCGACGAAGGCAAAGCCCGTCGGCGGACGGGTGAGCGATTTGCGTTTGGGGCCAAGCTGGGCGAGGTCATCGAAGCTTGACGGGACGTAATATGGCAGGGATGCCATGGCGAATGAGAGTGATTTCATGGTGTGGTTTCCTCCTGAAAATGTTGGAAACCCGCCAAGGCCAAGGCGCACGGAGCCTTTGCAAAAAGTCTTTGCACGGATCAAATATTCATGTAATATAGGAAGTGTTCAAAGACCTATATCACATTCAATGTGGCCCGCTTCGGCGGGTTATATTTTTCTACGCAGTATTACTTGTTGATAAGTGCCGCACAGAGCTGTGCATCGAATCAAATATTTATTATATTACTTGATATATATTATCGATGCAAATGCATCGCCCTGCACAACCAACACAGCGATTAAAGACATGGTCCCAGACCACTTCTACACATTGAGAGAGGCCGCCGAGAAGGCCGGCAAGTCCAAGACCACCATTCTGCGCCAGGCCAATGCGGGCAGGTTCTCGTACCAGATTGATGATCAGGGTCGCAAACGCGTGGACCCGGCAGAGTTCCACCGCGTCCACCCCGTGGCCAGCTCAACGAGCGACAAAACAAACGGCGATGCGCACCGCACCGAAACGCCCGCCGCGCACCGATCTGCACCGGCAGAGACAGCCGAGACCATCGCCCTGGTGCGCACCATGATCGCCTCGCTCGACACCGCCAAGGCCGAGGAAATCCGCCGCCTGGAAGAGACCATCGAAGACCTGCGCGACCGCCTCGACAAGGAAGCGGCCCAGAACCGCGCGCTGACGCAGATGATTACGGATCAGCGGGATTCAACACCCAAACGGCGGAGCTGGTTTGGGCTCTTGGGCTGAGGGATAGGCAGGAGCTTGTGGAATGATCGGAGGTCTTGCCATTCAATTCCCGCCCGGCAGGCCCTCTGGGCATTTGTTCGCCGGACGTTCGAACACCTCATCCGGCAGGAAACATCGGCATGGGGAGACAAAGTCGCTGTTCGGATCGTCGGGATCCACCCGCGGTTCGCCTTCGAGGACGGGATAGGCGGACAGGTCCGCCCGCGTGAACCAAAGCGGAGCGTTGATGTCGTGGAGCATTTGACAGGCCGTGCGGACTTTTTCCCGCAAATCAAGTTCTGAAGTAATACGTGGTAAAGTCCATAGCCGGACCGTGTCGTCACGCGAACCGGTTATCAATAGGCCACCTTCGGTCAGCGCCAAGGCTTCCACGGCCTCGTCATGGCCAGAAAACACAGCAATTTCTTCGCCGGTTTCCAAGTCCCACAAACGCGCTGTTTTGTCATATGAGCCAGTAACCAATCGATTATTGGCTGTTACGGCCAACGCACTGACGGTGCTGTCATGGCCAACAAAAGAGGCGATTTCTTCGCCTGTTTCCAGGTCCCACCGGCGTGCTGTTCCGTCGAATGACCCAGAAACGAGCGAACCGTCATTCGCGAGCAGAACAGAACTGACCCAATCTTCGTGGCCGACGAAGGCATCTACTGGTCTACCAGTCTCTAAACTCCAGAGTTGAGTCAATTCCTTGTTGGTCGTGATTATGCGACCGTCTCCAGTCAAAACTATAGAAAAAACCGGGCCATCCTGCCTGGCTAACTCGCGCATTGCTTGGCCTGTTTCCAGGTCCCAGAGCCGCACGATGCTGTCTTCTGGATTTAAAATCGACCCCGAGCCAGCCACGAGGTGGCCCGTGCCGCTCATCGCTACTGACATCACAGGTCGATCATGACCAGGAAAGACGCTTATCTCGGCACCACTCTCCAGATCCCATAGCCGTGCGGTGCGGTCATCTGAACCAGTGATCAGGCGTCCATCTCCCGTCAACGCCAGGGCGTTCACTTTACCACGATGACCGAAGAAGGTGCGAAGTTCCGCACCTGTATCCAAGTCCCATAAACGTGCTGTTCGGTCGCTAGAGCCGGTAACAAGACGACGATCTCCAACCAGGGCGACAGCATTTACGTCATCGAGATGGCCTTCGAACGCATGAACTTCATCCCCCATTTCCAAATCCCAGAGCCGCGCAGCTCCGTCAAACGATGCTGTCACAAGATGGCCATCTCTGGTCAGAGCCACCGAACTAATACCGCGGGAATGGCTGGCGATAGTGCGAATCTCTTCGCCAGTCTCCAAGTCCCATAACCGTGCTGTTCGGTCGCTAGAGCCGGTAACAAGACGACCATCTGGCGTAATCGCCACAGCATTCACACTACCTTGATGGCCAACAAGTGCGCGTAACTCTTCGCCGGTCTCCAGGTCCCAAAGCCGTGCTGTGCGGTCGTCCGAGCCTGTGACAAGCCGTCCATCTCCCGTAACCGCTAGGGCATTCACACTGCCGAGATGGCCGATATAATCTTGAGTAATTTCGCCGGTCTCTAGGTCCCATAGATGAGCCATTCCATTGGCTGAACCAGTGACTAAACTATCCTCACCCACCGGCGCCGCGGAAACGGCTTTGTGATATCTGTCTACGTAAAAGGCACCCACTGCCTCGCCAGTCTCCAGATCCCAAAGCTTCTGTATCCTATGATCGAAAGCGGCAATGACGCGGCCAACTTCGAGCAGCGCCACTTGTTTATCAATCCCATTTTGTCCGTAAAATGTCTTTAGCTCTTCACCTGTCTCTCGGTCCCAAATCTTTGTGCCTTCTATCGAGACGGTTACAAGACGACCATGCTCAGTCAGTGATGCCGAATCCACAGAATAATCGCTAGCATCAAACACTCGGATCTCATCACCGGTTTCCAGGTTCCATATCCGCGCAGTTCCGTCTCGGGAGCCGGTAATCAGGTGACCATCACCGGTCAAAGCTACAGTGTTCACGGCTTCAGTATGACCGACATATACTTGCTCCAGGCGATTGTTGCTCACTCCCGCCTCCATCCGAGCACGTGCGAGTAAGTAACCTTCCTCGCCATCGAAGTAGTATCGTAATCTACTTCGACTCGCGGTTGGATCTGCTTGAAGCGCCATTAGCAATGCCTTCGGGATATCAGGAGCCTCACTATTGAAGATGCCTTTGGCTTCACGTGCCATGAGGTTGGAGGATTGGCGTTCTACAGCAGCCAGACTGCTTGCTGCGAACCAGCCCGCCACGAGCGCCGCCGCTGTCAGAGTAAGACCGAGCGTCACCAGACCTCCGCCGATTGCCATCTGGCGCCGTTGCCGTCTCCGTTCGCGTTGCCAGAGAGCGTCAAATGGAACACCCGCAAGACCCGCTACAATGCGGGTAAGAGCGCTAGCGCGTCCATCAAGAACGAGATTGGCGGCGAGCGGCTCTGTTTCCCGAAAAGCGGGCGGGAAGCATTCGGTGGCCTCATCGCCTGAATTGGGCGTGCCAGCGATGATCAGCGCCAGCACCTCGTCGGCACGCCCTGATGCGCGGAAATGGCGGATCTCCTTATCGACCCATTCCGATTGAGCCGCATTGGGCGAGCACAGCACGATCAGGTATTCACTCGCCGCGATCTTGGCCTGCAGCGCCGGCCAGACTTCAGGAGAAGCGGTGAGGTCGGTCGTGTCGCGGAAGATCTTCCCCAGCTTCCGGCCATCCTTGCCAAGCGTGGCGTTCGCTTTGGGCAGGCGAAAGCTCTCCAGCCAGGACTGGACTTTCCCGGCCTCGGCCGAGTCCTTCTGCGAATAGGAAATGAACGCCTTGTACCGCTCTTGTGCTTCGTCCTGCGCCACAATCGTGTCCCCCGACATTCACTTTCGAGACCGTACTCAGCGCCATGGCGGTCGGCAATATTCGACATCCATTTCGGCGACAGGGGTTTTCCGCCGAGATGATCGTATCCGCTATGGCCACTGGAATATCCCATCTGCATCGCCATCATGCGGCCTCCTCTTTGGGCTGAAGGCCGTGCAGGAAATCGCAGGCGCGCTGCGCATGGGCGGCGGCCTGGAAGATGGCGCGCTTGTCATCCCTCAGGACTTGCAGCCATGAGGCGATATAGGCGGTGTGATCGTCGCGGTCCTTGAGGGTCAGGCCGAGATCAGCGCACAGGAACGCCGCGCCGAGTTCGGCCACCAGCTCTTCGCGCGCATAACCGGCATCACCAAAGTGTCCTTCCCCCTTAAAACTGGGCCAACTGTTACTTAGTGGTTTTGGCGGTTCA
>JBCBGZ010000070.1:0-14227 GCA_038526245.1 Pseudomonadota bacterium
TCCTGGGCTACAACACGCTCTCCTTCGCAGACGGCACGATGGCAATTATCATCGCTATCCCATTGCTCTGCGTGGCAGCCATCCTGCGCTACAGCTATCTGGCCCCGATGTTTGCCGTGACGCAAAAACTGGTTGAACCGCGCATGCGGGCAACCGCGGCGGCGCTCCTTCTGTTTGTCGTGAACCTCATCGGCTACGGCGCTGGGCCGCCCGTCATTGGCGGCATCTCCGACCATTTCACATCCCGCACCCTGGCTACCGCTGAATCCCCTGTGAGCCTCGGCCAGTGCGGCGCGCTGGAATCCCAGCTCAAGGCCACGCGGGATGGCACGGACGGCGCGATTTCAGGCGAAGCCCTGCAAACGGCCTTGGCTCAAAATGCAGAATATTGTGCCCCAGCCCGCAAAGCCGGCGTTCGGTGGGCGATATCCATCGGCCTGTTGTTCCTGCTTTGGGCGTCGTTACACTTTCTGCTGCTGGGCCGGACGATGAAGAAAGACCTCTGGACCCCTGACACGACGCACGAGCCTGCCTATAGAGCCTGATGGCCGTTTACACCCAAGTCGATGACGATGCCCTGGATGCGTTTCTCGCCGAGTATGATCTTGGCGAGGCGCGAAGCTTCAAGGGCATCGCTGAAGGGGTGGAAAACTCGAATTACTATCTCGAGACCACAAAAGGCCGCTACATTCTCACCCTGTTTGAAAAACGCGTGGATGCGTGCGACCTTCCTTACTTCATTGGCCTGAAACAACACCTTGCGGCGAAAGGGTTCCCTTGCCCGGAGCCCATTCTGGCGCGCAATGGCAAGGCCCTCCAAACGCTCTGCGCCAAGCCCGCAGTCATTGTCAGCTTTCTCGATGGCCTGAGCCCAAAGCGCCCCTCGCGAGAGCAATGCCGGGGGATTGGCGCGGGATTGGCGCAGATGCATCTCGCCCTTGGCGACTTTCAGATGCAGCGCCCAAACGCGCTGGGGCCGTCAAGTTTTCGGGGTCTCTGGGACACCTGCAGCGCGGGCGCCCAAGCGCTTCAAGCAGGCCTGGCAGAGGAGATTGAGGCGGACCTCGCCTCAGTCCTTCAGGCCCGCACCACTGCCGGTGACTTGCCGAGGGGAACGATCCACGCCGACCTGTTTCCCGACAATGCCTTTTTCCTGGGCCAGACCTTTTCGGGGATCATCGACTTCTATTTCGCCTGCACCGATGCGCTGGCCTATGATGTTGCCGTGTGTCTGAACGCCTGGGCGTTTGATGACACCGGTTCATCCAGCGGGCTGCAATATTCCTTCAGCCATGGCTCGGCCCTGCTTGCGGGGTATCAGAGCGTTCGGCAATTGGACGCTCCAGAACGCGCTGCCCTGCCCGCGCTTTGCCAGACCGCAGCCCTCCGCTTTTTCCTGACGCGCATGGTCGATTGGGCCTCAACACCGGCAGATGCCTTGGTGCGGCCCAAAAATCCGCTGGAATATGCCCAAAGGCTGCGCTTCCATCGCAAGGCAAAGGGGGTCGAAAGCTATGGCCTCTGACGGGGACCGGACCATGGACGAACACCTGACAGCTGCGCCAGATGCCTCAAGGCGCACCTCCAGCTATGCCCAGTCGGGCGGATACAAGATCAAACGGCTCTGGCTTGGCGCTTTCCTCGGTGCGGTCACAGCCGTCCTTGCCGTTGCCTTTGTTGCGCTGGTATTCGCCACGGTCGGGTGGGCCATCGGTGAAACCGTCTTCGGCTCGGGCGCGTTTGACTCATCACTCGATGGCAATCCTCTTGCCGTTGGCGCAGTGGGGGCGCTGTTTGCCTGTCTGTTCAACTGGTATGTGTTCTTCATCTCCATCCCCATCGCGACCCTGGTCCTGCGCTTCTCCCTGGGCCGCTTGCCCGGGAAAGGCGTGAGCCGGACGGTGCCCTATCTTCGCTGGGGCGCGATCTGGGGGGCGATCCTCGTGTCTCTCCCCTGCCTGATTGGTGGAACACTGTTTTCCGGTCTTGGCGGCAATGGGCTTCGCGCAGAACCAGATGGCTTTATGACCCAGGTATTTGTGGGAGCCGGCCTGACCGGCCTTCTTGTGGGCGCCATTGCAGGGGTTTGCGTGGCGGGCATGTTCATGCTCATCGTACGCCCGAAAAGTCAGGTGAAGCTGGCAGATCCCGCCAGCGCATTCTAAACAGCGACGGCAACTCTACAAAAGGTGAGGCCTGTGACCGATCTCGTGGAAATCTGGACCGATGGCGCTTGCTCGGGCAATCCGGGCCCCGGCGGCTGGGGCGCGCTGCTGAAATCGGGTGCGCACGAGAAAGAGATTTGCGGCGGTGAAGACGAGACCACCAACAACCGGATGGAAATGTTCGCGGCCATCGAAGCGCTGAATGCGCTCAAACGCGCCTCAAAGGTACGGCTGCACACTGACAGCACTTATCTGAAAGACGGGCTGACAAAGTGGATTCACGGCTGGAAGCGCAATGGCTGGAAGACCGCTGCCAAGAAACCCGTGAAGAACAAGGACCTCTGGCAGGCTTTGGAGTCCGCAACGGAACGCCATGATATCGAGTGGATCTGGGTGAAGGGCCATGCGGGCGACCCGGGCAATGAGCGCGCCGATGCCCTGGCACGCAGTGGCATTCCGGGTCGGTCTGGCGATTGAACGCCCAAGCAGGCTCAAGCCCTTGTGATTGACCGTTATCCAGCTGTCACACTTTTCGCTTGTGGAAAGATTTCGTTTGAGCTAAGGACTTTTGCTCAAACTGCGCATAAGGGGCCTGACATCTCCTTTGCCGTTTAGAATTTTCCCGCGTTGAAGGCTTCTTGGCTTGAAAACGCCACTGAGTATACCCAACTTATACTCAGATTGAGCAAAAGAATAGACGTCGATGCGTTCGACGCGAGAGGAGATTGAGATGGCAAGACTGATCGATAGCGGACCTGGGTGTCCTACCCCGACGCCGCGCCGCGCCGAAACGGCAGCTGAGGCGCGCGGTCTTGCCTATACGTCTGACGTTAAGACGGCTACAGACGCGCTCTATCCCCTCGTCAAAGACTTCATCACGCCCATGGAATGGCCGGCCATTGCGCCGCTCGTCCACGCGATCAATACGATCAAGACCGAGAAAGATGCGGTCATCCTTGCGCACAACTACATGACGCCGGATATTTTCCGCCTTGTGGGAGATTTCCGCGGCGACAGTCTGCAGCTTGCCCGCGAGGCGGCGGAGACGGAGGCCAGCGTTATTGTGCAGGCCGGGGTGCACTTCATGGCTGAGACCTCGAAAATCCTGGCGCCAGAAAAGACAGTCCTCATCCCCGACATGCGTGCAGGCTGTTCGCTCGCCGCGTCGATCACCGGGGAAGACGTGCGCCTGATCAAGGAGCGTTATCCGGACTATCCCGTCGTCACCTATGTGAACACGACTGCGGACGTGAAAGCCGAATGCCACATTACGTGCACGAGCTCCAACGCCGCTCAGGTGGTGGAAGCCATCGCCGCCGAGTGGAACAGCGACACCGTTATCCTGGTGCCAGACCAGTATCTGGCGAAGAACGTTGCCGCCCAGACCGATATTCGCATCATGACGTGGCCGGGCGCGTGCGAAGTGCATGAACTGTTCAGCGCCGATGACGTGGATCAATTGCGCGAGGCGCACCCTGGCGTAGTGATCCTGGCACACCCGGAATGCCCGCCAGACGTCCTGGAAGCGGCAGACTTTGCAGGCTCCACGGCCGCCCTCGCCAACTATGTTGGCGACCACCAGCCAGCCCGGGTCGTGCTGCTGACCGAGTGTTCGATGAGTGACAATGTTGCCGCCGAAAATCCGAATGTGGACTTCATCCGGCCATGCAACCTTTGCCCTCACATGAAACGCATCACGCTGGAAAACATCTATGACTGCCTGGTTGAGATGAAGCATGAAGTTCTGATCGAGGAGGACATCCGCGTGCGGGCGAAAGCTGCCATCGATGCGATGCTGAACCTGCCGAAAATGGCCAAACCGCTCGCCTTCGAGACGGGTCTCAAGCCGATGGAAATCGACGTTGTCGATGTGGAACCTGTCGTAGCCTGAATTTGACCTTGAAACCGCCAGGTCCACGTTGAACACTGGCCGTCTTGGTTCCCGGTTTGCAGCGCGAGGTCCCCATGCAGAAAGCATTCTTCCTGGCACTCATGGTTTTGATGGGGTGGGGCTCGACCCCGGCCATTGCCGATGCAGACCCGAACGACATTCTCGGAGTCTGGTCTTTCCAGACCCAACCCTATCGCGACGGCCAATGTGTCATGTCCGGAACCATGCATCTGTCCCATGACGGCGAGAATGAAGACGGCGTTTATGCCTGCGAACTGACAGCGCTGGAGATGTGTTCGCTTTGGGGCCAGTCCATTGTGCGCCAAGATTGCGAGGCCCGCAGGTTTGGCAATCAGGTCTCAATTCGCTCGGAAATCGCCGAAGTGCTGGAGCGAAAGGGCGAGTTGGAGGACTTCACCTTCAATTATGTACCTGACAATTTCGCCGTGACGGTGAAGAGCGCGACGCGGATGTACGGCGCCTTGGTGTCTGCCGTGACCGCTCCTGTGGAGTTTCGGCGCCGGACGGAAGGCATCTCGTGACGCGTCCTTTCGCATTCGTATTTGCGGGACTGGCGCTTCTGGCCGTCAGCTCAGCTGCATCGGCGCAGACACCGGAGTCGAACGAATCTGAACAAGTCTTTTCTATCACGGGCGCCTGGAATTTCCGGTCTTACACAGGTGATGCTTGCGAGTTTGGCGGGGTGGCGCACCTGCGCACACCGGATGCGACAGGCGCGTATCCTTGCGAGCTCACGGCCCGTCAGGTCTGTCCATTGAATAATGTAGAATGGGTGGTGCGCCAATCATGCGTCGCAAATCGGACCGACAATCGACTGATTATTCGCTCCACCATCGAAGAGTTCATTGTCGGCGAGCCCACGCCTGCATATTGGCCCGACAATTTCGTGCTGAAGATTCAATCGAGTAATCGCATGACAGGATCGCTCGTCTCGCACGGGTCCCATGCTAGCGAGTTCACGCGCCAGGTTGAGGGGATCTCGTGATGCGCGCGCTCCTCATCACGTTTGCTGTGTTCGCGGCGTCGCCCCTTGCCGCCTCAGCAGAAGACCCGGCCGGCGCCTGGGAATTCAGGACCGACATTCAGACCAAGGGCTGTACCATTCGCGGCGTCATGACCATTGGCCCGGAAGACCCCTCGACGGGATATCGCGACTGCAACTTTCTCAGCTCGGAAACCTGTGGGCCTCTGGACCCAACACCGGTGGATATGGAGCAGAGCTGCAGCATCAACATTGAAGGCGACTATCTGGAAATCCGCTCCACCGTGATCGCTTCCCTCACAAAAGGACGCGGAATTGAAGGCTACCTACCCGATCACTTCACCGTAAAGCCAACGGGCCCCGGCCGGATGTCGGGTACATGGTTTGATCGAAACTATGCCGACCTCGTAGAGTTCTGGCGCACCCGCAGCGGCGCAACGTCCTGATGTCGAGTCCAACCAGACTTGGGAGCGCGGCAGGCGCAGCAGCGAGCGATGTTCTGATTGTTGGCGCGGGCCTCGCGGGCTTGTTCCTCGCGCTCAAGCTGGCCCCGCGCCGGTGCACGGTGATTACCCCGGCGCCGCTTGGAAAATCAGCATCGTCTGCGTGGGCGCAGGGCGGGCTTGCCGCTGCGCTCGCGCCGGAAGACAGCCCCGAAGCGCATGCCGCTGATACGGTGTCCGCCGGCGCCGGTCTGGTCGACCCCGCCGTGGCAGGCCTGATCGCGGAAGACGGGCCCGCCCGCGTTCGGGATTTGATTTCGCTTGGCGTTCCTTTTGACCGCACGCCAGAGGGGGCGCTGGCCCTGTCCCTGGAAGCTGCCCACTCCCATCCCCGTGTCGCCCGGGTTGCCGGAGACCTGGCCGGACGCGCCATCATGGATGCCCTCGTCGAAGCCGTAACGGTGTCTGGGCACATCAAAGTGGTGGAAGGCGTAAAAGCGTGCGGGTTGCTCAGCGACGATCAGGGCCGTGTCGCAGGCATCGTAACAACCAACCGTCAGGGGGACTTCGACACGCTGCCCGCACTGGAAACAGTTCTCTGCACGGGCGGTATCGGCGGACTGTTTCAGGTCACGACCAATCCTGCGAGCGCCCGCGGCGACGCTTTGGCCATGGCGTCCCGGGCTGGCGCTGTCGTGTCAGACCTGGAGTTCGTCCAGTTTCACCCAACCGCCATGGATGTGGGCCTGGACCCTGCCCCCCTTGCCACTGAAGCGCTTCGCGGGGATGGCGCAGTGCTGGTCAACGCCGACGGCGCCGCCTTCATGGCGCGCTATCACAAAGACGCCGACCTTGCGCCTCGAGACGAGGTGGCCCGCGCCATACACACCGAACGGCTTGCAGGCCGCGGCGCATTTCTGGACGCGCGGGATGCCGTCGGCAGCCATTTCCCCGATCTCTTTCCCACGGTGTTTGAAGCCTGCACCTCAGCCGGTTTCGACCCGCGAAAAGCGCCCATCCCGGTCGCGCCCGCCGCCCACTACCATATGGGCGGCATTGTAAGCGACCTCTGGGGCCGGACCAGCCTTGAGGGGCTATCTGTTTGCGGAGAATGCGCGTCGACGGGCGCCCACGGAGCCAATCGGCTGGCGTCGAACTCCCTGCTTGAAGCGGTGGTGTTTGCCCACCGGATTGCGGATCGGTTGCGCGAAAGCGAATTGAAAGCCGCAAGGGCAAGCTTCGAGGTCGCGGCCCCTGCCCTGCCATCAGAAGACCTGAAAACCCTGCGCACCGCCATGCAGGACCATTGCGGTGTGGTGCGGGATGCAGCGGGCCTTTCCGCCCTGGGCGAAACACTCGACGCGCTCTCCCGTAAGAACCCGACCTCAAACGAAATCGAAACCGCAAAAGGCGTCTGGTCCGGCGCCGTGGCGCGCGAGGAAAGCCGCGGTGGACACTTCCGCCGGGATTTCCCCGAAACCCAAGACCCGCCACAGCGTGGTTTCATCACCCCCGATGGGGAAACGACGAAGGCCCCTGCCCCATGACACATTTGCCCCCACCGCCCCTGCCCGATGTCATCCTGGATCCCATCGTACGCCTGACCCTGGCGGAAGACCTCGGACGTGCGGGTGATTTGACGACGGACGCGACGATCCCTGCCGACACACAGATGAAAGCGTCCATTCGCGCCCGGCAAAACGCAACGGTTGCTGGTCTCGATGCGGCCGCCTACGCCCTGAAACTGGTCGATGACAGCTTCAAGCTGGCGATTGCGATCGGAGACGGACACAAGGTAATACCCGGCGATACGATCGCCACCCTGGAAGGACCGGCGCGCTCAATCCTGATTGCCGAACGGCCCATCCTGAATTTTGTCGGGCGCCTGTCGGGGGTGGCCACCCTGACGCGCGCCTTTGCCGATGCCATCACCCACACGCCTGCCAAAATCGTTTGTACGCGCAAGACCACGCCTGGCCATCGCGCGCTGGAGAAACGGGCCGTGCGTTGTGGCGGCGGAACGTCCCATCGCTATGGGCTCGATGACGCCATCCTCATCAAGGACAACCACATCGCCGCCTGCGGATCGATCGAAGCCGCCCTGAAGCGTGCCCATGCCTATGCCGGGCATCTGCGCATGGTGGAGATTGAAGTGGACACTTTGGAACAGCTTGAAGCCGCGTTGAAAGGAAAGCCCCACGCCGTGTTGCTGGACAATATGGCGCCAGGCACCCTGCGCGAAGCCGTCGCCATGGTCGACGGACAGTGCACGACGGAAGCTTCAGGCGGGGTCACGCTGGATACAGTGGACGCGATTGCGGAGACCGGCGTTGACTTTATCTCCTCCGGCGCGCTGACCCATTCTGCACCGAATATTGACGTCGGCCTCGATGTGGTCTGACGTATACAAAATAAAATATAATCTTGGGAGGTAAGCAGATGGGCCGGTCTAACGGGCGCAAATGCATATTCATAACAGGCGCAGCCAGCGGCATTGGTGCAGAATCTGCCCGGTACTTCGCGCAGCGCGGCTGGTTTGTCGGGCTCTATGACATCAACGAAGCGGGCCTGGCGGACGTTGCCGATGCCATCGGCCAAGAAAACAGTCACTCTGCGCGACTGGACGTCCGCAACCGTGAAGACTGGGCCGCCGCCGTGAAAGGCTTCTCTGAAGCAACTAATGGCCAGATGCATGTGCTCTTCAACAATGCCGGCGTGGGGCGCCATGGCTGGTTCGAAGAAGTATCTGGCGAAGACAATGACTGGATTGTCGACATCAATCTCAAAGGCGTCATCAATGGCGTTGAGGCCTGTCTTGAGGCACTGAAAGCCACGCCAAACGCCAGAATTGTCAACACGGCGTCAACCGCCGGTCTTGTTGGCGCGCCCCAACTGGCCGTCTACTCCGCTACGAAATTTGCGGTGCGAGGCCTGACCGAAGCCCTGGATGTTGAGTTCAAGGATCTGGGCATTCGCGTTGTCAGCCTCATGCCATGGTTCATCGACACGCCCATTCTAGACATCGGCAAATCGGAGGACGCCAATGTAAAAATGGCGGACCAGATCCGCGAAAACGGCGCCAATGTCTATCCGGTGTCCATGGCGGCTGAGATGGCGTGGGAAGCCGCCCATGGCGACGATGTGCACTACCTGGTCGGCAAGGATGCAAAGCGCGCGAGCTTTGTGGCGCGGTTCTTCCCGAAACGCTTGCGGAAACGGCTTCTCGCTGAATTACCGGTCCGCGCCTAGCTGTCCCTTACGCGGGCCAGGGCGAGCCCGTCATGCCCCTTCAGACCGACCTGCTGCAATACGATGGCTTCGAGTTTGGGGTGGCTGGCCAATGCTTGATTGAAGGCCGCGGCGCCGATGACGTTCGGATCTATGGACCGGGAAAGGACCTCTCCGCGCCGAACCACATTGTCCGCAAGGATTAGCCCGCCAGGCCGGGTCAGGCGCACCGCGTGGGTAAGATAGGCCGGATAGGATTCCTTGTTGGCATCCAGAAAGACCAGGTCAAACGGGCCATCCAGTGTAGGCAGGATATCGAGCGCGGCCCCTGTTCTGACGTCGCACACATCGCCGAAGCCAGCTTCGCTTAGCGTCTCGCGTGCAATGTCCGCGTGGATCGGATCAATCTCCAGGCTCATAAGGCTGCCGTCTTTGCCCAGCGCGCGTGCCAGCCAGAGGGTGGAGTATCCACCGAGTGTACCAATCTCAAGAATGCGCCTGGCGCCAGCAAGCTTTGCGAGGAGATAGAGAAACTTCCCTTGACCGGGCGATACGTGAATATCTGGAAGACCAGCAGCGCGAGCCCTGTCGAGTGCGGCGGCAAGAGCCGGATCCTCAGGGATGAAGAGGGTGTCGATATAGGTATCGACGTCCTCAAAAATCGATGGCCGAGGACCGTCTGACATCCGCCGCTCCTGCTACGGCGCGGCGGCGGCCGTCGTGCTCACAGCCGCGGCGGGCGCTGACTGGATAACGTTCAGCTCGCGTTCCGGCGCCGGGGCCTCGGCGGATACGGTCTGAATGCGCGTTGCAGCTTCTGCGTCGCGGCGCGCGGTAAGACGTGCACGCGCGTCGGCCCATTCGCGCCCCTGCGGGAAGCGATAGAAGATGTGCAGACCGATTTTCTGGGTGCGAACGAGACCGGAATTCCAGACAGGATCCACATAGGTTGCGTGGTAGTGGGTCGCGTCCGCCGTGCGCGGTTCGTGGAGGTCAAGCATGACCTGTGCGGCAATGGCCTGAGCTTTTGTCCAGCGTTCGCCGCGCGGGCGAAGTGCCATGGCGCCGTCGCAGGTGAAGGTGAACTGACATCCGGTTGTGCGGGTTGCGCCTTGATAGACCACTTCGCAGATCGAGTTCGGGTAGCGATGGTCGCGCACGCGGTTGGCAATCACTTCGGCGACAGCCAGTTGTCCTGATGTCGATTCGCTGCGTGCCTCGTAATAGACGGCTTCGGACAAGCAATGGTGTTCGCGCGTCAGGTCTTCCGCACGCGAAAGATCGGCGGGATTGAAGTCGACAACTGAGCGCAGGGCCGCCGCATCGCGATCGCGCGAGGCATAGCGCCCCAGAACCGACTGGCTTTCGCGATCAAAACTGTCTTCGAGCCGGACAATCCAGGGATGCTGGATCAGGGATGGCGCTTCCGGGTGGGCGCGCATGGCCTCGCCACCATCGCCAAGCTCGGCGAACAAATTCGCCTTCAGCCGGGCATCGGCCTGCTCGCGCTGATTCTCATAGGATTGACCGAGCAGGGGCAAAACGGTGGTCACGCCCACAGCGGCCACGGCCACTGAGACCCCTCGCAACATCGTGCGGCGGCGCTCTTCGTCTGTCATCAACATCCACCAACGCTTCAAACCACGCGATTGCGCAGAAACATTCGGCAAGATGCGGCGCGCCGCTTTCCAAAAGGTTAACATTATCAATCCCACCAGCTTCTCTGGCTCTTGGCCCAACTATCCATTCGGGCTCAGCCCAGGTCTTGTGCAGTTGCACACAACCCTGACAAGTGACCTGCTCATATGCCCTTGAGGCGGGGTGTTGCAAGTTTCTCGCCGGTTATGGGATTGCGAATGAGCGCCGCATGAACAGGGGTGTTAACGCCGCCGTTTCAACGACTCCCACACCATGCGCCGGCAGGGTTCTGTTTTACCGATGGTTTTCCGGCGTTTTACACACCACGCATCACCCGACAGCGTGAATCGGAGTGTTGCAGAATTCACACACTCTTTACCAGTGTTACCAAAAGGTAATCGTCAGTCTTCGGTGTTTAACGCTGCATGGGCTGCCGCGAGTCGCGCAATTGGCACGCGATAGGGCGAGCACGACACGTATTGCAGTCCCGCCCTGTGACAGAATGCGACGGAGGCCGGGTCGCCACCATGTTCCCCACAAATCCCGAGTTTGATGTCGCTGCGGGTCTTGCGCCCCCGCTCCGCGGCCAACTTAACGAGCTCCCCAACCCCAGACTGGTCCAGTGTGACGAAGGGGTCTTTCTCATAGATGCCCATATCTTCGTACGCCTTGAGGAACCGGCCTGCATCATCGCGGGAAATACCGAGCGTTGTCTGAGTCAGGTCATTCGTTCCGAAAGAGAAGAATGCGGCCGACTCGGCGATTTCGCCCGCACGAAGGGCGGCGCGGGGCAACTCGATCATCGTGCCAACAAGGTAGTCGACCTTCTGACCTGCTTCGGCGAACACCGCAGTCGCCGTACGATCGACCAGGTCCTTGAGAATCGAGAGTTCCGCATGGGTCGCGACAAGCGGGATCATCACTTCCGGCACCGGCGTTTTGCCGGTCGCCTTCGCTACGTTCACCGCAGCCTCAAAGATGGCCCGGGCCTGCATCTCATAGATTTCCGGATAGGTGATCCCAAGCCGGCAGCCCCGGTGCCCCAACATGGGATTGCTCTCGTGCAGTTCGCCAGCGCGGCGCTTCAGAACGGCGATGTCCACATTTGCGGACTCGGCAACGGCGGCCATGTCGTCATCGGTGTGGGGCAGGAATTCATGCAGCGGGGGGTCCAGCAGACGGATCGTGCAGGGCCGCTCGCCCATGATGGTGAAGATTTCTTCGAAGTCGGACCGTTGAAACGGCAGAAGCTTGGCGAGGGCCTCCCGGCGTCCGGCTTCCTTCTCTGCGAGGATCATGGCGCGTACGACGGGAATACGCTCGGCGTCAAAGAACATATGCTCAGTGCGGCAGAGGCCGATCCCCTCTGCGCCGAAATCGACGGCGACCTTCGTATCGCCGGGGGTTTCTGCATTGGTGCGCACCTTCAGAACGCGCACCTTGTCGGCCCACTCCATCAGTTTTGCGAAATCACCTGACAGGTCGGGCTGGCGCATTTTCACCGCACCGGCGAGCACTTCGCCCGCAGCGCCGTCCACGGTGATGATGTCGCCCTTTTTCACTTCCCGGCCCGCAACGCGGAAGACGCCCTCTTCGCCATCGATCTGCATGTTGCCCGCGCCGCAGACGCAGGGCCGGCCCATGCCGCGCGCCACGACCGCCGCGTGGGAGGTCATGCCGCCGCGCGCCGTTACAATCGCCTTGGCCGCGTGCATGCCGTGAATATCTTCCGGGCTGGTTTCGACGCGCACGAGGATCACATCGACGCCGCGCTCTGCCAGGTGGGAGGCTTCATCGGAATCGAAGACAACTTCGCCGACCGCCGCGCCGGGGGACGCGGGGAGGGCCTGCACCAGCACATCTCGGGTCGCATCCTCGGCAATAGTAGGGTGCAAGAGCTGGTCAAGCTGGGCGGGCTCCAGGCGCAGAATGGCTTCTTCTTCCGAAATCAGCCCCTCCTCCACCATATCCACGGCGAGCTTCAGCGCCGCCGCCGCCGTGCGTTTGCCGTTGCGGGTCTGCAGCATGTAGAGGCGGCCATCCTCGACCGTGAACTCAAGATCCTGCATGTCGCGATAATGCTTTTCCAGCTTCTCAGCCACATCGGTCAGCTGGCCAAACACTTCCGGCATGGCCTCTTCGAGGCTTTGTTCCTCGCTCTCGAGCTCCGCCGCGCGGGCCTTTGAAATCGGCGCAGGTGTGCGAATGCCGGCCACCACATCCTCGCCCTGGGCGTTGATGAGGAATTCGCCGTAGAACATATTCTGGCCCGTGGACGGATCGCGCGTGAACGCCACGCCGGTGGCGGACGTCTCGCCCATATTGCCAAACACCATGGACTGGACGGTGACCGCCGTGCCCCACTCATGGGGAATGTCGTTCAGCTTGCGATAGGTGATCGCACGGTCATTCATCCAGGAGCCGAACACAGCGGAAATCGCGCCCCATAGCTGGTCCTTCGGATCATCCGGGAAGGGTTCCCCGCGCTGGTCCTGAACCGCTTTCTTGTACTGGCGAATGATTTCCTTCCAGTCATCGGCGTCCATTTCGGTGTCGAGCTGGTAGTCTTCGCGCTCCTTATAGTCGTCCAGAATGTGTTCGAACGTGTCGTGCTTCAGGCCAAGTACCACGTTTGAGTACATCTGGATAAAGCGGCGATAGCTGTCATAGGCAAAGCGCTCGCCGGCCTTGGCGGCCATTCCCTTCGCGGTGTCCTCATTCAGGCCCAGGTTCAGCACCGTGTCCATCATACCCGGCATGGATGCGCGCGCGCCGGAGCGAACCGAGACGAGCAGCGGATTGGCCGGGTCGCCAAATGTCTTGCCGGAAACCTCTTCCAGCGTCGCCAGAGCCGCCTCGACCTGGCCATCCACGCCCTCGGGATATTTGCGGCCAAGGTCGTAATACGCCGTGCAGACTTCGGTGGAGACGGTGAAGCCGGGCGGGACAGGCAGGCCCAGCTTGGCCATTTCGCCGAGGTTTGCGCCCTTGCCGCCAAGCAGGTTGCGCATGGACGCGTCGCCCTCGGCGCTGCCGCCGCCAAAACTGTAGACGTATTTTGCGTCTGCCATGTTCGTCTTCCTCTCGAACTTTAGCGAAGTGCCGAAGGCGTTCCCCTAGCCCTCGATCTTTGAAAAGTCTGCGACCCGGTGCAAGGCGCTGCGGATCTGGCCGAGCAGTCTCAGCCTGTTTTCGCGCACCTTTGGATCGTCGTCATTCACCATCAAACCCTCAAAGAACGCATCCATGGGCGCGCGCAGGTCCGCAAGCGTTTTCATGGCGTCCTCGAAATTCTCCTCGCCCAAGGCCCGGTCCAATTTGGGCTCAGCCTTGGTCAACGCGCTGTGCAAGGCGCGTTCCAGGTCGTCGGTCATGAGGGCGGGGTCGGCGTCGTCTGCGAAAGCCCCTTCGCCGTCCTTCTTTTCCTCGGCCTTCAGGATATTCGCCGCGCGCTTGTAGCCGGCCAGAAGGTTCGCGCCGTCTTCTGTGGCAAGGAACGCTGTGAGGGCCTCGACGCGGCGGGTGATGCGGATATGGATTGCACCGCCGAGTTGGCCGCCTTCTATGCTCAGTGCGGCCTCTACGTAATCATAGCGTCCGCCTTGGTCGCGGATCGAAATAGCGAGCCTCTCGCTCAGGAACCACTGGAGGTGGTCAATGATCTCTGCAACTTCCAGATACTCCCGCTTCCAAATCTCACGGAACAACCACTCGATGAAGTAGCGAAGATTGAGACGCAGTTCGTTCTGTTGCTCAATCCGCACCACGCCCAGCGCCGCGCGCCTCAACGCAAACGGGTCCTTACTCCCCGTCGGCTTCTCATCGATCGCCCAGAAGCCGACCAGCGTGTCGAGCTTGT
>JBCBGZ010000071.1:0-11676 GCA_038526245.1 Pseudomonadota bacterium
AGGGACTCAAGCCCACGCTGCTGGAGACGGGTTCGCATTAGACTGACAGCACCAAACCAGCCAAATGCGCGTTGCTCTGTTCCAAAAAAGCGATAAACAGAGGAGTGGTAAAATGCGTGGTGGGGCGCAGCTTTGTAGTTTGGGGGCAAAAGCAATGGATCAACAATCCGAGATTGATCAAAACAACGCGGCTACTGCGGGCGAAGAAGCGAAAAATCGCACCGAGCAGAATTTTCATGAGATTTTCTTCGGCAATGAACCTGAAATTAGAATCGTCGATCAATTCAAGTCCCCAACATTCGTAGCTCTGGTTGGGTTGTGTATTGTTTCAACCATTGCAACGGCCCTTGGGCTCTATGAGCTTATGGATGTCGATACTTCTGATTTGAGTGATATAACACGAAATATTGTTCAAGTAGTTTTTGGAACACTTATTACAGTATTCGTCATTCTTGTGATGGTAATTACCCTTGCCCGTGGTTTGTTGGCAGACCGGCTTTTTATACGAATAGCTTTCTTTGTGGCGTACAGTTTCTTCGCTTTCTGGTCAGCCACGCTCGGGTATGGCTTCTTTTGGAAGAACTTTTCTTCAGAGCAATACACGTTCGCTCAATTCGAAACAATGATTACGCAATCATCAAGCGCTCTTGGGACCATAAATAGGAACCTGTCGAATGTGCTAGAAGACGGACAAGAAGCAGCACGTCAAGCGCAAGAGCGCTCTCAGATTGAAGAGTTCGAGGGCAACAGTTGCGATAATACGAGTTCGCTCCCCGGTCCCGGCCCGCTTCGCAATTCACGACGTCAGTTTAGCGCCGATGCTACCGACCTTATTGGAAGTTTGCGGAGTTCTTGGACGGATGAGCTCTTGCTCGAAAGCAAACTGCTTGAGTGGCGGGTTAGCGCTTTGCGTAACGAGACTGTCCCTTCAGATGCCATATCTATCCTCGGCGACCAGGTTCGCTCCTCGGTGCCGGGCGCCGTATCTTCCAACAGCGCAACGACCGAGCAGGATGCTGAAGACGTCATAAGCAACCCCGATTCATTGCCAGAAGAAGACGTTGAAGAAGCAGGGTTTGCGGTTGGGCGGCCTACTATATCGCTCGATTTGCTTCTGGAAACGAATGACTTGGGAGGGGGTGCACCATCACAACGTGCTCTTATCTACAGGCAAATCAATGAGTACCCTTCGGTTGAAAAGCAGCGCCTACTAAATGAACTTGAGAATTTAGCCGATGCGCGAACCTTATCGTCTAGAGAGCGCGGAGACGCCTTTGATAACGTCTATGACGAAGTGCGTGCATTTTCCGATTATGCTAGAAGCAAGCGTGATGTGCAGGGACCGCGCTTCATCACCGAATTCAACGAGCTTGCTCGACAAGTCTACAGCGAGGATGAACAGGTACGCGCCCAGGACGGTTATTGCGAAGATGAAGAACTCTTTAGCACAATGATAAACGCTGCGGCCACGCTGGAAGGCCTCGAAGATGTCTCGGTGCCGGAGTTTGAGTTCGTGGAAGGCCCCAGGGCTACTCAGGCAGCGTTCGCTAAGCTCGCGGGTGTACTGTATCGAGCGATTGCACATGCCCCGCAGCGTATTGCTAGCCTTGTTGGCGTCACAAACAGTACTTTGAATCAAGACGAAGCCCCTGACCCATTTCAAACATTTGGTCAAAGCGACTTCGTCGCGTTGCTAGCATCAATCGCTGTGGACTTCGGAATATTGGTTGTTTCTATCGTTCGTACGCCGCGCCCGAAACGCCTCAGCGCAGCGGAGCGCGAGCACAGACGGTTTGAGCGCGAGCAGGCACGGATGGAGGACGAGCACAAACAAAATGAAACAAAAATTGAGCGTGAGATCTCGCTGAAACAGAAAGAGTTTGAACTGCAATCGGCCGAATTCGCGCAGAAAGCCAAACAGTTGGAGGAAGCCGCTAAGCTCGAGGCGGAAGAAGCTCGAATTAAAAGCCAAAGCGAGGCCGAACGCCTTGAAAGGGAAGCTGCCCTGCAGGCACAAAGGGATGCAGCCAAGTTTGAGGAAGAGCAAAGGCAGTTTCAACAGTCTATCGAGGAAAAACGGCTGAAAATTGAGCGGGAGCGTAAAGTGCTCGAACTTCAAAGGGAAGAACTCAAAATCGACGCTGAGCGCGGTGAGCTTGAATTAAACAAAAGAAAAATTGCTCAAGGCGTTAGCTCGCAAGTTAACGAGTTCGAGCGAGAGGAGCGTGAAGCCGAACTTGGAAGATCCGTTAAAGACCGGGATGTCGGAAGAGCGCACGCAAAAGAAATAGTCGCTTGGCCAGTGGTCAGCCGCCTGCTTGGATCGATCGCTCAGAGCGAGGAATTTGCGAGTCGCTTCCCTGATCTCTTTGTTTATGTCGAAAAGAGTTGTTTTTTAATCCGAGGGAAGCGTCGCGCCAAAGGCAGCGACTTGACCCGCGATGTTCAGATCCGCGAACAGTTCTGGCAGATGCTACGCCCTGTGATCGCGCGGGTTGGTGATGACATGATCCTACCAGCCAGGAACCGCCCTGGGCTTGCCGAGCACCACGGTTTCGGCAGCTTCAAAGACCTCGAAAAAGAGATACAGGAAACGTTTGTCAGTAACACAGGATCACCGTTTCCGGAGAAAGCCGAGATATTTCTGGTCGACACAGATTTCGCAGAATTAATGATGGAGACAGTAGATCCAACTGTCAGTGTTGTGGATTTATGGCCCGGCACACCGAGCCCGACCTCGTCAGAGGAGCCGAAGCCTGGGCGTGAGCGATCAAAACGAAGGCCACGAAGAAAGCCTGAAACCTAGTCTGGGAATGAACCGGTAACTCTAACTTAACCAGGGTTTGAGACGTCTATAACTCATCTGAATAGGACGTGTATTATGGATATTTTTGAGGAATTGACTGAAAGTCTTTTGAATAATCGTAAAAATCATGAAGGTGCAAAAGCAATTACATTATTGGCAAAGAGCCCCAATTCTCCAGTAGCGAAACAGATTTGGCGGATTCTGCCTGCCTTGAAAGAGGCAAACTGTACAGTTCACGTTGTGTTTACGACCAGTAGGAATAGGAAGTCATTGCAACGTGCAATTGAGCAATACAATAGTGTTTTTGACGGTGTAGACGGTGCAGAGCGTATTCGTCTTCTGGATGACGGTCACAAGAAAGAGACTTTTGAGTCTGTTCAATTGGGTGATGAGGGGCTGTGGACTGGGGACCACGTTGCCAGCTGGTTCCCAAGCAAGCCCAAGGCTGAAGAGTTTCTCCGGGAGCTAGACGCAGAGACCGCAGCACTGTTTCGGTCAACATTTTCGATGCTTTGGTCTTCGGCCTCTGACATTGCCGCCTAAACGAAAATAGGCTTGTCCAGAGGTTTCTCTGAGTATCTGTAGTGCGTGTCATCCTCCCTGCGGAACACAAAAGGTCCATTCGACCTGATGAAGCATCCGGTCTCGTCAAACTCAAACTTGAATGATCCAAAAAAGTGGGTGGAGTCTCTTGTGTCGACCAGCTCGCCTTCGCCGTTTGGACGGAGTCCGTTCACCTGGCCGCTGAACTCGAATTGACCGTTGAATCCGAAACTCAGCCAGCCTGACCCAGAGATGCGGTCGTTATCTACCTCGCCGCAATACTCACGGGTATCGTCTCTTCTTCCGTCAATCTGTTCGGCCTTGTAGACCATAACCCCGTTGAAATGGCCGCGATCAATGTCAAAATCGCTAAACTCACCTGTCCTGCTGCTCAGCGCTCGGCTTTCTCCTTTAGGGGTATCGCGCAGTTCCGCCATGATGCTATTGTCAATTCTTATCACGGTGTATTCTTCTATATCGCCAGTATCTGTTTCAAATCGTTCACTGTGAATTGTGCGGGATACAGCTTCTCTAGGGTTGTCCTCATCTACCTGCATGCGCCGCGCATAAGTCTGAACGGCAAGGAATTGGATTTGCCGTTCTTTGGCCTCGTTCCTCTTGTTTTCTGCTTTGATGGAAGCTCTACGCGCTGAGGCTAAAATACTATCAGCGTCATCATGACCACGAATTATTGAAAAAGTATCTTCGGACACTAGTTTCTCATTTAGTTCTTTGATGGTCTTGTACTGCTTTGACAGTTTAATACTGGAAAATTCGCTCGCAAGCAGTTTGAGCTTTTCAACATAATCCTCCAAGTATTCTTCATCAGAACTGACTTCGTCGATTCGAGGGAACTTCGCCTTGAGCATATCGAGCTCTCTCGAAATGAATTTTTTGTATTCATTTACAGCATTGTCAATTTGTCCTTCGAATGTTTTCAATGACTTTTTGATCCAAACACGCCGGAACTCGGCGATGGTGCGCTCCATTGCCGCCGTCGCGGGACCCTGTTGGTTTGGGTAAGGCTTGAAAGGTGTATCTACCGTTTTTTGCAGCCACCGATAGCGCGCCTCGTCGCCAACGCAGGTATCAAATGGCGCAGGCGTGTTTGGATCTCGATCAACCTTCACGCGCTGGTGAAGCTCGTCTGGTTTTGTAAAACCAGGATGCAATTCGCCAACATACTCAATGATAGCTTGGAATTCATTCCGCCGAGTGGAGTGTTGAAGCAGGTCTTTCTTAAGCCCGGCTTGAAATTTGCTACTTCCGAGATCAGTGTTCAAATTATAGGCTTCGATAAAGAGAATGTCGCTTTTTTCTTGGCGTGGAAATCGATAATTTCCATACAATACCGGTATTACAGGAACGCCAAAGGATTCAGCGATAAATTTCTCTGTGGCGGGCCATTTTTGAATAGAGTCCTTGATCATAAGGATCATGGCTGAGCTATTCTCGATAGCGTTTTGCACTTGATCGGTTATTTTCTCGCGGCTCCCCATGTCCTCTCTATCTCTAAATACTGAAAGCTTTAAATCGTGCTCTAGGAGTTCAAACACTGAGTCGCAGACGCCACCGCTGTCTCGATTGTCGTCATGACTATAAGATAGAAAGTAATCATAACTTGTAGCGGCTTGCGGGGCGTCATCTTTGGAGCCCGCACTTAAGTCACTTGACTCTTCGGGGGTGCCGATATTGGGCGCCGCTTCGTATTCCAGATCAATGTCATCCATGACGGAGTCCCCCAACTCAAATCCACACCCTTAGTTATACAAAACAACTGGATATCGGCAAGATGAAGTGGTGGATATAAAAGAGCGAAACCGAGATCTGAATCGTCTTAAGCGCTAAATCCCCGCCCGACGAGATGCTTTAGCATTCCCGTTCTCTTCAAGAAGGAGTTGATGGGTTGGTATCGTCAGCGCAGCTGCCGCTTGAGGTCACGAAGCCAAAGCAGGAAGTGGGCTCAATCTCCGTTTCGCTATTTTGACCTGAGCCCCAAATGGTCCCTCGTTTGAATGGAGAGACGCCTGAGTTTCTTGTGGTTCATCACGATGCCCTCCCGTTCGAGCATGATGCCAATGCGCCGATAGCCGAACCGTCGACGCGTTGCTGCGATCTCGCGCATGCATTTGCGTATCTCAGGATTGTCCAGTTCCGGCTCACGCCTGACAGTTTTCGGATCGACGCTGACCAGTCGGCAGGCCCGGCGCTGCGAGATGTCGTATTTATCGATCACCTTCAAAGCTGCATCCCGTTGCAACTGGGGCGTCGTTAGTTCTTTCCCAGCAGGTCTTTCAGGATCGAGTTATCGAGCATGCTGTCAGCCAGCAGCTTCTTCAGCCGCGCATTCTCGGTCTCAAGCGTCTTCAGCTTGCGGGCATCTGACACGTCCATCCCGCCATATTTCGCCTTCCATTTATAGAAGGTCGCCGAACTGATCCCGTGACGCCGACATACGTCTGATGTCGCCATACCACGTTCCTGCTCAGCCAGGATCGCAATGATCTGTTCTTCGGTGAATTTGCTCTTGCGCATTGTCTGTCTCCATTACGACAGACTCTACAAGGAGGAAGGAGTGGCGGTAAAACGCAGGCGCGGACGTAAGCGTGCCACCGGAACGCGCGAGCCGATAGCGGTGCCAGACGGCCCATCGCAGCGTTGGAGCCTCGACTTTGTGTCCGATGTCTTCGGACCAGCCCGGCGGTTCCGCATGCTCTGCGTGATCGACGATTACAAACGCGAATGCCTCGCACTCGTCGCCGACACGTCGATCTCAGGCGCGCGTGTCGCCCGGGAACTGGATCGCTGCGTCCGGCTCTACGGCAAGCCTGAAACTATCGTCTCGGATAACGGCACTGAACTGACCAGCCGCGCCATCCTCGAATGGAAGAACGAAACCGGCATCGCTTGGCACTATATCGCGCCAGGCAAGCCGCAGCAGAATGGCTTCGTCGAGAGCTTCAACGGGAAACTCAGAGACGAATGCCTGAACGAAGAAGTGTTCGACAGCCTGACCCATGCGCGCAAGATCCTCGGGGGCAGAGCACCCCCAATATCGCTCATAAATCACGCCGCCGTCACCAGCCCGGCAACGTGATCAAGGGCCGGAAAGTCTAACCGGTAGTGGTCCAAGGATTGGGCTCAGAGCAGCTGGCGACACGACTATAACCACCACCGGCCTCACTCATCACTGGGCGGGCTGACGCCCGCAGCGCGCCGGTCGCTCGTGCAGTGGGGAGCCTCGCTCCCGACGCGCTCGCCATACCTCAACCAATGGACTATGAAAGGGTCAGGCTCTCGAAATGAATGAGGGAGCCAAAGGGCTCAGGTCAATTTCTAGAAATCGCCTGCGAGTATGCGGCTATGGGCCGATAGTTCTGTTCCACTCTTCGCGCGGCGCATCAGGCTGCGGCGGGCTAGTTTCTGCTACAATGATGGCACCTGAATGAGATTTTCGCAGAGATCAGAGGCCAGACTAACTGCTTTTGACGCGCGCGGTCGATCGTGAAGAAGAAGAGCTGGAAAGCTACGTTATCAAAACTCGAGACAAATCAGCGGCTTTGACGTTCCTCAGCACAGGTATGAAACGCTATGGCGCCCCCACAACCATCGCAACAGGCGGAGTTCAATCCTATGGCGCAGCGATGAAAGACATCGGGAACCGGGACCGCCAGGAGGTTGGTCGGCACCTCAACAATCGGGCCGAAAGCAGTTATCTGCAGTTCCGGCAATGAGAGCGGGCCATGTCGCGATCTTGAAAGATGAGCCAGCTTCAAAAGTTTGCCTCGACTCACGCTTCGCTAGACAACTAATTCAATCTCGACCGCCAATTCAGCAGAAGACACACCTTGAAATTCGAGCGTGATGCCGCCCTTCTTGAATGGTGCCAACTTTCGGTCACTCGGGAGATCTCAAGCCCTCGCTGCTGGAGACGGTTTCGCACTAGACTGTCAGCGCCTTCCCGATGGCTTTGGTTGATGTTAGCAAAAAGTCTAGGGACGTAGTGCGAAAAAAGGGCATTGGGTATGGCTGAAATTGAAGTATGTCTTGTCTGGCACGAAAGTTATCCAGAGGGCGCGACTTATGCTCAGGTCTTTGCCAGACATTTTGAATTGCTGGGCACGCGCCATACGCGGCTTCCATCCTTCATCAGGGTGAGAGCGCTTAAAATCGGGCCAAAGACTGACCCAGCGGAACTGAAGGCTCGGCCTGAAAACATTTCCCATCGGATGGTGGTCGTCCTCATCAGCGGCGGGCTCGATGATTTCCTCGATGGCGCAATTGGTGGGGAAGCGGGCAAAGCGTTCAAACAAGCATTTGCAGCACTAGCCGACGAGCCCGACACCACGATCTTGCCAGCGATGGTGGAGCCGGGCGCCAATGCACTTCGCTATGTTGAGGGTCTGCAAACAGCGAATTTCAAAAAAGACAAAGCTTCCACAAAACTTGTTCAAGACACCGGACGCCCGACAGCGCATATGCGCCGAAATCTCTTGAGCGTGATGGCGGTGCTCCACGCAGCCTTATTCGAGCGGACAGAGCCAGGCGCTGTAACACCGCAACATTTTCCCATATTCATCAGTCATGCGCGGTTTGATGGTTCAGATATCGCAACCGCCTTAGTTGACCGACTGAGGGCGATTGAAAATCGGATACCCAATTTCACAACATTTGTGGATGTTCAAAACACGCCGGCTGGCGTGTCTTATCGGGATACTTTTGACAAAACCATTGGCAGAGGTGCGCTCGTTGCAATTCAAACCGACACATATGCGTCGCGCTCGTTTTGCCGCGCTGAACACCTGATGGCGAAACGGAACTCCCGACCAATTATAAACGTGGTTGTGACGGCTTATGACGACAGTGTATCGCTCACGTATGGCGGTGGCGTACCAACGCGCCCCATGAAACCCAAGCGCCTTGATGCAAAGAAGAAACAAATTGTCGAGTTCAATGTAGGTGGGCGATCACGTACTGGGACGGATGGCGACGAGGATGAGGTTGTTCGCGTTCTGTCACCTGATGAACTGACACTGACGTCGGTCGCACTCGATCAAATCCTGTTGGATGTCCTCGGGGAGGCTTTGCGGTTTGAAGTCTTTCACAATGCCGTGCAAGACGTTGCGGCCCGTCATGGAGTACAGGCTCCGATTATTCTTCCGCGCCAGGCTGAACTGCTGGATATTGCGGCAATGCAGCGGGGAGAGGCGGGGTATCGGAGAAAAACAAGTACAAATCCGGAAGACAGCATTCTAGACGACGGACCCATGGTCGGCGTCTATCCAGATCCGGTTATGGATAGCGATAGCTGGAACCTGGTCAGCGCAGTTCTGCCTCACAACCAGCAGGTCCAGACCCTGTCACAATATATGGCTGATCTTGAGCATAAGGAGAGACCAAAGGCAGAGGACAACGTTCAAGGTCCCACAGACGCGCGCGACGTGCTCGTCGGTGTAAGTGTTGGCGACGCTGACCTAGAGGAGCAGCAAAAGCTCGGTTTCGTGGTTCCAGACGATAAGAATTCCAGCATTCTTGGTGAGCATGTTTTTAGCCAAGGGTCCTATCAGATGGGGATCGCTCTTGGTGCAATCGCGTCCGTCATTGGACAAAAGCAGATGCGTCTCGGTTGGGGTGGTATGTTCAGGGATGCCGACATACAAAGCGATCTGACCCGTTTTCTGTTCAATGAAGTGATCGATACCTACAGAAAGCTGGAGACAGGAGAACCGAAAGCCTTCTTCCATTTTCTCCCTTGGCCAAACTGGATGCAAAGGTTTGTGCCGGGCGCTGGCATGAAAATGATGCCGGACAAAGAAATTGCCATAACCCTGTTCAGGCGTGTTGTCGGGATGGGAAACTATGGGCGCGTGTTTCTTTTTCTACCGAGTGGGCAAACCGTTATTCTGGCCGCCCATGTTGATGAAGACAGATCTCCAAGTATCAGAATCACTGTGAGCCCAGATTTCGAATGCCCGAAGTATGCTGACGATAATCTCATCGGGAAGGTCACCCGGAAATTGGATCGTCTGCAGAGTTACGCTTTCAAGCCGGGGGATTTGTTGCCACTCGTGCTGGCTGCGAAAACCCTGAACAATCCGACAGAGTTTATAACGGCTTCCGCGCTTACGTTCATGCGGAAAACAATGGCGGAGCGCGAAGTTGCACGCGTGGCGATGTCGGGTGAGGTCAATAAGAGCGGAAAACCCGAAAGCTGGTGCTCGGGCATTGTTGAAGAAGCTGTTCTCTCAGTTGAAAGTGGCGCGGTCTTTATCCCGCTTGGGGCATTTGGTGGTGCGGGTGGACAAATTGCTCAAGCGCTTGGCTTGTGCGATGCACGTGTGACCCGATACTGCAAACCACCAACGAAGGCGACTCAAATTGAATTGGATAAGCTTGTGGGCCTAAAACACTCCTATCATGCGTCCATGCAGTATAGAGGCGTAGATATGGCCCATCTTAAGACTCTGGCGGCAACCAGTTCGCCTCATGAAATTGCTATTGGTTTGCGCATGGTTCTTAACTGTATTGAATAGCTCGGTGGGGGTGATTTCAGCGGAACCGTCGCTTAATCCGGCCTGACTAGGGTATGGGGACGGCCAAGTCCCCATTTCGCTATTTCAAGACATCGCCCGAGATCATCCAGCTTGCGGTGATGATGTATGTCCGGTTTCCGCTTTCGCTCCGGAACGTCGAAGACCTTCTGCACGAACGTGGCATCGACGCTTGCCACGAAAGCGTGCGGTTATGGGTGGACCGGTTCGGGCCGATGTTCGCCGGCAAGATCCGTGTGCGCCGATCTGGGTCTCACGCTCAAGGACCGCGACGACCACACCGCCTATATCGCCTCATGGCTGCAAGTCCTCAGGGACGACAAGCGCGCGATCTTTCAGGCCGCCGCCCATGCGCAGCGCGCGTGCGATTTCCTGCACGGCCTCCAACCCAAAGAGGAGGCCGCGTGATGGCGATGCATATGGGATATTCCAGTGGCCATAGCTGGTACTATCATCTCGGCGGCAAACCTCTGTCGCCGAAATGGATGTCAAATATTGCCGACCGCCATGACGCTGAGTACGCTCTTGAAAGTGAATGTCGGGGGACACGATTATGGCGGAAGACGAGGCAACAGAGCGGTACAAGGCATTCATTTCCTACTCGCAGAAGGACTCGACCGAGGCCGGGAAGGTGCAGTCCTGGCTGGAGAGTTTTCGCCTGCCAAAGGCGAACGCCGTCCCCGGAAAGGACGGTCGCAAGCTCGGCCGGATTTTCCGCGACAAGACTGACCTCACCGCCTCCCCCGAAGTCTGGCCGGCGCTGCAGGCCAAGATCGCGGCGAGCGAGTACCTGATTGTGCTGTGCTCGCCCAATGCGTCCCAATCGGAATGGGTCGATAAGGAGATCCGCCATTTCCGCGCGACGGGCCGCGCCGACAAGGTTCTGGCGCTGATCATCGCGGGCACGCCCAATTCGGGCGATGAGGCCACCGAATGCTTCCCGCCCGCCTTTCGGGAGAGAGAGCCGCTCGCCGCCAATCTGGTGCTGGATGGTCGCACCAGCGCCCTCACGCGTGTCGCCGCAGGACTCGCAGGCGTTCCGTTTGACGCGCTCTGGCAACGCCAGCGCCGACGCCAAAGACGACGGGTCGCATTGGGTGGAAGCCTGGTGGCGCTGGGTCTGATGCTGACGGCCGCGGCCCTTGTTGCGGGATGGTTCGCGCTAGAGTTTCAGGATCAGGCAGAGGCCAATGCGGCGGCTGCACGACAACAACGCGAACTGGCCGCACGGCAAACAGAAAGGGCCGAGACTTTCTCTGAGCAGGCCCAGGCCCAGTCGGCCCTAGCCAGCGAAAGCTTCGCTGCTGCCGAACGCCGCAACTCGGACGTCCTCGCCCGCGAAGCCAAGGCCATCTTCGCTCGCGAAGAAGGCGATCACACCACGTCTATCCTAATGGCGCTGCAGGCCGACCCGAGCGCTAGCCGCAATGCGCAGCGCTATCGCTTTGACGGTGGGACCGGGTATGCTTTTGCGCGTTTGCGCTTGGAAGCCGCAGTTAGCAATAACCGCCTCCGCCAAGTTTTCTCCGGCCATGGAAGCGGGGTCCTGTCCGTGGCGCTGACCGGGGACGGCCGCCTCGTCACCGGCTCGTATGACGGCACGGCGCGGCTCTGGGATCTGGAGACAGGCGCGGAGATCCGCGCCTTCACCGGCCACAGGGATGAGGTCACATCCGTGGCGTCGACTGGAGACGGTCGCCTCGTCACCGGCTCTTGGGACCGCACGGCGCGGCTCTGGGATCTGGAGACAGGCGCGGAGATCCGCGCCTTCACCGG
>JBCBGZ010000071.1:11776-13991 GCA_038526245.1 Pseudomonadota bacterium
CCACAGGCATGCGGTCACCTCTGTGGCGTTGACCGGCGACGGTCGCCTCGTCACTG
Organism: Pseudomonadota bacterium; assembly: GCA_038526245.1. Taxonomy (GTDB): domain Bacteria; phylum Pseudomonadota; class Alphaproteobacteria; order Caulobacterales; family Hyphomonadaceae; genus UBA5336. The sequence goes on from JBCBGZ010000071.1 coordinate 11,833, forward strand.
GCTCTAACGACGGGACGGCGCGGCTTTGGGATCTGGAGACCGGCGATGAGATCCGCGCCTTCACGGGCCATGGGAATGAGGTCACTACGGTGACGCTGACCGGCGACGGCCGCCTCATCACCGGGTCTCGCGATGCCACGGCGCGGCTTTGGGATCTGGAGACCGGCGACGAGATCCGTGCTTTTACCGGCCATGGTAACACAGTCTGGTCCGTGACGCTGGCCGGCGAGGGCCGCCTCGTCACTGGATCCCACGACACCACGGCGCGGCTCTGGGATCTGGAGACCGGCGACGAGATCCGCGCCTTCATCGGCCATGCGGAATTGGTCTGGTCCGTGGCGGTAACCGGCGATGGCCGTCTCGTCACTGGCTTAGACGACCGCACGGCGCGGCTCTGGGATCTGGAGACCGGAGAAGAGATCCGGGCCTTCACCGGCCATGACGGCGGGGTCCTGTCCGTGGCGCTGACCGGGGACGGCCGCCTCGTCACCGGCTCGTATGACGGCACGGCGCGGCTTTGGGACCTGGATACGGGCGAACAACCCCGCGCCTTCACCGGTCATGAGGGCAGCGTCAAGTCCGTGGCGCTGACCAGCGATGGCCGCCTCGTCACCGGCTCTTGGGACAACACGGCGCGGCTCTGGGATCTGGAGACGAGCGAAGAGATCCGCACCTTTATCGGCCATGGAGATCAAGTCACGTCCGTGGGAGTGACCAGCAACGGCCGCCTCGTCACCGGCTCTGATGACGGCACGGCGCGGCTCTGGGACCTGGAGACCGGCGACGAGATCCGCGCCTTCACCGGCCATGAGGGCAGTGTCACGTCCGTGGCGGCGACCAGCGATGGTCGCCTTATCACCGGGGCTCGCGACACCACGGCACGGCTTTGGGATCTGGAGACCGGCGACGAGATCCGCGCCTTCACCGGCCATGAGGGCAGAGTCACGTCCGTGGCGCTGACCAGCGATGGCCGCCTCGTCACCGGGTCTCATGATGACACCGCGCGGCTGTGGGACCCAGATACCGGCGACGAGATCCGCGCCTTTGCCGGCCATGAGAACGCGGTCACGTCAGTGGCGGTGACTGGCGATAGATGGCTCATCACCGGGTCTCGTGATGACACCGCGCGGCTCTGGGATCTGGAGACCGGCGAAGAGATCCGCGCCTTCATCGGCCATGAGGGCAGCGTCACGTCCGTGGCGGTGAGCGGCGACGGCCTCCTAGTCACCGGCTCTGATGACAACACGGCGCGGCTCTGGGATCTGGAGACAGGCGAAGAGATTCGGGCCTTCACCGGCCATGACAGCGGGATCCTGTCCGTGGCGCTGACCGGGGACGGCCGCCTCGTCACCGGCTCTGGCATTGTTGATTTGTTCGACAACGTAGCGCGGCTCTGGGACCTCCCAGCCATCACTCTGGAACCTGATCGCCGCGAACAGGTCCACATGGCGTGCGAGCAGCTTCACGACATAAACGCCCCGCTCTGGTTCACGCGAGCAGATCTGGACAGCTATCCTGTGCTCGACGGCGAACCGCGCCTTGATCCGAACGACAACGGCAGCGATTTCGTATCGCCCTGCCGATGCTTCCTGCCTGACGAGGTGTTCGAACACCCAGCGAACCATTGCCCCGAAGGCCTGCCGGACGGGAATTGAACGGCAATACTGCCGATCAATCCATAGCTGCCGCTCATCCTTCAGCCCAAGAGCCCAAACCAGCTTCGCCGTTTGGGCTCTGCGTCCCGCTGATCGGTAATCATCTGGGTCAGCGCGCGGTTCTGGGCCGATTCCCTGTCAAGGCGGTCGCGCAGGTCTTCGATGGTCTCTTCCAGGCGGCGGATTTCCTCGGCCTTGGCGGTGTCGAGTGAGGCGATCATGGTGCGCACCAGGGCGATGGTCTCGGCGGTCTCTGCCGGTGCAGATCGATGCGCGGGCGGCGTTTCGGTCCGGTGCGCATCGCTGCCCGCCGTCTCGTCTGTTGAGCTGGGCAGGGGGTGGACGCGGTGGAACTCTGCCGGGTCCACGCGTTTGCGGCCCTGATCGTCAATCTGGTAGGAAAACTTGCCCGCATTGGCCTGGCGCAGAATGGTGGTCTTGGACTTGCCGGTGACCCGCCCCCTATAGCGCAGCCGCTTTCTGAGTAACTTCCAGGCCTGTTTT
>JBCBGZ010000072.1:0-13926 GCA_038526245.1 Pseudomonadota bacterium
CTGTGTGTCGTAATCGTAACGCACCCAATTTCCATGGACATCGGTCACTTCGGTTGCTGCAAGGATCTCAACGCTACGTTCTAGAAGCGCGTTGTAGCCTCCACCAATAGTGCCGTAGTTCAACGCACGTCGGCTGATGTATCGATCGAAGCGGTAGGTATCTCCATTCGGCCCTACGGCGATGAAACCTTCACCTCCATCACTGGCGCTGCCGCAATATAGATAGAAGTTCGATGACGTTGCGTGTGTCGCGTTCGCCGGAAACTTGTCAGAAGCAGGCGCTTCGAGAATGTGTTGGCCCTGTTGACCCGGCACGTCCATGATAAGTCCTTGCGAATACTGCTGACGGGTCGCCTGGGTGAAAACCTGCAGCACGCCGGGCTGAGACGTCGATGTCGGTTGGACCGGAAAGTTCTGAGCAAAGCTGTTGGAACAGCGATTTCCCACCCAAGGCTCCATAGACGTCACGGTGATCCTGGGAACGACATACTGCCAATCGCCAAACTCCTGCTTTTCACTCCAGTGATAATGATACCCCTGAGCGCGCTTGCGTGTCAGAGTCACTGGAAGCGCGCTGTTTCCCGGAAGACTGACATCTGTGTGGGTGAACACAATTGAACCAGTATGGGGATCAATCCCGTCGCCAAGTATATCGGTTCCGAATGCCGTCAGTCGCTCGTCTGCGTTTTGCCGCTGCTCCCATTCTTCATAAGGAACTGGCACGCCACTTCCGCCAAAAATGGGATCGCCCGGCGCAATCAGGTTTGTCTTAGGTCCGTCTGGCGGAGCGTTTGGATCAAACGGATTGATGGGTGTATTGGTATTGCCTGGTGACGGGGCCTCCTGTCCGAAACCTGGCCCCGAAGACGCCAGAACAACAGCCGCTAAGCAGACCAAAAAACGAACAATTGCCATGCGCCCCTCCAAAATGTCCCACCAATAGCCTCGCCTCGGGCAACGAAAAATCAACCCATGCACAAAAACTTCATATTCAGCGCGGCTCGGTTGAATTTAATCTTGCGATTCCATCGGCTTGATTGCGACGAATTCCAGTCGTTCATGCCGCATGGTGTTCTGGCAGAAAAGGGCCAAATTGAGACGACCGAAGCAGGATTGCTCGTCGACTGGAATTCGCCGGAAGCGGACATTCGCCAGCCAGCACGACGGGTCCATCTTTGGTGGTCAAACAGACATAGGTTTGTTTCGAAGTGTGATCAGGACCGGTCTACCAAGTCACCCGTGAGTGCACGGAGGTTGATGCGCTCCCGGGCAAGGCTTAATTCGATTGTGACGGCCTGCAATCGGGCAGCTTCAAGTTCCAATCGGTCTTCGACGAGCTCGGGCAGTGTTCGCACGCCCGCGTCGAATTCAGCTTCCGCAGCGCTGAACTGATCGGCCTGCCGGTCGACAACGTCCTGGCGCCGGGCGAGCTGCGCCTCAAGGGACAACAGCCTCCGGCTCGATACTTCCACCGCCTCAATAAGGTCCCGCCGGAAGGCCTCTCGTTCGCTGCGACGGGTGGCGAGGTCTGCGCCAGCGCGGCGGCGTTCTGCGTTGAGCGCGTTACCGGATAGCAGCGGCACACTCACATCGACACCTATTCGGTCGCGATATTCCCATTGGCCGACCCGGTCGTCATAGGCGTAGGATGCGACACCAACGAGATCGATTGCCGGAAGGCGGTTGCGGGCCGCGCGCTCTACAGAAGCGTCCTGGGCGTTGATCTCCGCCGACAGCACTCGCAGCTCGCTATTGTTTTCCAGGGCTGCATCAACCCGGTCGATGATACTGCTGGTCCCGTCAGCATGCGGGCGAACGCTTGTGACGGTGCAAGGACGGACAACCTCTCCCAAGTCTGAAGACAGCGCGGTGGACAAGCGGTCGCGCTCAAATGTGAGCTCGAGCCGGTCTGCCGAAGCCTCCGCGAGCCTGGCGGCCACTTCTGCGAGATCAGCGCGCGTTGCAGCGCCCAGATCCAATGCGGCTTCTGTGGCCGCAAGTTGCCGCCTGAAAAACGCCTCGCGCTCCGCCGTGATCGACAACCGGGCTTCGATTTCCACCAGCCCGATATACGCATCCGCCGTGTCCAGAGCTGCGTTGGTTTCAGCGGAATCGATCGAAAAGCGCCGGGCATCGACCAGGCTTTGGGCGGCTTGCCGATCGAGTCTCGAGACGCCGAAATCATAGATTCTCTGGGAGGCCCGCAAACCGACCGTATTTTCGATCCCGGCACCGGTGAGCCCTTCATCCCCGGCTTGGGTGCGGGCAAAGGCGGAGAGTTGTGGCCGGCGAATGGCCTCGGCATCCACAAGATCTGCAAGGGCACGGTCGCGCGCAGCTTCTGCGGCACCGACCGATGGGCTGTTGAGAACCGACAGCCGCAGAGCATCCTGCAGGGGTAAACAGGCATCTGGGGGCGATTGTGCGTGGGTGACAGCGCCCGGTGCGAGGGCGACCAGCGCTGCCGCCAACGTCTTGAATGGGGTCGCCATCAGCCTGTCCTCAGCCCTTTGAACACCGACTCCATCATCGGCGCGAACAGGTAGTCGAGCGTGGTCCGGCTGTGTCCGGAATAGATAAAGGCATCGACCGGCATGCCCGGAACGATCTCGATGGTGTCGCCCGGCGCGAGCGCATCGGTCGCAAGCAGAATTCGCGCTTCGTAATAGTCCGTGCCATTTACCGGATCTGTTTTCAGATCGGCGCTGACACTTTGGACCTCGCCTTCGATCCGGGGGGATTCCCAACTGCGATAGGCCGAGATCTGCGTGCGAACCGTCTGGCCGACGAAGATACTTGCCCGGTCCGTGGGACGGATCCGAACCGATGCCACCACACGTTGCTCTTCTGGCACAATCTCCATGATGGTTTCAGCTGAGGTCACGACGGACCCCGGCGTTGTGAAGCCCAGATTGAGGACTTCACCCGACACCGGCGCGACAATCACCGCCCGGTCGAGGACATCCTGGGCGGCGTTGAGGCTCTCCAGAGCGGCAAGCCGTTCTGCACGTGCGTCGCGCAGCTCTGAAGACGCGTTTTGTCGGCGTTCAGCGCGAAGCTGGTCGATCTGCCGCTCGGCATCGCTGGCGGATGCGGTGGCTTCGTCACGTTCGGCGGTTAGGCGTGCGATATCGGCGTTCAGGCCCGCAACCTCTCTCTCCAGGCGCGCCACCTGATCTGCCCGAACCATCTGATTGGAGAGAAGCGCGGTGTTGCGCTCCAACTCGTCTTCAGCGATGCCGAGGGCCGACTGGGTGCTGTTGATCTGGGCGTCCTTCAGGCTTGCTGTGCGGCGAGCGGCGGACGCTCTTTGGCTCAACAGCCTGACCTCTGCTTCGAGCGACAGCCGGTTGGCATCGAAGAGGTTCAGCTCTTCAGCCACAAGCGCATCGAGACTGGCGACGTTCAGTTCGAGATCTTCGAGTGCAGAGAAATCGAGGACGTCGAGTCCCTCTAAAACAGCCTGCAACCGCGCTTCGCGCGCCGCCAGAGCGCCAATCTGTGTTTGCAACTGGTCGCGGTTTGAGAGGGATGCCGTCTCCTTGAGCGTCACCACAATCTGCCCGGCCTCGACCAACTCCCCTTCCCGGACATTGATCGCTTCGATGATGCCGCCCTCAAAGTGCTGCACCACCTGGCGGTCGTTCTCCACGATGATCTTGCCACCGGCAGCCACGCCTTCTTCGAGGGGGGCAAACCCGGTCCAAGCGAGGAAACCGCCAAGGCCAAGCGCGCAGGCATACCCCGACGCGCGGACCATTCCGTCTCGTTCAGTCTCTTTTTCGGAGGTCATCGTTTCATCTCCCGGATCTTTGTAATCTTGGACGGTGGGGCCGCTTTGTTCACGGGCTGGGCGACGATCGCGCCGCGATTGACGGTGAAAACAATGTCCGCTTCGGCGAGTAGCCGGGGATCGTGGCTCGCCACCAAGGCAACGGCGCCATCCGCAACGCGCGACTTCAAGGCATGGATGGCCCGGCCGGCGGCATCGGCGTCGAGATTGGCTGTGGGCTCATCGAGCAGCATTAGAACGGGCGACCCAAAAAAGGCTCGCGCCATGCCGATCAACTGGCGTTGGCCGGCCGACAGGTGCACGCCACCCGGGCCGACGAGTGTGTCATAGCCATCGGGCAAGCCGAGGATCAGGTCATGGGCGCCAGCGAGCTGCGCCGCAGCAAACATCTCTTCGGCCGAGCCGGAGCCGAAGCGGGAGATGTTCTCCGCAACGGTGCCGGGAAATAGCTCCACATCCTGGGGCACATAGCCCATGTGGCGACCCCGATCCGCGCTCGGCCAATTGTGGATGCTGCGGCCGCCGAGGTCTGCTGAGCCCGAGGCCAGTGGCCAGGCACCAGCCAGCGTTTGCAGGAGGGTGGTCTTGCCGGAGCCATTGGCGCCGACAACGCCTACCAAAGTGCCTTCTTCCAGCGTGACACTAAACGGCCGGATCAGGGGGATCTCGCTGCCCGGCGCCGTAACCGATAGCCGGTCGATGTCCAAACGTGCCTTGGGCGCGGGAAGCGGTGTTTTCTCGTCCTCGATGGTGATGTGCCCAAGTCGGCCATGGACGTCACCCCAGGCAGTCTTCGCCTGAACAATGGACCGCCAGCTGCCGACAATCATGTCGATCGGTGCAAGGGCGCGGGACAGGATGATTGACGCGGCGACAATACCGCCAGGTGACAATTGCTGTGACAGGGCGAGCGCTGCGCCAGCGCCCAAGATGAACACCTGAAGGATTTGGCGCAGGCCCCTCGAAATGGCGGTGAACGCGCTGTCGCTGCGCGATGCCCGGGCATTTTGTGTGTCACCCTCCTGTTTTACCGATTTCCATGTGTCATAGGCGCGGCCCACCAGCCCCATCGCCACCAATGCCGAACGCTGGCGGGCGAGGCCTTCTGCGAGTTGCCCCGCCCTCGCATGGACCATCGCCACTTCACCGGCGGGCTTGCGACTCAGCCATTCCGATAAGGCAGCGACGGCGAAGACGATCAGCGCGCCCCCGACACTCAGCCAACCGAGAAGTGGGTGGATCAGGAACAGGACACCAATGAAAAGCGGCGCGAATGGCAGGTCAAAGAAGGCCAGCAGTGTTCCGTGCTGGTAGGGACTCTGCACCCTCGAAACATTTGAGAGGTCGCGCGGCAGCGCCGAGGGCGGGTCAAGGGCGCGCTCAAACCTCGCGAATGCCTTTTCCGAAAGGGCGGCGTCCAGTTTGGCACCCGCGATGGCCGCCAGGCGCCGCCTGCCCGCTTCAGCAGCCGCATAAATCGTGAGCAAGAAAACGGCGATGACCGTCATCCAGATGAGCGTGTGCGCCGAGCCCGACGACAGCACACGGTCGTAGATCTGGAGCATGTAGAGCGGGGAGACCATCAAGAGCAGGTTGACCGCAAAGCTGAACCCAAAAAGCCCACGCACGCGGCGGGGTTGAGCGCCAGACATTTGCCAGAGCCATTTGAGTGTGGATGGGGGTTTTACAGCGCCGTCGCCCATGGGGTTACTCCGTCGAACTCATGTCTATTGAAAAAAGGGGTCGCCGGTCCGGACGGGGGTTTCCGGACCGGCGAGGGTTGAGCCTGATAGGGATGAAGCAGGCTCAACCGTTTCGCGGGCTACCAGCCGTCAGCGCCATTTAGCGTTTGGCTGGCAACTGCAGCGGCGTCGGCGTCATCGACGTCCAGATCGATATCAACGCCCACAAAAGCACCAACTGGAGTGCCTGCCGGGGCATCCACTTCTCCCGATTCCGATGGAAGCGTTGAAAGCAGACCAAGCTCGACAGGGATTTCCGCGGCAAAGTCGACCGGTTCCAGGTCAGAGATCATTTGGGTCAGGTCGGCTTCTTCAGTCTCTGTCAGCGAAGCGGTTGCTGCCTCGGAGCCACCCTCGAAGACAAAGTTCTCAGCGGAGAAGCTTGAGAGCGCGTCGATGGCCTCCTGACCTTCCAGATCCGTCTGACGTGCCACGATCTTCAAGTCTGCTGACGCGTCGTTGAGGTTGGTCGAATAGACCAGCCGGTTCACACCGAGGTTCGAGTTCCAGTAGATGAAGAACCCGGCCCCATCGGCCTCGGTGAGCTCAGCGATTTGAGCCGCTGCCGTGCCCGCCAGGAAAGGCGTGTCCGGATTGGCGTCATTGTCTGAGTTCAGGAGCACGATGACATTGGTGCCCGCCGCGATGGAGGCCCCATCGGCATTGGCATCCAGTGCCAGGAACGACACGTCACCCTCTACACCAAAGTCTGCTGCATTGAGGCTGTAGACGTCTCCGCCCTCATTTGCCCCATCAATCGACCCGGCAGGTGCCTGGGCATCGGCGAGGAGGTCCACAACAACCGGACCGTTTTCACCGGCCGGGGCGTTGTGCAGATGGCCCACCGTCAGCGTGCTGACATCAAAATTCTCAATGTCGACTGTGGCGCTGTACGTCACCGTGCCATCAGGCGCGATGTCGAACGTCACTGTTCCGACGCCTTCCGCATCGGTGTCCACCGGCGGATCCTGGACTTCCTGGAGGCCGTTGAGGATCGCCGTGAAGGTGACCGTGCCGTAGCCGCTGGCATCCCGGGCATCGCTTTCCAACTCCAGCTGCCCGCGCACTTCGCCTGCCGGGAAGTTGGAGGAGTGGATGTTGAAGTAGATGTTGCCGGCTTCCGCCTCGCTGACGACCGAAGCATCGGTCTCAGCAAAGTCGACCGCGATGTCGAGCGTGGGGATCGTTGCCTCGCCGCCTTCGATGGACCCTTGAGTAGCATTGGCATCTGCAAGCAGATCAACCACCACGGGCCCGTTTTCACCGGCAGGCGCATTGTGCAGGTGACCGACAGTCAGGCGGGCCACATCGAAGTCTGTGACGTTGACCGACGCTTCGTAGGTCACCGAGCCATCATTTGCGACGGTGAAGACAACGGTGCCTGTACCATCGGCAAACGTATCCACGGCCGGATCCTGGACTTCCTGGGCGCCGTTCAGCACTGCTGAGAATGTCGCTGTGCCGTAGCCATTTGCATCCCGAGCATCTTCGGTCAGGGCCAATTGACCGCGAACCTCACCTGCCGGGAAGTCGGAAGAGTGGATGTTGAAATAGATGTTTCCAGCTTCCGCTTCGGCGAGCACCGAGCTTTCAACGGACGTCTCAGCAACCGTGATGTCCAGTTGGGGTTGTTCGATGGTCGAGCCTGTGACCGATCCATCTGCAGCGGCATCGGCGAGAATGTCCTGGACAACCGGTCCATTGGCACCTGCCGGAGCATTGTGGAGATGGCCAACCGTCAATGTGCCAATATCGAAGTTCTCGATGTTCACCGCGGTGGTGTAAGATACCGAACCGTTCGCGACGGTGAAGGTAATGTTCCCGACACCATCGGCATTGGTCACCACGGCGGGATCCTGCACCTCGTTCTCGCCATTCAGAATGGCCGTGAACGTGACATCGCCATTCCCGGCTGCATCCCGCTCATCTGATACCAACACCAGCTGTCCGCGAACCTCACCGGCAGGGAAGTTGGAGGAGTGAATGTTGTAGTAGATGTTGCCGGCTTCGGCTTCCGATAGGACATCGGAGGTCGTGGCCGCAGTGTTTACGACAATGTCGAGCGCTGGAACGTCTACGGTCGATCCTGCGATCTCACCCGTGGTTTCTCGGGCATCGGCCAGGATGTCCTGGACCACTGGGCCGTTTTCACCGGCTGGCGCATTGTGGAGGTGTCCCACAGTGAGCGTATCGGGATCGAAGCTCTCGATATCGATATCGGTCGTGTAGGTGACCGAACCATCATTGGCGACCGTGAAGGTGATGGTGGCATCACCATCGGCATTGGTCACGACGGCTGGGTCCTGGACCTCGTTCTCACCATTCAGAATGGCTGAGAAGGTGACATCACCGTATCCTGCAGCATCCCGCTCATCAGAAACCAGTTCCAATTGGCCGCGGACTTCACCGGCCGGGAAGTTTGACGAGTGAATGTTGTAATAGATGTTGCCAGCTTCGGCCTCTGACAGAACCTCGGCCGTGGTGGCGGCGTCAGTCACATCGATCGCCAGAGTGCCAACATCATAGGTGCCGCCTTCGATGGATCCGAGATCTGCACGGGCATCGGCAAGGATGTCTACAACGACCGGCCCATTGGCGCCGGCTGGTGCGTTGTGGAAGTGGCCTACGGTGAGCGTGTCATCGTCGAACGCGTTGATCTCGATCAGCGTTTCGTAGGTCACCGTGCCGTCGGGCGCGATGAAGAAGGTCACCGTTCCAGTGCCCTCGGCTTCGGTTACGACCGGTGGGTCCTGGACCTCGTTTTCACCATTGAGCACGGCAGTGAAGGTCACTGAGCCGAAACCAGCCTCATCCCGATTGTCCTCAGACAGCTCAAGCTGTCCGCGAACTTCGCCTGCCGGGAAGTTGGTGGAGTGGATGTTGAAGTAAATGTTGCCGGCCTCGGCTTCAAAGACGACATCGGCCGTCGTGCTGGCGCGCACCACTTCAATGGTCGTGGTGGGTGTGCCGAACTCGAAGTCCTCGATGAAGTCTTCATTGCCGACAATCTGGCGCCCTTCCGCTGAGACGTCAGCGCCGTCGAAGGGGTCACCCGCAAAGACAACAGCATCCTGGCCTGTGCCTGTGGTGATGGTGTCAGAGCCACCAGCGCCTTCGATTCGGTCATCGCCCGCGCCGGCGAAGATCTCGTCAGCCTCGTCAGTGCCAAGAACGGTCTCGCCCGCCTCGCTTCCAACCACCGTGCTGGAGACAAACTCGAAGTTCTCAGCGTTGAAATCGGCAAGCGCATCAATTGCATCCTGGCCGCTGAGGTCCGTCTGGCGGGATACGATTTTCAGGTCGGCACTCGGGTCCGACAGATCGGTTGAGTAGACGAGCCGGTTCACGCCAAGATTGGAGTTCCAGTAAACGAAGAAACCGGGACCGGCATCATCGACCAGCGCAGCAATTTGCGCCGCTGCGGTGCCCGCGAGGAACGGCGTGGAGGCGTCACCATCATTGTCAGCGTTCAGCAACACGATGACGTTGGAGCCGGCCGGAATGGCTGCGCCATCTGCATTCGCATCCAGAGATGCAAAGCGGACTTCGCCACCTACTCCGAAGTCTTCGGCATCGAAGCGATAGGAATCATTGGCGAAATCGAAGTCTGAGATGAAGTCCTCGCCACCAACGATCTGGCGGCCTTCTGCGGACACATCGGCGCCCTCAAATGGATCACCTGCGAAGTTCAGGATATCGCGGCCCGTTCCGGTCGAAATCTGGTCACTGCCCTGGAGGCTGTCGATGACATCATCGCCTGCGCCCGCATCGATGATGTCGGCGTCATCGGATCCGGTCAGCGCGTCGTTGCCGTCTGTGCCGATAACTTCGAGCTGGTCTGCAACGGTGATGGTCACGGCTTGCGAGACCGTGTTTGTGCCATCGCTGGCGGTCACGGTGATCTGATAGGCGTTGTCACCATTGGCATCGGCAGGGGCTTCGAAATCCGGTGCCGCAATGAAAGTGACGAGGCCCGTGGCTGCATCAATGGCGAAAAGCGCTGCATCATCTCCGGAAAGAGAGAATGTGATCGCGTCGCCGTCGGCATCATTGGCCTCGGCCTGGTAGGCATCGGTGCCGTTTTCAGTGACAGTTACCGCATTCCCGGACACGATGACCGGCGCGTTGTCATTGATGTTGGTGACGGTCACGGTCACCGTTTGAGTCGCTGTGAACTCACCATCTGTGACGGAAATTTCCACCACGAAGTCATTGTTGCCGTCGGCGTCGCCAGGGACTTCGAAGTCAGGCGCCTGCGCAAAGGACAGGGCACCGGTATTGGCGTCGATGGCGAAAAGCGCGGCATCGGCGCCGCCAGAGATAGAGAAGGTGAGCGCATCGCCATTGGTGTCCTGCGCCGTCGCGGTAAAACCGGTTTCCAGCGTGTTCTCTTCGACCGACGCCTCAGTACCCGAGGTGAAAACCGGCGGGGCATTGAGCACGATATTGTTGTTGGCCCCGGCACCGTCATCATCATCGCTGCTGGCCACCGCGGCGATCACGCCCACGCCAACGGCCGCAGCGCCGATGAGATAAGGGTTGATCGACAGTCCGGCCGCGGCACCTGCATCCGCAATCACAGACGGATCTGCGAAGACGACACCGTTTTCAATCACGACGTCGCCAGCTGAAAGGGTGAGCGTTTCACCGGTGTCGAGGGTGACCAGAACCGAGCCGTCGCCCTGTTGGGTCACGCTGGCAACGCCATCGAGGCCAGCAATATCGACCAGGCTGCTGGAGTCGTCTGCATAGGACTGCGCCTGGGCGCGTCCAGCGAACATCAAAAAGGCTGCAAGGCTCGCAGCCGAACCGATCAGTTTTGACCGGGTGTTGGGGGAGTCATAGGCCATGGGTCTGTTCCTTCGTGATGGACCAATGCGGCGACCAGCCTCCGGGGGCGAAGGCGTGGATCACGGGAAGAACAGGCGGGCGGCCCGATTTATTCGGGAATCTTTTTTATTCTTTTTTTGAACCGTCCGAGGCCCTGACACGACGCCTGTTTGTCCGGGACACAGTCCATTGGCTGACTATCTAGCAGCCCAGACGGAGCAGGATGATGAGTATGTTGGCGTTGGAGTTATCTGTGGGCGATGGCCGTTTAGAGGTCGAGCAAGGCCTTGAGCACATGCTGGATCGCCTCTGGCGATTTGCACTGACTCAATGTGGGGATAGCAGTCTGGCAGACGATCTGGTCCAGGCGACGTGCACCCGGGCGCTTGAACGCGCCGAGCAGTTCCAACCGGGCACCCGTTTGGACGCCTGGCTATTCTCCATCCTTGCTTCAATTTGGCGGAACATGACCCGGTCGATAGCCGTTCGCCGCGGACAGGGATTGGTCCAGGCAGCCGAAGCGGACCTGGAGTCGCCGGAAGCCGACGACGAGACCCGACTGCACCTTAGGCAAGTTCTGGAACACATCTCCGAACTTCCAGAAGGCCAACGCAGCGTGATCCTGCTCGTCTGTGTCGAAGGCCTGACCTACGCCGAAACGGCCACCACCCTGCAAATCCCAATCGGGACGGTGATGAGCCGTCTCTCGACGGCGCGCAAGAGTCTCCACGCCCTCAAAACGAGTGAAAAGTAGATGCTACACTCGCCAATCATGTAGTTCGACGTATTTTGAATAAATTAGGGGTTTGCCGTGTTATCGATGTGCAGAACCAATTGCACAAAAGGGCGAACGCGTGAGCGACGAGTCAGACAAACGTGATGATGCACCCGTTTCCCCACCGGCGAATGTCGATAATGAGGTTCAAAAGGCATTTGAACTCGTCCGCCGCGGGGCAGACCCTGATCGTCTCAAAAAGTTGCTCGACAACGCGAAATCCGAACTAGGCGCTGCTGAAGACGATGCGAAATCTGCCTGACAGGGCCCGGCCATCTTGACCGACGGTATGGACACCTCAGACGACGCGCTGATCCGTTCGATTGAGCGCGGTGACAAGGCAGCCATGCGCCTTTTGTATGAACGCCACTCTCCGGCGCTGACAGCATTCGTTCGAAACCGGCTAAATGATCCGCTTGAGGCCGCCGATGTGGTCCAGGACACATTTGTGGAAGTCTGGTCCAGCGCCGGAAAATTTCAGGCACGCTCCACGGTGCGGTCCTGGATGTACTCGATCGCCCGAAACAAGGCCGTGGACCGCATTCGAAAGCTCTCCCGCCTGGTTGTCTCCGAACCCGACGAAACCATCGCCGATGAGGCGCCCGATGCAGAAGCCGTGATCTCGAGTGCCCAGGACGCTCACCGCGTGAGGGCTTGTCTCGATGAACTGACCGATGCCCAGAAGTCCGCGGTTACGCTCGCTTTCTTCCAGGACATGACCTACCGGGAAATTTCCGATGCCGAGGGTGTCAGCCAAGGGACCGTAAAGTCCCGGGTCCACCATGCGAAAAAGCTGCTGCTTCACTGTCTTTCGAAGTGAACTTGTCTAGTCGCGCTGGACCACGTCAACGATTTCAGTTGCCGCCTTAAGGACCGACTCGGCCTCATCCCGAGCCTCTTCGGATTCAAAAGACAGGGTGTAGAGACCGATGGCAGAGGGACCGCCGGTCACATCCGCATCGATAGAAAGCAATAGCGTTCTCAACTCAGCTTCGGTCACGGCGTCCCGGAACATCACTTTCAGGGCGTGCTGTTCTGCGGGCGCTTCCGTGGCCGGAACATAAACGTCAGCACCGTCCGACGTCGGCGCGAGCAACGGCACAGCAAGCGCTTGCCAGATGGCTATGGCCGCCACGGCGCAGGCGGCGACTTGCAGCAAGCCAAGCCGGGTTTCGCGCCACTGCTGGCCCCGGGAAACGGGGGGCGTGCTCGCATCAATCGCCTTCGACAAACGCGCCCAACCGAACTCGGTTGCTGCAGCGTCGTCGGCTCGATCATTCTCGGCAGACCTCACGCCGCGAACGACCGCCAGGTCAGCCGCGAGTTTCGGGTCACGGGCGGCGGCGGCCTCGATTGCGTCAGTTGTCGCGGTATCGAGGCCACCGCGCACATACGCCATGAGCGTTTCGAGATCATAATCATGTGGCGGTGTCATCACGCACCCTTCTCTGGTCAGCCGATATGGCCTGGTCACGAAACTGTGTCGAACGAGCCCTTGCTTCGGTTCAAACAAAATGAATTTTTCTGCCGGTTGGGCGACTTAATCGCGTCCGAAACCGAAAAGGTGCGGTGAATGGGGAGAATAGCTGCGTCACTGACGCTTGCCGCGGCGAGCTCATGGATATTGCCCATCGGTAGCCCGCAGGCCCATGCAGACGCGCCAGATCTGGTCGTTCAGCATGATGCGCGTTTGCGTTGGGAGCAGGTCCAGATAGATGGATTTCAGGACGAGGCAGAAGCGCTGACCCTGCGCTTGCGCTCAAGCCTTGAGACCAGTCCCTTTTCCACGCTGACCGTGCTTGCTGAAACGGAAGCCATCGCTGCCCTGTTGCCGGACGACAGAAATGGAGCCTTTGCGCCGTCCCGCCCCGCGATCTCGGATACGGAAACGCTGGAGTTGAACCGACTGCAGGCCGAGTTCACGCCTTCAGACGCAGTTTCCGTCACTCTGGGCCGTCAAAGGATCGCGCAGTCCGATGAACGGTTCATCGGCACGGTCAACTTTCGACAGAACCAGCAGACCTATGACGCGCTGAGTGCTCGCTACACCGCCTCCAACGGCGCCACATTGGAAGCTGGATACATTTGGCAGGTGAACCGCGTTCTGGGGAATCGCCGCGCTGACGGCACGTTTGACAGCGACAGCAGCTTTCTCCTCGCCAGCGCGCCGACGCCCGCAGGACAAGTATCCGCATTTCGCTACGATCTGGATCTGGACGCTGGAGCCGGCAATGTTCAACGTTCAGAGACTGTCGGCATTGCCCTGGATGGCCGAACCTTCACCGAAGATCTTGGCGTGTTCTGGACCGCAGGTCTTGCCCGGCAGGAGGGCGCTGGCGGCGAGCCGAGCTATGGCCGCGCTGGCGCGACTTTGGAATGGCCGGACGTAACCGTGGGTCTTCGATACGAACACCTCGGCTCCGACAATGGCGTCGCCTTCCAGACACCCCTCGCCACGCTCCATAAATTTCAGGGCGCGACGGACACTTTTATCGTGACACCGCCAGATGGCATCGAGGATATTCAGTTCAGCGGCACCTGGCGGTTCGGATCAGCCGGGCCTTTGCGCGGTTCGCGCCTGGGTGTGCAGTTCAACGATTTTACATCTGCCCGAGGAGATCAGGCCTATGGCCATGAGGTAGGCCTGAATGCGAGCGCGGTCTTGCACGACGTGCGGTGGACACTCGCCTGGTCCGGATACCGGGAAAACGGCTTTGGCGCAGACACAGACAAGGTCTGGCTCACTGTGTCCCAAAGATTTTGAACCCTTTCGGATGTTTCAGCGA
>JBCBGZ010000073.1:0-13630 GCA_038526245.1 Pseudomonadota bacterium
CTGGGTGGAGCAGGGCTCTCGGCCCAGGACCTCGCCTTACTCTATGCAGCATTGGCCGAGGAGGGGATTGCAAAGCCGCTTTGCTGGCTGGAAGACGAAGATCAATCCGGGGATGGCCATCGACTGGTGAGCGCCCAGAACGCGGAGAGCATACTCTCGATACTGCGCCGTGCGCCAACACCCGGCGGACGTATGCCAGGCCGACTGACGGAGAATGCCCCCGAGATCGCATTCAAGACCGGCACGTCCTACGGGTTTCGCGATGCTTGGGCGGCTGGTGTGGTTGGCGACCTTGCCCTCGTCGTTTGGGTCGGCCGGGCCGATGGGGCGCCCCGGCCAGGGCAGACTGGCCGCACGGCGGCCCTGCCGCTTCTGTTCGAGATCGCTGATCGTGCAGTGCATCATTTGGGGGAGGAATCTGCCCAGGAGCAGACCCAGAACAGTGTTTCTGCAGCGCCCCCACGCGGGGCCCAGCGCACTTTCGAAACCGCTGGCCCGCCACAAATACTCTTTCCCCCGGCTGGCGCGGAACTTTGGGCCGGTGACCTAAACGGTCGGGCAGCCAAGGCCTTTGTCATGTCCGGGCGCGGCGAGGGCCAACTGACCTGGTACATTGATGGCGAACAAGCCGAGGAGGACGCAGCTGGGCTACCCCTGTGGCGGCCAGAACGTGCTGGTTTTTATCAGATATCCGCCGTGGACCCCGACGGCCGAACGTCGCGCGTAACCGTACGTGTCATTGGTCTGCCACCGGCCTGACAGGCGAAGAACCGTGTCCCTCGCGAAACAGTGATCAGGCTTTTGCATCTGTGACTGTACGTGCCGTTGGCATTTTTGATCCCAGGCCGCATATGGACGTGAACGAACAAAGTAAACGAGTCGTCTAAATGAAGTCCCTCTCCAATCTCCAGATCGGTTTGATCATTGCGGTTTTTGCTGCGCTTGCGTCTTTTGCGGTTACCAGCGCCGGCGCGCAGGATCAGACCATTGAAGTTCAGACGGCCGAAAACACCGAAACGGCAATCTTCGCTGGCGGCTGTTTCTGGTGTGTAGAAAGCGACTTCGACAAACTGGAAGGCGTTCTGGAAACCGTATCCGGCTATACCGGTGGGGACAGCCTCAATCCGACCTATGAGAGCCACAAGTATGACGGGCACATAGAAGCCGTACGCATCAGCTACGATGCGGACCAGATTTCTTATGAAGAAATGGTGGACTACTTTTTCCGCCACATCGATCCAACTGACGCCGGCGGGCAGTTCTGCGATCGCGGGACATCTTACACCACGGCGATCTTTGCCCTGAATGACGAGCAGGCTGACATCGCACGAGAGTCGATCGGCGCCATTGAAGCCTCGGGCGTGCTGCCCGGCCCCGTGGTCACCCCTGTGCGTGATGCATCGGCCTTCTACCCCGCCGAAAACTACCACCAGAACTACCACGTCAAGGCGCCGCTGAAGTACAACTTCTACCGCCAGGCTTGTGGCAGAGATGCCCGTGTGCGCGAAGTGTGGGGCGCTGAAGTTTCCGGTTAGGACAAATCCGGCCCCTATCGCTCTGCCGCGATTGCGTTACAACGCGTGAATGGCCGTCTACGCTGATTTCACATCCATTCCTCCCGAGGCTCGGGGCTTTTCGGTTGGACTCGGAAACTTTGACGGGCTGCATGCTGGCCATCTGGCTGTCATGGAAACGGCACGTCTGGCGGAGGCCCCGCTCGGTGTCGCGACCTTTGAGCCACCACCGCGGGCATTTTTTCGGCCAACCGACCCGCCCTTCAGGATTTTCCGCCCCGAGCGCCGTAATGCCAAAATTCTGGCGGCCGGCGCTGATGCGGTCTTCGAACTGCCTTTCAATGCGGACATGGCGGGCATGACGGATGAGGATTTCGCACGCGACGTTCTGGTGAACGGTCTTGGCGCAGCCCATGTCACCGTGGGGTTTGATTTCCGCTTTGGCCGCGGGCGAATGGGAGACGCGCAGAGACTCGCTTCGCTTGGCCGCGCCCATGGCTTTGGCGTTTCTGTCGTCGAACAAGTGCCGAATGATGCCGGGGAGAAAGCATCATCCACGGCGATCCGACAGGCCCTTCGGGCTGGAGAACCTGAGACCGCCGCCGCGATGCTCGGCCATGCCTGGGTCGCCGATAGCGCCGTTGAGCACGGTGAAAAACAGGGCCGACACCTGGGCTTTCCGACGGCCAATCTCCACCTGCCAGACCTGATTCATCCCCGCCATGGCGTCTATGCCGTGCGCGCGCGCATTGGCCGGGACGGGGCGTGGATCAACGGCGTGGCCAATTTCGGGCGCACGCCCACGACCGGTTTGCGCGATCCGCTATTGGAGACGTTCCTGTTCGACTGGGATGGCGACCTGTATGGAAAATGGCTGGAAGTGGCGCTTGTGGCCTTCCTTCGACCTGAACTGAAATTCGACGCATTGGATGACATGATTGCGCAAATGCATGTCGATGTGGAGGATGCGAAGTCCAGGCTTGCTGCCAATCGCGCGACGGGAGACGCTTTGCACGCGTGACACTCCCGCCAAGCTTTGCTACTGCCGCGCCAATGGCAGCGCTGCGCATCATACGAATTCGCGGCCCGGTCGGGCGGTGACGCGCCATTCGCGTCCCCCGGCCGGGAGTTTTGCGCTATTCCATTCCCACGCCAATCAGGTCGCACCCCATGACATCCGAGACTGAACCGCGCGATTATCGCGATACGATCTTCCTTCCAAAAACCGAGTTTACCGACCGCGGGCAACTCTCCAAGCGCGAGCCTGAGTTCATCGCCCGCTGGGATGAGATGAAGCTCTATGACCGCATGCGCCAGGCCCGTGCCGATGCCGAGCCCTGGCTGCTCCATGACGGCCCGCCCTATGCCAATGGCCACATCCACCTTGGCACAGCGATGAACAAGATCCTGAAGGACATTTGCGTGCGCAGCCACCGGATGATGGGGTTTGACGCCAGCTATCTGCCGGGATGGGACTGCCATGGCTTGCCCATCGAATGGAAAGTGGAAGAAGAGTTCCGCGGCAAGGGCCGCACCAAGGATGATGTGGGCGGGGCGGAATTCCGCGAACGCTGCCGGTCCTATGCCGCTGAATGGGTCGAGGTGCAGAAAAAGGAGTTCCGCGCCCTCGGTATCGAAGGCGAGTGGGACGATCCGTACCTCACCATGGCGTTTGAGAGCGAGGCGGCGATTGTCGGCGAGTTCCTGGACGTGGCGATGTCGGGCCGCCTGGTACGCGGCGCCAAACCGGTGATGTGGAGCCCAGTGGAACGCACGGCGCTGGCAGAAGCGGAGGTGGAATACCACGACCGCAAAGTGCCGGTGATCTGGGTGAAGTTTCCGGTGGTAAGCGACGATCCTGGTTTGGATGATACCAGCGTGGTGATCTGGACAACCACACCCTGGACGATCCCAGCGAACCAAGCGGTCGCGTACAGCGATCAAATCTCTTACGGGCTCTACAAAGTCGAAAGCGTCGAGAGCGAAGAGAAGTTAGGTTTCAAACCCTATGCCCGGGTTGGTGAGAAAATCATCATCGCTGACGCTCTCGCTGAAAGCGTTCGAGAGGCCGCGAAGATCAAAGAACTTCGACGTATAGAAGACTGTCATCCCGAGTTTCAACAGTACGGTTATTCGGTGAAGCATCCGTTTTCCGGACAGGATTGGGCTAGTGGTTTCTGGGATCACAAGATCAAACTGCTACCCGGCACGCATGTCACCGATGACGCGGGCACAGGCTTCGTCCATACCGCGCCCGCCCATGGTGAGGACGACTTCAATGTTTGGCTGGATATGGCTGGAAGCGCGAAGGATATCCGCCAGATCGTGGATGCCGATGGCTGTTACGCCGATGAGGTGCCGGAGCGCTTTCGCGGCCTCGATATCGTGCGCACGTCCGGCAAGAAGCGCGGCCAGGCGGGCAAGGCGAATGATGAGGTGATCAAGGCGCTGGCCGAGAGCGGAAACCTGCTGGCGCGCGGCCTCACCACCATCCGCGATGCCCATTCCTGGCGCTCAAAGGCGCCGGTGATCCGCCGCGCGACGCCCCAATGGTTCATCGCCATGGACCAGCCCGGAAAGATTGGTATGCCACCTCTCCGCGAACTTGTGATGGACGCCCTGAAGGATGTAGACTTCTACCCCGCCACGGGCCGCAACCGACTGGAAGCCATGGTGGCAGATCGCCCGGACTGGCTGGTCAGCCGCCAGCGCAATTGGGGCGTGCCGCTGACCATCTTGGTGAACAAGGATGGGAAACCCCACACTGCTGCCCTATCCAATGACAAAGCCGAAGCCATCAACGAACGCATCAAGGCCGCCATCGCCGCGCGCGGCGTGGAAGCCTGGTTCGATACGCCGAAAGCCGACCTCCTCGATAATGTCGCAGACGCCGATGACTGGGAGAAAGTCACAGACGTGTTGGATGTCTGGTTCGACAGCGGCACGACCCATGCCTTTGCCCTGCGCGCCCGCAGCATCATCGATGACACATCTGGCCGCGCCGATCTCTATCTCGAAGGCTCAGACCAGCATCGCGGCTGGTTCCAGTCTTCGCTGCTGGAATGCTGCGCCACGCGGGGCATGGCGCCTTACAAGGACGTGCTGACTCACGGCTTCATCGTGGACAGCGAGGGCAAGAAAATGTCCAAGTCCATCGGCAACACGATCGAGCCCCAGCAGGTCCAGAAGCAGTATGGCATCGAAATCCTGCGCATCTGGGCCGCGAGCGCTGACTTTACCGAAGACCTGCGGATCTCCGATGAAATCCTGAAGCGTACCGCAGATACCTATCGGCGCCTGCGAAACACGCTAAAATATCTTCTGGGCGCGACGGCGGGCTTCACCGCCGACGAGGCGCTGGACCCGGCAGATATGCCGAGCCTGGAGCGCTGGGTGCTGCACCGCCTGTCAGAACTCGATACCCTCGTCCGTGAGGCCTATGACGTCTATGATTTCAAGAAGATCATGGCCGCGCTGGTGAATTTCTGCGCCGTGGACCTCTCGGCTGTCTACTTCGATATCCGGAAGGACAGCCTCTATTGCGACCCGGTGGCGGCGACATCTGCCCATTGGGATGAGTCCACCGCAGCATATGGCAATCGCCGGCGCGCCGCGCGGACAGTTATGCATGCCGTGCTCGAACGGCTCATGGTCTGGCTGGCCCCGATCATGCCGTTCACCACGGAAGATGCGTTTTGGACCTCGGACTTCGGCGGCGACAGCGTTCACCTGAAGACCTTCCCGGAGACGCCGGAAGCCTGGCGCGACCTGGAGCTGGCCGAGCGTTGGGAAAAGATCTTCCGCGTGCGCCGCGTCGTCACCGGCGCGCTGGAAGTCCAGCGCCGGGAGAAGGTGATCGGCTCTTCACTGGAAGCCGCGCCGGAGGTCTACATCACCGATGCGGGCCTGCTCGCGGCCTTTGATGGCGAAAGCGCTGCCGATATCTTCATTACGTCAGGAGCCAAACTCAGTCTGGGTGATGCGCCGGGAGGTAGCTTTGCATTGGATGAAGTGGAAGGTGTTGGCGTAATGTTTGCGCGGGCAGAGGGCATCAAGTGTGCGCGGAGCTGGAAGTATTTTGATCCGTCTACGGCGGACCCTGAGTTTCCGGATGTAACGCCGCGCGATGCCCTCGCCGTGAAAGCGCACGATGCTTCGGCCTGACGCGTCCGCGGGCACCCTCGAAATCGTGCCGGAGTCCCCGGCACGGGACGCCGATGAAATTGAAGCGCTTTTCGACGTCACCTTCGGGCCTGGGCACTTTGCCAAAACCGCCGAGCGCCTGCGCGAATACAACCGCTCCTTGCCCGAAATCACGCGGGTCGCGCGGTTGGATGGGCAGATCATCGGCGTGTGCCGGGTCTGGCCTATCCGCGTGGGCGAGACGCGTGCACTCTTTTATGGCCCCGTCGCGGTTGCGCCAAAGCATCAAGGCCAGCGCCTTGGCCTTTCGATCACCGGCGAAGCGCTGGAGGCGGGCGCCGCTGCGGGCTGGCCGCTTGCTGTATTGATTGGTGCGCCAGCTTATTTCGGTGAACTCGGCTTTGAGGTCGCCGCGCGCGGAGCTTTGGAGTTCCCCGGTCCACAGGATGTTGGGCGGGTTATGATCCGATCTCTGCAAGGTGGTCTAGCAGATTTGTCCGGACCCGTGCGCGCCTTCTAGAGCTCCAGAACGACGCGCTCATTCAGGCTCGGGCGAGAGACTTCCACTGCAGCAAGACCGGGCAGGGCGGGCTTCAGGGCGTTGGCAATCCAGAGGCAAAGCCGCTCCAGCGTTGGAACTTCAAGGCCCGGAATCTCGTTCAGCAATGTGTGGTCAAGCCGGCCGGCCACACCTTCCAAAGCCGCTGTCACATCGCCGAAATCCTGCACCCATTCTTCACCGGGCTTCACCTGGCCAGCGATGGTGATCTCTACGCGGAAGGAGTGTCCGTGGACGTGCTTGTAGGGATGCCCTTCGGCCTTGTGGCCCATATAATGGGCGGCCTCGAACGTTGCGGCCTTGGACACGCGAAAGGTATGCCCTGACGGTGCGGCGAGGGGGGTGTCAGTTTTTGGCGCTGCGAGGTCCGATGCCATTGCGTTTTCCGATTTCGATCAAGTCCGCTTCGATAGCGAATTGCGAGGGCGGATGTCTACTGCGACCCGCATCATACTGCGCCCATCTTCCATTTCTTATATCCGTTTGAGCGCAGGTCGCAGGCAGGGCAATTCCCACAGCCATACCCCCACTCATGCTTGTGTTCTCGGTCTCCACGATAGCATGTGTGGCTGTCTTCAATGACAATCTGGGTGAATTCCTCGCCACCAAGCTTTTCGCCAAGTGCCCACGTGGCGGCCTTGTCCAGCTCCATCAGCGGCGTCTTCAGCTTGAGCGGATATTCCATGCCCAGAAAGATGGCGCGCATCTGGGCGTCGAGGGCTTCGCGGCGACAGTCCGGATAGCCCGAATAGTCGGTCTCGCACATCCCACCAATAATGTGCGGTATGGCGCGGCGATAGGCGAGGGCAGCGGCGAGGACAATGAACATCAGGTTCCGCCCTGGAACAAAAGTGTTGGGCAGGCCCGCCGCTGTCATTTCGATCTTCGTCTCGTGGGTCATCGCGGTCTCACCGACCTCACGCAGCCCGCCAGCGTCTAACATATGATCCGGGCCGAGGCGGTCTGCCCAGTTTGCGAAGCCATCCCGGATATGGCCGCGAATGCGTTGGCGGCTTTCGAGTTCCACCGCATGCCGCTGGCCATAGTCGAATCCCACAGTCTCCACATGGTCGTATCGCGACAGCGCCCAGGCGAGGCAAACGGTCGAATCCTGTCCACCGGAGAACAGCACGAGGGCGCGGGTTTGCTCTGCGGACATGAAATTATCCCTTCCACTCTTCCCCTAGGGCACCCTCAATAAGCGCGGGCGATTACTGCGTCACTTTTACGACACGCCTGCGCATCGGAATAGATTCTACAGGGTGTCAAACATTGACAAGGCACGTTGCCTCACTGTGTCATGCCAAGTGAGGCACTTTCCAGCAAAAGGAAAGGCCCCATGAGGAAACGCAATCGCCCGACCCGGAAAAACCGGGCGTGGCCGGGAGGTAGAACATGAAAACGACACTGGACTCGAAATCCGCCCTATTTCTGGGCGCTTCTGCAATGGCCCTCGCCTTCACGGCACCGGGCGCAATTGCGCAACAGGCCGAAGACACGGCTTCGCCGAGGACACTTGGCACGGTTGTGGTGACGACCCAGAAACAAGAGGAATCAATTCAGGACGTTCCAATCGCTGTATCAGCGTTTGACGAGGGCGCGCTGGAGAAGCTCCAACTTGCTGGCGGTCCTGACCTTGTGAAGTCGATTCCCAATGTGAACTTCACCAAAGGAAATTTCGGCGGCTTCAACTTCCGGATCCGCGGCATCGGTGTCGATGCCGTGTCGACCGCCGCTGACCCCGGTGTCGGTGTTCACCTGAATGACGTCCCGCTGAACTCCAACTCCCTGTTCGAGGCGGAGTTCTTCGACGTGGAACGGGTCGAGACACTGCGCGGACCGCAGGGTACGCTCTATGGCCGGAATGCGACCGGCGGTGTGGTAAACGTGATCACGGCAAAGCCTGTCCTGGAAGAGTTCCAGGCGAATGCGCGTTTGACCTACGGCAACTACAACACGGTGAAAGCCAAGGGCATGTTGAACCTGCCCCTCGGTGAGACAGCCGCCCTGCGCCTGGCAGGCTCCTATCTCACGCGCGATGGCTATGTGGACAATGTGACCACCGGCAATGACATTGATGATCGCGAGCTGTACTCCATTCGCGGATCGCTCGCCTGGGAGCCAACGGATCGGTTGCGCACCTTGCTCATGATCGAGCATTTTGAGGAGGACGATTCGCGCCTGCGGTCGGGCAAGCAGTTCTGTGCAACGGACCTGACAAACACGTCTTTCAATGGCATTCCGATTTCCGCCTTTGACCAGCTGATCACGTCACAAGGCTGCGTCGATGCAGCGATTGACGACCCGGCGTCCCTGGGCGGTGTCAACGGCGCTTCGACGCTCGGCAGCGGTGTCTTCGGTATCCTTTCCGGCCTGACCGGCGGCATCGATGCCAATGGAAACCTGTTCAATGTCAATGAGGGCAATCCCTACATTGCCGATTTCCGGACCATTGCCAGTTCCTTCGATCCGACGTTCCAGACCGAACAGACGTTCTACATGTTCCGCGGCGAGTTCGACCTGACGGATTCTCTGACGATGACCTATATCGGCGCGCTCAATGAGCGCGAGAACTTCTCCCAGGAGGATTACAACGAAGCCGCGCCGACGCTTTTCTTCAACACCGCTCCGAGCCCGTTCATTGCGCTGAACGGGGCAACGGCACCGGCCATTGCCGCAGTTTATCCGACCTTGTTCCCGGGTGGCGTGGTCAGCGACCCCCAGCTTGGACAAGCCAATTTTGTGGAGCAAGCAGACCTTTCGGGCTCTGTTACGGAAGAAACGTCCCACGAACTGCGTCTGCAATCCGACTTTAGTGGGCCATTCAACTTCAACCTCGGTGCGATCAAGATCGACTACGAGATCAATCGTGGGCCTGACGTTACTGAGAGCTATTATGTGTTCTTCAACACCGGATCAGCTTTCATTCAGGCCAACAATGCGGCGTCTGCACTGGCTGGCGGGCCGCCAGTCTTCTCGATTGCCAATCCTGCCAATGCGGGTGAGACCGCCCTGGACAATCTCGGCGATGGTACAGACCGAAACTACTTCCGCTCGATCACGCCCTACACGCTTGATAGCTTTGCCCTGTTCGGCGAGGCCTATTATGACGTGACCGACGACCTGCAGTTCACGCTGGGGCTGCGCTATACCGATGACCAAAAGGAAGTCGGAAACATACCGACATTCCTGGCCGTGCCGGATGCTGCGCGTCCTGACCCGCTTGTATTCGTCCCCAATGCGGGCGCGAGCAATGACAATGGCGGCGATGGTACTTTGAATGCCCAGTTTGAGGAATTGACGGGCCGGATCGGGTTTGACTGGTCACCAAACCTCAGCTGGTCTGAGGACTCCTTGTTCTACGCCTTCTACTCGCGGGGCTATAAGGGAGGTGGCATCAACCCGCCACAACCGGCTGACAATACGTCTGGCGTGCCGCAAACCTTCGATCCTGAGTTTGTCGACTCTTACGAAATCGGGACGAAAAACACGCTTGCAAACGGCGCTATGCAGCTGAATGCGACCGCCTTCCTCTACAATTACGAGGGCTATCAGATCAGCGCGATCGTGAACCGGACGTCGGCCAACTTCAATGTGGACGCCGAAATCACTGGCGCAGAGATCGAGACAATCTGGAACCCGGCTTCGACCTTCATCATCAATGCCAATCTCGGCCTGCTGGATGCCCAAGTCGCAGACACGTTTGGAGTTGACGTCCTCAACCGGACAAATGGCCGATCTGACCTCGTCGTTCTGAAGAACTTCGCCGACGCGTCCAATTGTGTGGTGTCCGCACAGGGGTACGCGACCTTGCTCGGGGCGATTCAGGGCGGCTTGGCAAACCCGGGGGATACACTCGGTCTATGTTCCGGCGCACTTGTCGGCGCTGAGGGACTGTTTGGACTTGATGGCGTAACGGTCAGCTACACTGACACGAACGATGCGACCCAAACAGCCACGGCCTTCCAGCCTTTCGACGGTGAGGCCCAGGACCTTGACGGGAACGCCCTGCCTGGCACGCCGGATGTCACGTTCAATCTCGGCGCCGAGTACACTTGGGAAAGCTATCGCAACAGCGATTGGGACCTCCGCGTCCGCGGCGACTTCTATTATCAGGGGGATAGCTTCTCGCGGATCTGGAACTCCAATCGAGATGTCCTTGAGAGCTGGACCAATCTCAATGTCAGCGCCGGAATTTATAATAATTCCAACGGCCTGAGCGTTGAAGTGTTCGGCAAGAACATCACCGATGAAGAGGTCATCACCGGGGCTTACCTCACCGATGACAGTTCGGGCCTGTTCACAAACGTGTTCCTGAACGAGCCGGCGACCTATGGCATCACAGTGGCCAAGTCCTGGTAGGGCCCGGCCAAGTCGAGATTGAAAGGGGCGGCCCGGTTGGGTCGCCCTTTTTCTGTGTCTGTTGCGATGAACCCGGTGAGGCGCGGGTCAGTATGCCATGGCGGACGTGTTGAACTGTGGCGGGAAGTGTTCCGGCTTGACGTAGAGGTCCCCGGTGCGTTCCCCGATGCGTTTTAGCCTTTGCAGGTTCTTGTTTTCCGCGCAGTCCATCTTCTGCAGTTTGCTGATCTTACCCGGGCCGAGGGGCTCACCTTCCTCATAGATGCCAAGCCGCTCCAGCCCTTTGCTATCCAGCACGGCGTCGTAGCGCTGGAATTCAAACAGGGGCTCTGGCGTTATGCAGTAGGGGGCTGCAAAACCCCGTTCCAGGTCCCAGGGATTGGCCAGGCTGTCGACATCGGCATTGGTGGGATAGGGATGGCGTGGTCGGGACAGGGCCTGCATGATCTGAATCTGGTTCTTGCCAACATCCTGGATTGAGCCCGCCAGCGAGAAAACGGCCTGCTGTACCGCCACCATCCGACCGAGCTTCCGGCTGGTGAAGCGCTGGCGGAACTCGCCGGTGCCGACGGATGTGATCAGCAGATTGTCAGCGCCCGTGGGCCATTCCAGACCATAGCCCGCCAGAGTCGTGTAGAGCCAGAACGCGACCGATGGATTGTTAAGCCCGGCCACGGCGCCGTCCATGAACGCACCAGGTTCAGCCCCGTCTTCAATCTGCACCTCCACATGGTCGAAATAAGCTGGCGCAGCGGCACTGGCGCGGACCACATTGCGCAGGACATAGTCCTTGTTTGGCCTGTCATTCTCATCCGAGCGTTCCCAGAACTTTGCCTTCGGATTGTTCGTGATGACCCACGCCGAACCGGAATCCATGCGTTTCGCCGTCACGCCCAATCCGGTTTTGAGAGCATCTGTGTCCAGTGTCATGTCACCGAGATGGGCGCGCAATTGGTTGTCGAGCTTGTCCGCATCGAAACGGGAGACGAAAATCTGAGGCAGGACGCGTGGGCTCGCGAAAATCTCAGATCCCATGGTCATATAGAGATCCTGAAGGTCCTTGACCGGCTTCCCCAGTGCCAGCCATGCCGCCACGATAGAGCCCGTCGAAGTGCCGCCAATGAAGTCATAATAGTCAGCGAGAACAAAGCTGTCGCGTTCAGGTCCGGGCGGTATGCGCTCCCTAAGGGTGTCTTCGATATGTCGCAAGATCCCGCACGTGAGCAGGCCGCGAATTCCACCGCCATCCAGCGCAAGGATCCGCTTGGGGCCGCCGGGCATGAGGTGGCGGTCCCGTGGTCGTGACTCATCCCAACGATAGTCGCGTCCCATGATGCACTCCCCATTTCAATTGTTTGCGTGAGCGTAACAGATTGAAGCGCGTGGGAAAGCGTGGAGATCAGGGGGCAGCAGCTGCCGCATTGAGGTAGAAGGCGGCAATCCACTGTCCGAGCAGGGCGTTGTCGTGCGGTTTGGAGAGGGATGCTTTCGCTGTGTCCACCTCGTCGTCCGACAGCGGTGCTCCGCGCCGATTCTCATAGAGGGCTGCGGCGAAGGCATCAGAAAACTCAGGGTGCCCCTGAAAGCTGATCGCGGGACCCTGAATATAGGACAGACCTGCATAGGGGCAGAAGTCAGAGGCCGCGGTGACAGCGGCGCCCGGGGGCGGTGTGATGACCTGGTCTTGATGGCTCACGGCAAGCGAAAACGTGTCTTGGTCTCGCTCGCCCATCCAGGGGGCATTCGAGGTGATATCATAGGAATGCCTGCCCAGGCCCCAGCCCTTATCCGATTTCTTGACCTGGCCCCCAAGGGCTTGTGCGATGGCCTGGTGCCCAAAGCAGATGCCCACTTGGGGTGTCCGTGCTGCGGCTGCCCAACGGATGAAATCCATGAGCGGCGACATCCATGGCTCAGGATCATAAACGCCCACCGGTGAGCCTGTGATCAGGATGCCGTCGAGGCTTTCCGGGTCAGGCAGCCGTTCTCCATCGCCCAAGGCGCAGCTTTCAAAAGAAAGGCCTGGCTTTGCACCGCCGATGAGGTCTGAGAACATCTCTGGATAGTCGGGAAATCGACTGCGAAGTGACGCCATCGGACGGCCCGTTTCGATGATCGTGATCTTCATCTCAAGGCGTTCGGGATTCTGCGGTCAGCGGCAGGACCGCTTTTTGATCTTCGACCCACTGCCTCATACGGGCCTGGAGCGTCGAAAGTGGCATGGAGCCTTTACCGAGCAAATGATCGTGGAAGGCGCGCAGGTCAAAGTCGGCACCAAGGGCGTTTTCGGCCTCTCTGCGCAATTCCAGAATTTTGAGCTCGCCGACTTTGTACGCGACCGCCTGACCCGGCCAACCGATGTAGCGTGTGACTTCAGTTTCAATGTTCAGCGGGCTGAGCGCCGTGTTCTCTATAAAACAGGCTTCTGCCTGCTCGCGGGACCAGCCATACCAGTGCAGGCCTGTATCTGCCACGAGGCGACAGGCGCGCCACATTTCATAGGACAGGGCGCCGAACCTCTCATAGGGCGTGGTGTAGATGCCCGCTTCGCCTGCAAGTTTTTCCGCATACAGCGCCCAGCCTTCACCAAACGCAGTGGCGTAGAATGAGCGGCGGAAGTCCGGCACATCCCGCATTTCCTGGGCGAGGGCGATTTGAAGGTGGTGACCTGGCACAGCCTCGTGGGCAGTCAGGGCTGGCAGCTCGTAGAGCGGTCGCTGGTCCAGGCGAAACGTGTTCACCAGGTAGGTGCCCGAGCGTCCGGTCTCCGGGTCGCCCTGGGCATACCGCCCGGTGGTATACCCCGGAGCAATCGAGGCTGGCACGGGCGAGACGCCATAGGGCAGGCGCGGAAGGCGACCGAAGAATTGGGGCAGGCTTGCATCGAGGCGTTTGGAGATGGTTGACGCTTTCTCCAACAAGTCCTGAGGCGTGCGGGCATAGAAGCGGGAGTCTTCGCGGAGGAAACGGAGAAAGCCGTCAAAGTCGCCCGCGAAGCCAACCTCTTCGATGATCGCCTTCATCTCTTCCCGGATGCGAGCGACTTCGTTTT
>JBCBGZ010000074.1:0-13393 GCA_038526245.1 Pseudomonadota bacterium
CCTCCACGCCCGAAGGCACACGGACCTGAACCGTGCGCGTCTACCAATTCCGCCACCTGGGCACTGTCGTAGGTCTGCGAGGACGCCGGGGCCTCCCTGCAGGGCTGATACCTGCGGAAGCGCGGGTGATATGCAAACCGGACAGCGGCGTCAATGGTCCAGTTCAGGCGCGATGCCGCTACGACGCATGGACAGGGCGCCCGGTGCGTGGTGAAAGGCGCGGTCTTCGCCCACTTGCAGCATTGGACCCCCCTGCCATGGCCAAAGGTTTAGTTACCCTGATCGGCGGTTCCGGCTTTATCGGCCGCTACGCCGCCAGAGCGCTCGTCAATGCGGGCTGGCGCGTTCGCGTCGCCTGTCGCCGTCCGAACGTGGCCCAGGATGTGCGTGTGGCCGGGCCTCCGGGATGGGTCGACCTGGTGCAGGCCAATGTACGCAACCCCGAAAGCCTGCGCCGGGCCATGGATGGCGCCGATGCCGTCGTGAACCTTGTCGGTATCCTGTTTGAGAGCGGAAAACAGACCTTTGCCGGTGCCCAGGCCGAGGGGGCAAAAACGGTTGCACGCATCGCGGCGGAAGCGGGTGTTGGGCGTTTTGTGCAGGTCAGCGCCATTGGCGCCGATGCCGATGGCCGCGCCGCCTATGCGCGCACGAAAGCCGTCGGGGAAGCAGGGGTGCGCGAGGCGTTTCCCGATGCTGTAATCCTGCGCCCCTCGATCGTGTTTGGTCCTGAAGACCAATTCTTCAACCGCTTCGCTGACATGGCGCGGTTTGCGCCTGCGCTTCCTGCCATTGGGGGCGGGAAAACGCGCTTCCAGCCCGTTTACGCCGGAGATGTGGCCGATGCGATCGCGGCAGCGGTCGAGCGCGATGAAGCGGCGGGCAAGACGTTTGAACTGGGCGGGCCGCGCACCTACACGTTCAACGACCTTTACGACTTCATTTTCGAGACCATCGACCGCAAACGCCTGAAGGCGCCCTTGCCGTTTTTCCTGGCAAAACCCATGGGCCTGATGGCCGGCGCGATCTGGCGCATACCCTTTCTGCCCCTGCACACTGTGCTTGGGCCTCCGCCGATCACAGGCGGGCAGGTCGATATGCTGCGCAGTGACAATGTAGTCGCCGACGGGGCTTTCACACTCTCAGATCTTGGCGTAACGGAGCTAGAGAGCGTCGAATCCATCGTGCCGACGTATCTCTGGCGGTTCCGGCCCTATGGCGAGTTCCACCAGGCCGAGGGTTAGGCCGCAGGGCGCGCCTTTTCGTTAGTGGGACACAACGTCGAACAGGTCGTAGTCATCCACGGAAAAGCCGCGGAACACATTCTGCTGCTCGATGCCCGCGCGCAGGGCCTCTTCCAGATCAACGCCGAGCGTGATGTCTTCAGCTGCGACGGTAACAACCCGGCGCTGGGGCGCACTGTCACCTGAGCAGCCGCCGGCAGTTGTACAGCCAGTGCGGTTCTGGTGCTCGCCCAGATTGATGGCGAAAAGGATCGGGATCTGACCGGGCGGACACGCGGCGCGGTTGGTTTTCAATTGATTGATGATGGTTTCACCGCGCGCAGCTGCCAGCCTGCGATTTGGGCCGGTTGGGCCTTCATGGGACGCGGCGCCAACGCTGAAGGCGGCGTTGGCATTGCAGAACCTGTCCTGAAACTGCGGCGTGCCGAGCACGACCGACAGCTCCGCGGGTTCGCCATTGTCCAGTATCTCGCTGGAGGAGCCGAGTTTCCAGGCATATTGATCGCTCAGGACGTAGAGTCTGAATTCCGCACTGCGCCCTTGGGCATCGGCGCCACGGAAGGGGCGTGATTGACCCCACGTTCCGCCATCGATGGGCGTCAGCTCCGCTGCGCAGGCGTCGGATACATCGCCAAGATACCTTGCGTCCCAGGCGGCTGCGCGCGCATAGCTCGGATCGCTGGCGTCCACTGTCTGCTCATCGCCATCTTCCGTGCAGATCGTCTGGCCCGTGCCCCATTCGGTGCCGAATGTGTTCGGGGGTTTCTGGGCGTTTGCCAGTCCATTGGAAAAGACCACAAACGCAATCGCAAGCGCCAGCTTCATCCACATCATACACCCTCATGCATCACTTCCTGTGCATTTTGCTGGCAATCGGCCTGCCAAGGCAACCGCACGTCGCACAATCGCTACCCCTTGCGAAGCCGTGGCCGGAGCCGGGCCGCAGGCACTTCAACCCCATCTTCGCTGACAAATGCAACGCGGGCGGTGCTTTTCGTGGCCGCGTCGGTGAACGTAATGGGCGGAGGATCGTTGTCCGCCAACCATTCATCCCCCCACTGGTTTAGTGCGACGAGTGCGGTTTGCAGGGCGATGCCTTTTTCCGAAAGCACGTACTCATTGCGCACGCGCTTGCCGGGTTCACGGTATGGCCGTTTCTCCAAAAGCCCTTCGGTCTCCAGCATTTTCAGGCGTCCGGACAAAACGGTGCGCGGGCAGCCCAGTTCATCCTGCAAATCGTCAAAGCGGCGAACGCCATAGAGCGCAGAGCGGAGGATCAGCAGGGCCCACCGGTCGCC
The DNA here is from genome assembly GCA_038526245.1 of Pseudomonadota bacterium. GTDB lineage: Bacteria > Pseudomonadota > Alphaproteobacteria > Caulobacterales > Hyphomonadaceae > UBA5336. The sequence goes on from JBCBGZ010000074.1 coordinate 2,543, forward strand.
AATCAGATCGATCGCCCGCGCAAGGCGGCAATCCCGCAAAGGAACCGGGGAAGAGGACGTGCGAGGGGGCAGGCGAGTCATGGCGTTCCAAGTGGATAAGTTCGCCGGACGAATCCAGCCAATTTTTGGCTGTTGCACAATTGTAGTCTTTGCACCCGTTTTCGGTGTTTGATAGGCATAATGCACTCGGAAAGGGGGTGGCGTGTGTCCAACGAACAAAATCAGCCAGCGCATCGGCCGCGAATCAACGACTATGCCACGATCCTTGCGGTCATTTTGTCCGTGGTCGCGATCGCAGTGTCGTTGCTTGAGGTCTCCGCCATGCGCGCCCAGCAGCGTGCGTCGGTCTGGCCTTATCTCAGCGTCACCGAGTCTTTCTTCCAGAACCGCTTCAGTCTCACAATTGAGAATAAGGGCGTTGGTCCTGCATTGGTGAAAACCGTGGATTGGCGGGTGGATGGCGCGCCGGTCAACGATCTAGACCGGTTGATTCTCGAAACTGTGGGAGAGGACCTGGCATTTTCCTACGAGACCTATCAGGTCGCCAGCGCCGACAATGACGTGTTGGCCGTTGGCGAAGAGTTGACGATTTTCTCGGTGCCCACCCAAGAGAATACAATGGCCTTCCTGTCCGCCGTGCGCTCCCGCACGTCGCTTGAGGCATGTTATTGTTCCATCCATGGTGATTGTTGGCGTGTCGAGCTGAGAGGAGGAGCTGCGGAGTCGACACCGACCTGCGATTAAAGCCACGCCAAAGTCGCATTGCCTTGGAGGGGTGTGCGGGCTAGGCCGTCTCCAAATTCAAACCCCTCGCCTGGAGACATCACATGGCCCGCAACAAGATCGCCCTTATCGGTTCTGGCATGATCGGGGGCACGCTGGCCCACGTCGCCGCACGCGACGAACTGGGCGACGTTGTCCTGTTCGACATTGCAGAGGGTCTGCCCCAGGGCAAGGGACTCGACATCGCCGAATCCACACCGGTCTACAACTCATCAGTGAGCCTCAAGGGCACTCAGGACTATGCCGACATTGCGGGCGCAGACGTGTGCATCGTCACCGCGGGTGTGCCGCGCAAGCCCGGTATGAGCCGGGATGACCTGATCGGCATCAATCTGAAAGTGATGAAAGCCGTGGGCGAGGGCATCAAGGCTCACGCGCCGAATGCCTTTGTCATCTGCATTACCAATCCGCTGGACGCCATGGTTTGGGCGCTCCAGAAGTTCTCGGGCTTGCCCACCAACAAAGTTGTCGGCATGGCGGGTGTGCTGGACTCCAGCCGCTTTGCCTATTTCCTGAGCGAGGCCACAGGTGTTTCGGTGGCTGATATCGTGTCCTGGACGCTTGGTGGCCATGGCGACACGATGGTGCCCATGGTGCGCCACTCGACCGTCGGCGGCCTGCCTTTGCCAGAGCTGGTGAAGCAAGGCTGGATGAGCCAGGACGACCTTGACGCCATCGTGGACCGCACCCGTAAAGGCGGCGGCGAGATCGTAGGCCTGCTGAAGACCGGATCAGCCTATTACGCGCCGGCTGAAAGCGCGATTGCCATGGCCAAGTCCTACCTGAATGACCAGAAGCGCGTCCTGCCCATCGCGGCTTATTTGCAAGGCGAGTACGACCAGAACGGCATTTATGTCGGCGTCCCGGCCCTTATTGGTGCAGGTGGCGTGGAGAAAGTCATCCAGTTTGACTTCAACGATGCCGAACAGGCGATGTTCCAGAACTCTGTGGACGCGGTGATGGGCCTGCTGGCGGCATGTAAAGAGATCGATGCGACGCTTGTCTAACGCATCTCAGTGATCCAGACGGAACGGGGTGCCGAGCGATTGGCGCCCCGTTTTCACATCTGCGAGAGCACTGCGTGAGGTCGTTCGCAGGCCCGATCGTATGGGGTAGGACGCGCCAGGATATAGCCAAAGGACCTTGAGCCCATGATGAAGCCCATGCTTGCCGCACTCGCCCTGTCGACCGCCCTTGCGGCGCCAGCCCTCGCCGATGGTCATGGTCATGCTGCCGCCGAAACAGCTATGATTGGCCCCAAGGTCGGGGCGGTCGCGCCTAGCCTCGACTCAACCGTCGCCGTGACTGCCGATGGCGTTACGCCAGCCGCCGCGGAACACGGCCGTGTGCTTGTCTTTGTTCGCTCTGCCGACTGGTGCCCATTTTGCAAAACCCAACTGGTTGAACTAGAAGATATTGCGGCTCCGCTCGCCGAGGCCGGCTGGGCGATTGAGGCCGTTTCCTATGACAGCCCGGAAATCCTCGCTGAGTTCGCCAATGATAACGGTCTGAGCTTCACCCTGCGTGCGGACGAAGGCTCAGCCCTGATAACCGACTTCGGTCTCCTGAATACGGATGTCCGCGAAGGATCGCGCAGCTATGGCATCCCGCACCCGGCGGTCGCCTTTGTGCGCGAGGAAGGCACCGTCGCGGCAATCCTGCGCGAGGAAGGTTTTCGCACCCGGCCAAGCCTCGATGCGATTACGCAAACGGCCGAAATGCTCAATCAGGTCGGCTAAACGCGCGATCAAAATTCGATGCAAAGAAGCCCGGACGTATGGTCCGGGCTTCTTTTTTTGGGCGGATACTGAACCGCCTAGTTCGAGCTTTCCAGCAGGCGGCGGGTGATGACCATGGCTTGGACTTCGCCAGCGCCCTCGAAGATGTTCAGAATGCGGGCATCCTGGAGCACGCGGCTGATTGGATACTCCAGGGCGAAGCCATTACCGCCGTGAATCTGTACGCCATTGTCCGCTGCGGCCCACGCCACGCGGGCGCCAAGCAGCTTGGCCATCCCGGCTTCGAGGTCGCATCGCTTTCCGGAATCTTTCTGGCGCGCGGAGAAATATGTCAGCTGGCGCACGCCGATGAGCTCTGCGGCCATCATGACCAGCTTGTTGGCCACGCGCGGGAAATTGAAGATCGGCTGGCCGAACTGCACCCGGTCCAGCGCATACTGCAAGCCGAGTTCAAAAGCGTTCTGCGCCACGCCCACTGCGCGTGCAGCCGTTTGGATGCGGGCGCTTTCAAAGGTTGCCATCAGATGGCGGAAGCCCTGGCCTTCGACGCCGCCGAGCAGGTTGCCTGCATCGACCTTGAATTCGTCAAAGGCGATTTCGTACTCTTTCATCCCACGATAGCCGAGCACTTCGATTTCACCGCCCGTCATGCCTTCTGCCGGGAAGGGGTGGCCATCATCCCCGCGCGGCTTTTCAGCCAGGAACATGGAGAGGCCTGAGAAGTTGTTGGTTTCAGGATCCGTGCGGGCCAGAAGCGTCATCAGGTCGGCGCGGACGGGGTGGGTGATCCATGTCTTGTTGCCGGTAATGGTGTACGTGTCACCATCCTTCACAGCTCGCGTGCGCAGGGCGCCGAGGTCAGAGCCCGTATTTGGTTCAGTGAACACGGCTGTTGGCAGGATTTCAGCTGAGGAAATGCCGGGCAACCATTTCTGCTTTTGCTCTTCGGTGCCGCCGATGAGGATAAGTTCGGCAGCGATCTCAGACCGGGTGCCAAGGGACCCGACGCCGATATAGCCGCGCGAAAGCTCCTCTGAGACGACACACATGGCGATCTTGTCCATGCCGAAGCCGCCATACTCTTCCGGGATTGTGAGACCGAAGACGCCCAGTTCGCCCATCTCTTCGACGATTTCCATGGGGATGTAGTCATTCTTCAGATGCCATTCGTGGGCGTCGGGCAACACTTTATCATTGGCGAACTTCCGGAACTGTTCGCGCACCATATTCATGGTTTCGTCCAGGCCTGTGTCTTCCACTGTGGCACGCGTCAGGCTGTCGGGCAGGAAGGTGGCGGCCGCCGCCATGGTCGCAGGCGTTTTGCCCTCGGTGATCAACTCGTGGACTTCCGGCGCGGCAAACAAGGCGTCGGCTTCGCTCAGCACGCCTAGCTCGTGGGGACGGATCACTTCGCCCTGGTTCATCGGCACGCCGCCGACAAGCTGGGCGAGGTACTCGCTGAACAGTATCTGGCTGAGCAGGCCTTCAATCTCGCCGAACTTCCCTTCGGCTTCGAGGCGCACGGCCCAGTTCGCTGTCTCGCGCAGGGTTTCTCCATACGTCACGATCCAGGCGAGGCCGTGGGCGAGGTGCTGGTGGCGCGCAAAGGCTTTTCGGTCTGGGCGGCCATCCGTGACGAGGCAGTCCGATGCCTTCGCCGTTGCGGCGGAAATGTAGGTGTCCACGTGGCTCACGGCGGCTGCCAGCTTCGTCGTCAGCGCGCCCAAAACAAGTGGGCCCTCGTGTGGGGGCTCGACCATCCCGTCCATGCTCATCTCCCGGTGTCTCGATGACAGCGAGTATAGTCCGTCATGCCAGCTTTGCCATATTGCAATGCTGCGCTGCAACGACGCGCTCGATTGGGCGAACCCGCGTTCTGCAAATAGTTAACAGAATACGCCAAGTCGTTAACCTCCTGATTATTGCCGATTGGTAAATGATATGTGAAAAAACAATTGAGTTTCAGTGCAAGAAGCACCCCCGAAAAAATACAGATGTAGACCAGAGGACGACAACTCCAATGAACCCTTATGCGCGCTTTCGACTTGTGTCGAACTCCGTTTCCGCAGCCTTGATCCTCGGTGGCCTGGCCTCCTTCGGCAAACCCCTGATCGAGGCCGTTTCCACCGTTGCCGGCAGCAATCCCACCAATCTCGCCATTGCGGGCGCCGCAGGCGTCGGCGTTCTGGTCGTTTTCTGGGTGACGATGACCGAAGCGATCTTCCCGGCCCTGTTCCGCTTTGATGGCATCCGCAAGATGATCCTGGGCAAATACTACATGGAAGGCACGTGGCTCCAGTCTGAGCGTGGGGACGACACCAGCCGCATGTCGGTCATCGACATCCAGCCGAAGGGCACCGGGTTTACGTTCACCGGTTACTCCTTGAACGAAAACCTCGAAATCGAGAGCAATTCCCGCATCGAGTTCTCCCAATTCGATTGGCCGTTCATGACCTACAAACACCGCAACTCCCTCTCCGATGGCTCCGATGGCCTGTCCGAGGGCGTTGGTGAACTCCAGTTCGAGATGAACCGGTCGTCGGCACGTCGCTACAATGGGTATCTCCAATATGTGCGTGGCCAGGATCGCCTGAAGATTGAGGGCGTGAAGCTCACCAAAGGCCGCGAAGTGCGCCGCTTGCGCTCGCTGGAAGGTCGCCGCGAAATCTGCGCGAAGTATTGGGAGCTGTTCTTCAACCGCCCCATGCAAAGTGAAACCCCTGTCGTCGCCGCGCCGGCCGTCACCGCTGCGCCGATCGCCCAGACCGCAGAAGGCCCGGTATTCGTTGAGCGCCGCTCCAATGACAGCACGCCGGTGGCCAATGAAGACGGCGTTATTCCCCGCCGCCGCGCTTCAGACTGGGTGAAAGAGCCTGAAACGAAAGCGGTCAGCGAGACTGCAAACGGCTCAAGCTTCAACATCGATCAGATCGTTGAGCAGGCCCGCAAGGACGCCGAAGCTGCCAAGCAGGACGTGAAAAAGGCCGTTTAATTCGGCCGAAGCCACGGTGGGGCGCCCGGTCGCGGTCCCCTTCGCAGACTGATGCTCCGCCAAATTGAGGGCGGCTCCCAGAACGGGGGCCGCTCTTTTTCTATCGCGGCAGAGCCTGACCGCGCTTGATTGCCCGCTGCAGAATCCGCATAGGGCTGACCGCTTCCAAAGCCGCGCGCGAGGCTGGCCGAGGCGCGTCTGTGATTTGAGCGACCAGCAGCTGTGCGAGCCAGGGTGCGAAGGTGAACCCGCGGCTACCGAGACCTCCTATAACAAAAGCGCCCGGTAGAACGGGCGCATCGACGTTGACGGCTTGGCCGGTCCTCAACGGTGCCAGGGCTTCAACCGCAGCATCGACGTCTGACAGCGGCCCGGCAATTGGCAGCCGATCGGGCGTGGTTGCGCGAATGCCCGCCCGGCTGGTGACTTGTGCATTCCGCACCTGTGCCTGCCACCAGGGCGAGAGCTCGGCGAGCGCGGCGGCGTTTTTCGCCCGGGCTGCCTCGCTGGTCTGGGCGCCGCTGGTCCCCACCGTCTCGAAAGTTGCGCCCCATAGCCGATCCGTGCCGGACGCCAGCCCATAATGCCCGCTTGCAACGGCGGATGATGGCGCCTGCGGCGCGTCGGTGACGAACTCAACCTGGCCAAGTTTCCCGACGAGCCCGAGCCAGGGCGCGTGCTCGGCGAGCTCCATGCCATTGGCCAGTATGATCGCGTCGAACGCCTTGCCGTTCACGCGCCTGCCAGAAAGATCAATATCGACTGGCCCCCCGAACACGCCTTCGATGCCCTCCAAAAGCGCCGAGATTAGGCGGGGTGGCCGCACGATGAGGGCGCGTTTGTGCAGCAGGCCCCCATTGGCCAGCGCTTCGAGATCTTCGAGGGGAAGCGGGGGATCGGCCAGGACTTTGGCAAATCGCTCTGCCTCATCGTCGCCCCGTGGATCCTGACGCACTTCAACGGCTTCTACGCCGTCCATGCCGGTAAATGCCTGCTGTGCGTGAAGATAGGCATCGATCAGCAGTCGCGCCTGGGCCGTATCGGCGGCGTCCAGCCGCGGCATAACCAGTGCGTGGGGATTGCCGCTGGCGGCGCTGGCAGGCTGGTTGGAATCGAAAATCACTGGCTCAAGCCCTGCCCTGGCGCACGCCCTTGCCATACAGGCGCCCGCAATCCCCGCCCCAATGATCGCAACGCGGTTTGTAGGTGGCTGAGGCGCGCGCAGGGCAAACGTGTCTGGCCTTGGCCTGGGAGTATCTTTGAAAACCGCCTCCAGGCGATCCCTTTTTCGGCCAAATCCGGGCTTTTTCGACACTTCGAAGCCGTTTTGGCCAAGTCCGTCTCGCACAGCGCGCGCGACGGTGAAGGTGGCGGCCACTGCGCCCGGCGCGCTGCGCTCTGCGATCAGCGGAAACAGCGCATCATCCCACATGGCTCCGTTTCTCGAGGGCGAAAACCCGTCCAGAAACCAGGCATCGGCGCGGAATTCGGCCATGGGAAGGGCCGACGCGATGTCATCAATGTGCAGGGTGAGCGTCAGCCTTGCTTCGGGCCATGAGATGCGCCGCACTCCGCGCGCCCGGTGGGGCCAAAGGGCGAGGAGTTGTTCTGCCAAGGGGGCCAATTCCGGCCAGGCCGACAGGGCGCGCGCTGCATCTTCGCGATGGAGGGGGAACCCTTCGAAACTCACAAAGTGCAGCCAGGCGCCCGCTCGTTTCTCAGAGGTCTGCCAAAGTTCCCAGAGCGCCAGGAAGTTTAGACCGGTGCCGAAACCGGTTTCCGCAACGGTGAAGGAGTCCCGATCGGCCCATCGATATGGCAAGCCGCACCCCGTCAGGAATACCGTCCGGGTTTCCTCAAGCCCATCAGTGGTCGAGAAGTAGACGTCATCAAAACCGCGCGCGACGGGCGTTCCGTCAGGCTTCCAGTCCAGGTCCGGGGCAGGGGGTAATCGCGACATGGCACGCCACCTAGCGTCACCGCGCCGCTTTGCCAAAGTCATCTTCGCATTAGCTCGCGCCCCATGGATGATCTCTTTCCCAATCTTGATGCCATCGACTTCACGCCAACGCGCGAAGCCGGTTTGAGGCGCCTCTCGGCTTTTCAGTCGAAAATGGGCCGGCACTACGCTGCAGAACGCAATAGTGACTACGGTCCTGACCGGCGGACAAATGTGTCGGCGCTGTCGCCTTGGGTGCGCACGCGCACAGTGCTGGAAGAGGAGCTCGCGCGTACGGCTGTCGAAAAATATGCCCTCTCAACGGCGGAGAAGTTCGTGCAGGAGGTCTGCTGGCGCACCTATTTCAAAGGGTGGCTGGAGCATCGCCCAGGCGTCTGGACCGCCTATCAGGACGAATTGGCCCGGCAGATTGAGATGTTAGAGCGCAATGCGGGCCTGCGCACGGCGTACAACGAGGCCATAGAGGGACGGACCGGGATCGACTGTTTCGATGCCTGGGCGCGTGAATTGGTCGAAACCGGATACCTGCACAACCATGCCCGCATGTGGTTTGCCTCAATCTGGCTGTTCACACTGCGCTTGCCGCTTGAGCTTGGGACCGATTTCTTCCACCAACACCTGATGGATGCAGACGCGGCGTCCAACACGTGCAGTTGGCGCTGGGTTGGCGGGCTTCACACGCCGGGCAAGACCTATCTCGCCCGCCCGTCCAATATCTGGAAGTACACCGATGGACGGTTTGACCCCAAGGGGCTCGCCACCGAAGCGCCGCCCCTAAACGGTTTCGCCAATCCAGGGATCGGAACGCCTCTGGGCGGGGATGCCTGGCCCACGGGCGATGTTGCGATGTTGATTACCGAAGAAGATATGAACGGCGAGACGCTCCGCCCGGCTGGCGCGACTGTGAAAGCCATTGCTGGCGTTTCATTTGCCGATACCCGGTCACCGCAAGGGGCTGGCGCGGCCGCGAAATCCTTCACGGAAGGTGCACTGAAGGATGCGCTGGCGCGCGCAGAACAGGCCTTTGACGTAAACTCGGTCACGCTCGTGGGTGATGAGGGATTTGTAGCCGCTGCCGTGGATTGGGCGCGTGCAAGTGGGGCGCCGGTCGTTGTTGCTGGCTTCGCGCCCACGGGGTGGGTCCGCCCGCAGTTGGACGCCCTGCGGGTTGCGCTCGCGGCTCACGACATCCAGCTCCTCTATCTCCAGCGCGATTGGGACGCCGCCTTCTGGCCGCATGCCAAGAAGGGCTTTTTCGGTGTGAAGAAAAAGATCCCGACCGTATTGGCAGAGCTCGGCCTGCCGGTTTAGCGTCCCACCTTGGGGAGGACGAGCCGTGTTGCAAAGACTGTTTTTGATCGCCGGGTGTGTGGCGCTCGTCGGCTGTGGCGACGGCCCAAACCGGCAGGATTATGCTGAGATGATCGCCTTCGATGCGCCGGAGCTGACCGATATCCGGGTCGCGTCCGTTCGCAGTGCATCCGGCAATTGGAAGGCGGTCAGGGGTGAAGCGGTTCTCGCCGAAGACCTCTATAAAGAGGTTTCGCAGCAAGCCGGCGGCGAAGCCTGCGGGTCCAGCTGGCTGGGTTTCAAACTGGCGCTGGAAGAAGAAGGCCGAATTGCCGTGGAAAATACGGCCTCAGCGGGCGACACCGTTCGGCTCGATTACGAGATCGTCGCCGACAAGGCCGAGCCTGGCGACACCCAAGATGTGACATCGCGCGGATACAGATGGGGCGCTTGGGGCGGTCAATACTGGCGAGGAGATCGCGCCGACTACCAATTGGGCCGGGTCTCGAGCCGTATTGAAGGCTTCGAAACGGCCATCCATATGGGAACCAGCGAGTTCGAGGCCCTATGCAAACGTGCGCGGGCCCAGACTGAATAGCCCGGCCTGATGAAAGGTGCCCTATGGCTGATGTGCAGATTGCCCGCGAAGACCGCGAAACCAGTGGGCGCTGGGTGGCGCGCATTGAAGGTATCGCGGGCGAGGCAGAGATGACCTACTCCAAGGCCGGCGCCAGCCGGATCATCATCGACCATACGGGTGTGCCCGAAACAATGGGCGGCATGGGCGTTGGGAAAAAGCTGGTGGAGGCCGCCGTGATGGCGGCGCGCGCCGAAGGCTTCAAGATCATCCCACTCTGCCCGTTTGCCAAGGCGACCTTGGACAAGACGCCGGAATGGCAGGACGTCGTTCAGTGACAACCGAACCCTTTTGGAAAACCAAGTCTCTGACCGAAATGACCACCGAGGAATGGGAAAGCCTCTGCGATGGCTGCGCGAAGTGTTGCCTGCTGAAGCTGGAGGACGAAGACACCGGCGAGATCGCCTACACCCGCCTTCATTGCAAATTGTTGGATGCGGGCAGCTGCCGGTGTTCAGACTATGAGAACCGCAAGGCCATTGTGCCTGATTGCGTGAAGCTGACGCCCAAGAAGATCAACGAGATCAAATGGATGCCGCGCACCTGCGCCTATCGACTGATCGCGGAGGGCCAGGACTTGCCCGACTGGCACCATCTTGTCTGCGGGGACCGCGACCGTATCCACCGTGAAGGTCACTCCATCATGGGGGGCACCAAGTCCGAGGATACCGTGCTCGAGGAAGACCAACTCGACTGGGTTGTCGATTGGAAAGGCAACGCGCCTTGATCCTCGGTCCAGGGTAAACCTTGGAAAATCAATTCCCTAACGCAAAGGCGTGATCCGTTAACCACTTGATAGGACCTCAGCCGCAATAGTCCGGCTCAAACTGGGCTGCTGCTGGGGCGGTGGTGGCCGAACACACACATAAGGGTTGCTGCCTCATGCGTATGAAGATGTTCGCCGCGAAGACCTTGAAGGATGCCAAGGCCATGATCTTTGCCGAGATGGGCAAGGATGCGGTGATTCTGTCTGAGCGCGAAGTGGATGGCGGCGTCGAAGTGCGCGCGGCGACGGACAAGATGGGCGGGGGCATGGTGCCTGCCGAGCCCCTGTTCATGAAGCGGTTTGAAGATCCCGGCCAGCCGCGCATTGTTGATACGTCGCTCCGCTCCCGCGTGCGTGACGCACTGACCTGGCACGGTGCGCCCAGCGGCTTCGCGCGCCGCGTATCGGAAGAAGGCGTCCTGGACCCCAGCCTCAGCGACCCGGTCGCGGCGTTGGAGGAGGGCCTGTCTAGCATCATTACCTGTGATCCCGTCGCCGTTCGCCCGGAGCGCGACATCGTGCTTGTCGGCACGCCCGGCGCTGGTCGCACAGCCGTCGCAGCCAAACTGACCCGGCGGGCCGCAGTGACGAATGCTGAGCTTCTGCCCGTGGCTGCAGACCTTGACGGCGCGGCTGGCGGAGAGCAACTCGCCGCCTATCTCGAACACGAAACGGCTCAAATCC
>JBCBGZ010000075.1:0-13364 GCA_038526245.1 Pseudomonadota bacterium
AATGCGGCCAAATCCTAATACCAAAAGGTGGCTGCAGGTCAGGGGGCCAGGTCACGGGGAGCAAACCTGAGATCATTTGAAACATACAAACCTTCCAAGCCATTGTTTAATATGTATAAATAAATGAGACGAAACGAGGCAAAATCCTAGAGCATCTCGTTTACACCGAGAGGGTCAGCGGTTCGAGCCCGTTACCGCCCACCATTCAAAACCGGTCAGCGCGAAGCGGTGGAAAATCGATCCGGTGGATCGATTTTAGGGTTTGAATGCCCCGGCAGGGGCCAGGATCACCAAAATCGGACTCTTATTGTTCAGTCCCGTATTGCTTCGCGATGGACTTCGCTCAAGGCTGCCCAGATCAGCTCGACGCGATTTCCCGGCCAATCGCCGTCGCGTGGGATTTTGCAATCCCGAGGCGGTCAGCAAGCCTGCTGAGAAACCCGGCTTCTGAGGCGGACTGTTTTCCAGTGGCAATCGCGGCAGCGGCATAGAGTTGCGAGGCGTGGTTCGGCGTGCGGGCTGCCAGCGTGATCATGTCCAGGCAATCATCTTCGCTTTTTGAGTTGTCGACCAATGCCATCAGGTCCTGATCGTCTGTTTCGACGACGCCATCAATGGCAATCCGCTCTTCATGATCAATCACCCCGTCGGCATAGGCCGCTGTCGCCATGGCGTGGACAAGGGCGCGCGCAAAGGCCGGGTCGCTTTCGGCGTCAATCACAAATCCAGCGGCCTGGATATCTTCCGCTTCTGGCATTTCATGTTCGGTGGGGTCCGCGGCGTTGTTTCGCTCTTGCCACGCTTTGTAGGCGAGCGCACCCAGACCCGCCACGGCGCCAGTTTTGGCGACTGTTCCAAGCAAGCGACGCCCCCCGCTCGTTGCCAGCAGACCCGCCAGCAGAACCCCGCCGCCGATGGTTAGGTTCCGTGCCTGCTCATCTGTCTCGAGGCGTTCCTTCACCTTGCGTGCGGTATCTTTCGCACTTTCAACCTTGGTATCGACATCGAAGTCTTTGACGGCGGTTTCCGCCCGCAATTGCAAGTCTCTGAGGATTTGTTCGATGTCCATGGCGTGTGTCTCCCTGCTTCGATCCAGTTTTACGCCATCGTTCGACAGTGTCACCCGGCAATGGCGCAACATTAAATCTTCTCAAGGCAGGACGCGCGTTTCCAATTTGGAAACGCCCAGGGCGGATTTTGGCCCCATGGTTAATCAATCGGGCCGCGCTGTTAACTTAAGTGCGGCCCCGGAAAGGGGCTGAGATGTTGAAAAACACCCTGCGTTGGGCCACGGATGTGGGCTTCAAGGAAAAGATTAGGCCGTTGGCGTTGAAGGTCGCGCCATCGCAGTTCGGGCTGAAAGGCGCCTTGGCTGAAGGGGACCTTGGCTTCAACAAATCGATCACGCGCCGTCAGGCGAAACAGGATGCCACTGACGGGTTGCCCGTCTCAGAGGCGTTGACGCGGGACCAATGGAGCGAGCGCGAACAGCTGGTGGCTGAGCGCGCGGAAGATGTGCGCCGGGGGCTGACGACATGGTTCAGCGCAAGCGCCGCTGGCGTGCGCAATTTCAACCAGGACTGCACACCAGCCGAGATTCAGGTGACGTCCCTGCAAGAGGCGATCAAGGCCGAAGAAAATGAACTGCGCCACTTCGAAACCGACGACGCCACCGAGGCGGCCGCCCACCATGAAGCCACTGTCATCGAGCTGGAGGCGTTCCGGTCCCAGCATGGCGAGCGGATCGGAAAGCGCACGCCCGATATCAAAAAGAATATCGAGCAGACACTGGCCATTCTCATGGCGGTGCTGCTGATAGAGGGATGCTTCAACGCGCTCCTGTTTAAGGATGCCCAGCCCTCCGGCCTCGTGGGCGGGCTGATGGTTGCGTTCGGAATCAGTGCGGTGAACGTGCTGTTTGGCGTATGCGCCGGGTACTTTGGCTTGCGTTATCTCAATCACCCCCAAATGCCATTCAAGGTCATGGGCGGCGCCGTGGCCGGGGTCTTCATGCTCGCGGGCATTTTCCTGAACTTTTTTATCGCCCATTTCCGGGACGCGGTGGAAATCAGCCTCCAGGCCGCGATCGCGGCGGGCGATCTGTCGGGATACTCCATGTTTGATACAGCGCCGGGTGCTGTCATTGCGGGGATGTTCCCGAACATTTTCGGGCTGCACAATCTGGTGGCGTTTGGCCTGTTGATGATTGGCCTGACGGTTTTCGTCATCGCGGTTTATGAGGGCTACGACAAGATTTCTGATCGTTATCCCGGCTATGGCCGGGTGTGGCGCAAGGAGCGTTTGGCCTATGAGGCGCGCCAGCAGGTGCGCAATGGCGTACGCGATGATCTGGGAGATTATTTCACGCGGTGCCGTGCCTGGTTTGAGAGCCAGCAGGGTCGCCATGTTCAGGCCAAGCGCGAGATCGAAAAAGCACTCAACGAGCTTGAGACACGCCGTGATCATGCCGTGGCTATCGCCTCAAAGGCGGGTGAGCAGGAGCGCACACAGAAAGTGGCTTATCGTCAGGCCCATCGTCGGCAGCGCAATGCAATGCGTGAAGAGCTCGGCGAGCAAGCCGCGTGTCCTGCATATTTCGAAGAAATCGTCACGCCAGACCTACCGCGCTTTGACTACGGCAAGGAGCGTGAGCAAGCCTCCGCTGCCATTGCCACGATCGAGCATAATATCTCCGCAATGAACATAACGCGCGAATGGCTCGAAAAGCACATTCAGGAGGTCCAGCAAGGACTCTCCAGCATCGAAAAGCGCGTCCACGCGGAAATCTCGAAGACACGTTCGGCCCGCGAAGCGGAACACGGCCATAGCGTGCGTAAGAGTGCCTAGGCCCCAGCCCAGAGATGTAGGAGCATAGCGATGCCTCGTTCCCGAGATAAAGGCCCCTGGTTCTGGCGCGGCATGATCGGCGCAATGGTGGCCAGCGTGTTCGGTCTGTTTGCAGTTGCCGCCTTTGCAGCCCCGCCTGCAACCGTGGCCGAGACCGGATGCCGATTGGACCGGAATGACCCGGCCCATACGGTTGTGCTGATCGACCAGTCAGATCCTTTTTCGCCAAATGATATGGATTGGGTGCGCCAGTTGATTGACGAGGAGGCGCGTAGCTTGCCCAAGTATGGGCGCCTTACCGTGTTGATGCCGAATGCGGCGCGCCCATTTGATCCCAAAGTGCTGCACATGGCGTGTTCCAGCGGCAGCCCGGACAAGGCCAATCCCATACTCTCCAATCCGCGTATGGTGGCTAATGCGTTCCAGAAGTCTTTTTATGAGCCACTCCTGTCAGACATTGACCGAGCGCTTGAGGACACCCGACAACCTGCCTCGCCCCTGTCGGAAGCTCTCTACTCGATCGCGGATCGGGCGGACTTCCAGCCGGGCAAGCGGAATCGCAGGCTGGTCGTGGTGTCTGACTTGATGCAGCACTCCGACGGTTTTTCGTTTTACCGTCTGGGCGCGGACTATGGCGCGTTCCGCGATAGCGACCTGGCCCAGGATATGGCCCGACTTCAGGGCGTTGACGTTGTTGCGCGGATCGTACCGCGTCAGCTCTACGATCTGCCCATGGGCGAGGTGAAAGCGTTCTGGCGTGCCTATTTCCGTGAGGCGGGCGCCGATTATGGATCGCTGAACTAGGCATCCATGGCTTGTGAACAGGGGCCGGGCGCGCTAGCCGCGTCTGGCCCCTTTTTCGTTTGTGAGCCCGCTCATGTCCCTGCCGATCCGCCTTGAAACCCGAACACCGCTGGCCGAGCTCATCCTGGACCGGCCGGAAAAGCGCAACGCCCTTACCCATGAGATGTGGAGCGCGATACCGGATTTGATTGCTCGGGCCGAAGCGGACAAGGCTGTAAAAGTTGTTATCGTCCATGGTGGATCCGCGGGCGCCTTCGCGGCTGGACAAGATATAAGTGAATTCGAGACGCAGTATGCGACGCGGGAAGGCGCGGCAGAGGCCGGCGCCGCAATTGCGGCGGCGCTGCGTTCGGTTGAGCTGTGCGAAAAGCCTGTCATTGCGGCGATCGATGGCGCGTGCGTCGGCGGTGGGATGAGCCTGGCGCTGGCGTGCGACCTGAGGGTTGCTTCCGCCGGGGCGAAGTTTGCGATCACGCCCGCCAAGCTCGGCCTTGTCTATCCGCCGGCCGATATGGCGTTACTCCTGAAACAGGTCTCGCCAAGCGTGGCCAAGCGAGTGCTTTTAACAGCAGACCTGTTCAGTGCGGATCAGGCGCTGGACCTTGGTCTGATTGATGAGGTGGTCGGGGAGGGCGCGCTCGATGCTGCTGAAGCACTGGCGGCAAAGATTTGCGCGGTGTCCCAATGGTCGACGCGGGCGATCAAGCAAATGATCTCTGGCATACTGTCTGGATGGTCACACGACACCAGGGAGGCCGTTGAAGTGTTTCTGCAAGGCTTCGAGAACGCCGACCATGAAGAGGGCTACCGGGCGTTTCTAGACAAGCGCAAGCCTGAGTTCCCGATCAAATAGGCTTTCTAAAGCGCCTTCACGATGTCTTCGACCATCTTTTTAGCGTCCGACAGCAGCATCATTGTATTGTCTTTGAAGAACAGGTCGTTCTGGATGCCCGCATAGCCCGATCCCATGCTGCGCTTGATAAAGAGCACAGTGCCGGCATCTTCCACGTTCAGCACCGGCATGCCGTAAATCGGGCTTGAACTATCGGTCTTGGCGGCGGGGTTGGTCACATCGTTCGCGCCAATCACGAAGGCGACTTCGGAATTCTTGAAGTCCGAATTGATGTCTTCGAGTTCAAAGACTTCGTCGTAGGGCACCTGGGCCTCAGCCAGCAGGACGTTCATATGCCCGGGCATGCGGCCCGCAACGGGGTGAATGGCGTACTTCACATCCACACCTTCGGCTTTCAGCTTGTCGGCCATTTCCTTAAGCGCATGTTGGGCTTGGGCGACGGCCATGCCATAGCCAGGCACCACAATAACCTTGGAGGCGTTCTTCATGATGAAGGCTGCGTCTTCCGCGCTGCCTCGTTTGTAGGGGCGGTCTTCTCCACCACCTGCAGCGGCTGCACCGCCGCTGTCGTCAGCGCCAAAACCGCCCGCGATCACCGAAATGAAGCTGCGATTCATGCCCTTGCACATGATGTAGCTGAGGATTGCACCTGAGGAGCCCACCAGCGATCCGACGATGATGAGGGCGAAGTTGCCGAGCCCGAAGCCCAGCGCAGCAGCGGCCCAGCCGGAATAGGAATTCAGCATCGAAATCACGACGGGCATGTCCGCCCCGCCAATGGGAATGATCAGAGTGATACCGAGGAGAAATCCGATGGCTGCGATGGCCCAGAAGATCCAGGCTTCCTGGCCACGGCTATCGACGGCCAGTATGATGAGACCAACCAACGCAATGGCCAGGACCAGGTTCAGGATGTGGCGCAGGGGCAAGAGGATGGGCGCGCCTGAAATGTTGCCATTCAGCTTGGCCGCCGCGATCAACGATCCGGTCACCGTTACGGCGCCCAGAATGACACTCAGCCCAAGCTCGACAACCGAACGACCGCCCATGCCGTAGCACTGGTCCAGGTTTGGCCCGGTCGGGTTTGTGCAGAAGAATTGCTGCAAGCCAAACGCGTCCGGTGCATAGATGGCTGCCATCGCCACCAAAAAGGAAGCGCCGCCGCCGAGCGCGTTAAACAGGCCCACAAGCTGAGGCATGTCCGTCATCGGCGCGCGCTGGGCAAGCAGAGCGCCTATCCCGCCACCGAGCAAAAGGCCGCCTGCGATCAGGCCGATCGTCGCTGGCTCCAGGCTGGGGGCGACCAGCGCCAGCGTTGTGCCCACGGCGATGGCCATGCCGATCATGCCGAGCATGTTGCCCTGGCGCGCTGTGGCCGGGCTGGACAGGCCGCGAATGGCAAAAATGAAAAGGATGGCTGAAACCAAATACAGCCCGGCTGTCAGGTCGGCGCTCATGATTTCTTCCTGTACATGGCCAGCATGCGCCGGGTGACCAGGAAGCCGCCGAATATGTTTATGGCGGCGAGGAAGACCGCGCCGGCGCCGAGCCCGCGTGCCGTCCAGACCTCCTGAGTGGTTTCTCCGTCCACGCCGCCTGTGGAAACAGCTGCCGCAGCGATGACAGCGCCGACCACGACGACCGCGGAGATCGCATTTGTGACTGACATAAGCGGCGTGTGCAGGGCCGGGGTCACGCTCCACACAACGTAGTATCCGACGAAACAGGCCAGAACGAAAATCGCGGCCAGGAAAATCGGTGCGCTGATATCATCCACGCCGGCGGCATGGGCGGGCAGGGCGAGCAAGATCGCGCCCAGTATGGCTCCCAAATACTTCATCCCTTCAGCCTCTCATTCACGGTTTCGCCGCCTTTGGTCAGCACCATGGCGGTGACGATTTCATCTTCAGTGTCCAGGTTCAGCGCTCCGTCCTCGCCCGTTATCAGAGGCAGGAAGTTCAAGAGGTTCTTGGCGTAGAGCGCGCTGGCATCGGCTGGGACCTGGCCGGGCAGATTGGTGAAGCCGGCGATCTTCACTCCGCCAACATCGACCACTTCGTCGGGCTTGGACAACGGACAATTGCCGCCCTGGGCCACGGCCATATCTATAACCACCGAGCCCGGCCGCATGGAGGCGACCATCTCTTCAGTCACCAGAACTGGGGCAGGCCGGCCTGGGATAAGAGCGGTGGTCACCACAATGTCCTGCTTGGCAATGTGCTCGGCAGTCAGGGCTGCCTGCTTGGCTTGGTATTCGTCAGACATCTGCTTGGCGTAGCCGCCAGCGGTCTCGGCGGCTTTGAACTCATCATCCTCAACAGCGATGAATTTCGCGCCAAGGGATGCCACTTGCTCCTTCGCAGCCGGGCGTACATCCGTAGCCGACACCACCGCACCAAGGCGCCGGGCCGTTGCAATTGCCTGCAGGCCGGCCACACCCGCTCCCATGATAAACACTTTCGCCGGGGCGACGGTGCCCGCTGCCGTCATCATCATTGGCATGGCGCGGCCATAGATTTGGGCGCCTTCTATGATGGCGCGATAGCCCGCAAGGTTTGACTGGGACGAGAGGGCGTCCATCGATTGCGCCCGGGTTATTCGTGGGGTGAACTCCATGGCAAGCGTGGTGATCTTGCGGGCGTTCAGGGGGGCTGCGTCCATGCTGAAAGGATCAAGGAGGCCGATCAGAACGGACCCTTCCGGTAGATGCTTTATGGTTGGCGCTGAGGGGGCTCGCACGGTCATAACCACGTCAGCGCTCTTCGTGGTGTCCGCCGGATTCTTCATCATGCTGGCCCCGGCCTCGGCGAACGCATCATCTAGAAAGCCTGCCGCCACGCCTGCACCGGCTTCGACATTCACGGTATGACCCAGGCCGACAAGCTTTGCGACCGTATCCGGCGTGGCTGCAACGCGGCGTTCGCCGGGATCTGTTTCTTTCAAGATGGCGAGTTTCAACAGCACCCCCAGGGATGGACCGGACGGAATGGACACCGCCTTGAGTCTTGAACGATTTTCGTGTCCCGCGGCCGGGGATGGTTACGACATGATCTGCAACGCCAAGAAGGCAAGAGCCATGATCAACTTTGACGAGATGTAGACGCGAGTCATCACACGCGCAAGATCATCCCAATATGCGTGCTGCGAGGCCGTAGCTTAGGGCGGAAATTACCACGATCCCAAGCAGATTGAGCACAAAGCCTGCTCTTGCCATAGTGGGGAGGGACACCTGACCCGTTGCGAAGACAACGGCGTTCGGCCCCGTTGCCATCGGCAACATGAAGGCGCAACTGGCGGCCAGTGCCAGGGGAACAGCGAGCAATTCGACAGGCAAACCCGTGGTCAAGGCAACCGCGCCGAGCACCGGCATGAGCGCTGAAGCCGTCGCAATATTGCTGGTGACCTCGGTCGCAAAAATCACAAATGCAGTCAGAGCGGCGATGACAACCAGAATGGGGAGCGCGGCAAGACCGCCAAGTTCGCCGCCGATCCAACCGCCGAGCCCCGTTGCAGAAATTGCCGCAGCCAAAGACATGCCGCCGCCAAAGAGAAGAAGCACGCCCCACGGGATCGACTCTGCCGTTGGCCAGTCGAGCAGACGTGCCTTTGGATCGTCTTTGTCCCCGGCGGGCACAAGGAAACATAGAACGACACCGAAAATCGCGATCAAGTGGTCTGTCATTCCCCCGAGCGGTGCAAATCCGCCGAATTCGGTTTTTGTCAGAGGCTGTCGAAACACCCAGAGGAAAGCGATCAGTCCGAACACAATCAGCGTTCGGACTTCCGGCATCCGTACCGGGCCAAGCGCATCAAGCTGTTCCTTAACAACGTTTTGCGCAGAGGGCGTCTCATGGGCTTTAATGCTGAAAGCAAAGCGTGTCAGGACAAGCCAGGCGAGTGGTACCATGACGAGAACGGCTGGAAGTCCCAGCATCATCCATTCGGCAAAGCTGATATCAAAGCCGGCAGTCTCGTTAAGGTAGCCAACAACAATCAGGTTTGTAGGCGTGCCGACCAGTGTGCCAAGACCGCCGATCGAACAGGCATAGGCAATTCCAAGCAAAAGTGCGTAGGTAAAGGGTGCGTCGAGCCTGCCCGGACCGAGGACCGCTGTCGCAACGGAAAGAGCGATCGGCATCATCATGATCGACGTTGCCGTGTTGGATATCCACATCGACAAAAGGGCGGCTGCGGCCATGAAACCCGCAATGAGCATCGCGGGATGGTCTCCCACCCTTGCAACAATATTAAGGGCAATGCGGGCATGCAGATTCCACCGTTCAACGGCTTTGGCGACTATGAAGCCACCCATGAGGAGCACCACAACAGGATGCATGTATTCGGCTGCCGTGGCTTTCATGCTGAGCACGCCGAACAGCGGTAGCACCACCATCGGCAGCAGCGATGTGACCGGTATCGGGATCGCTTCGCTGATCCACCAGACCGCCATTAGGGCCACAAGGGACAAAACGATCCAGGCGTCGCGTGCGCCATCCAGAGACCCTGTGGTCTCCACAAGGGCATCCGGCAGGGGGAACAGTTGGATGGCAATGGCCAGCGCGGGGCCGAGCCAAAGCCCAATCCTCTGGCGCAGCGTGATGACTGTGCTCGCGGCAGCCGGGTCTGTGCCTGTCATGAGCCTCTCTGTGGCGGCCTCGAATTCGCAGAAGCTCTTTAGATCAGAGTCATCTCGCAAACTCCATACAGGACATCGGAGACAGGTTGCGCAATTCAGCAGCATAGCCGCGGGTGCGCGCCATCCGAAAGCTGGTCACTTCGTCGGCGGCGCTGTGGAGCCGCGTTTGATCAAATGATGCGGTACGATCTGATGTCGACTGTCAGATACCTCCGCAGACGATTCAGAATCCCTCGGGCTCGGCGCGGTAAGAGCGGCAACCGCTCGCGCTGTGATTTCGGAAATGGGTTGCTGGATTGTGGTGAGCGCAGGCCAAAGCGTTGAGGCGATTGGCAAGTCATCGAACCCAGCGACGGACAGATCCGTCGGCACTGTCAGCCCCAGCCGCGCCGCTGCCGCGATCACACCGGACGCCATGTCGTCATTGCTCGCGAAAATCGCGGTCGGCTTCGCAGGCAGGGAGAGCATCGCCATCCCAGCCTCAAGTCCAGACTGGTATGTAAAAAGACCTCGGGCAATCCAGCCTGGGGTTTCTTCCAATCCTGCACTTGAGAGCGCGTCGCGATAGCCGCGGTATCTCAAATCCGTCACCGTTTGATCGGGATTGCCCCGGATGAAGCCGATTTGTGAATGACCCAGTTCGATCAGGTGTTGCGTCATGTCCCGGGCCGCGGCCTTGTCATCGATGCCCACACTGACACGGCTACGTGGTGGAGCTCCGGTGGAAATGAATGTCGCTGGGATTTCGTTTTGAAGAACCGTTTCCTGAATGATGGGATCATCGCTCATGGGCGGCGGGATCAACAACGCATCCCAATCCTGGCGAAAGCGTTCAGCAAGACTGGTTTTGTCCACGGGGTCTGAAATCTGCTGAACAATCAGGTTAACCCGCGCTTTTGAAGTTGCCTCCAACGCGCCGAGCAGGAGCGTGCCGAGATAGGCTGCAGACGGATTTCCATACAGAAGGCAAACCCGCTGAATCTCCCCCCGCGCCAGGGTGCGCGCTGCAACATTCGGAACGTACTGCAGAGCCGCGATAGCAGCTTCCACAGCGGTTCGCGTGGCGCGGCTTACGCGTTGATCATGGTTCACCACGCGCGACACGGTCATGGTCGAAACACCTGCCCGCTTTGCAACATCGGCAAGCGTTGGTCGTGGTGGGCGCATTTCCAAATGAGGTCCCTTCCAGTGATCAGAAGCACAGCTTTGTGCGCACGCTTGTATCCCTAAAGTCAATATGTTAGCGCTAACATAAAGCGTGGGCACTGCACGATCCGCGCATTTTGGAGGAAAGCGTGTTCTTAGGCATTGATGTCGGAACTTCCGGTGTGAAGGCCGTCATTCTGGGGGATGATGGTCGCGTTCTCGATTCAGCGAGTGCGCCGCTTGATGTGCAGACCCCCGCACCGCTTTGGTCAGAGCAAGACCCCGATCAATGGTGGGCCTCGACAGGAGGTGCGATTCGGAAATTGTCGCCAAAACTGCGTGAAGCGGTGATGGCGATCGGCCTGTCCGGGCAGATGCACGGCGCCACGCTTCTCGGGAAAGATGATCGCCCGCTTCGCCCGGCCATTCTCTGGAATGATGGACGGTCCAGCGCTGAATGCGCTGCACTCCAGACCCGCGAACCGAGGTTCCTGACGCTTGGCGGTAATCTGGTTATGCCCGGTTTTACAGCTCCCAAGCTTGAATGGGTCCGCCGCCATGAACCTGACGTCTTTGCGGCGACCACCAAGGTGCTGCTTCCAAAAGATTATGTTCGACTGCGCATGACCGGTGGCTATGCCTCCGATATGTCCGACAGCGCGGGAACGCTGTGGCTGGATGTGGCTGAACGTGACTGGTCAGACCCTCTCTTGGACGCGTGTGGGCTTGAGACTCATCAAATGCCCGAACTGTTTGAGGGGACCGCAGCTGCCGGTGAACTCCGCGCTGAAGTGGCCTCAGACTGGGGCATGTCGCGTGTCCCCGTTTGCGCGGGCGGCGGCGATAATGCGGCCAGTGCTGTGGGCTCAGGCGTCACGCAGCCGGGCGAGGCGCTGATGTCCCTGGGTACATCGGGCGTCATCTTTGTTGCCACCGACACGTTTCGCTCGAATCCAGATTCCGGTGTTCACGCCTTTTGCCATGCGCTGCCGGATCGTTGGCACGTCATGTCGGTCATGTTGAGCGCAGCCAGTTGCCTTGATTGGGGAGCTAAACTCACGGGCTGCGATGGCGTTGACGCCTTTGTGGCGCTTGCTGAATCGAGCCCACTCTCGGCTTCGACACCGCTCTTCCTGCCGTATCTCTCGGGCGAGCGCACGCCCCATAATGATCCGAATGCAAAGGGTGCATTTTTCGGGCTCACGCACGCGACCGGTCCGGCAGATCTGGCCCGCTCTGTCCTTGAAGGCGTGGCAATGGGCATGGCCGATGGTCTGGGCGCGATTAGCCAGGCGGATATTTCTGTCGATTCCTTGTCAGTTGTGGGGGGAGGATCGCGCTCGCGCTTTTGGGGGCAGATTCTTGCCAGCGCATTGCAGCGTCCGCTCGACTATCGCGAAGGGGCGGATGTCGGCGCTGCATTGGGCGCGGCCCGGCTTGCTGCGATCAGTCTTTCCCCCGGCGCGCAAGACGCCTGGAGCGTGCCGCCAGAGCTCTTGTTCAGCGTCGCGTCCGACGCCGACATGGCAGACATGTATTCACAACGACGCGCCCAAGTCTCGTCTCTTTACCACGCCACCCAGCCCATCTCTGAAGGAGGCTACCGTGCCCGATAGTTCCATGTCGTTTGATCAGGGGCCTGTGTTCCCCGACATCGGAGATATCCGATATGAGGGGCCACTTTCTGAGAATATGCTGGCCTATCGGCATTATTCGAAAGATGCCGCCGTTCTGGGAAAAACCATGGAGCAGCACCTGCGCATGGCAGTGTGCTATTGGCACACCTTCTGCTGGGACGGCTTCGATATCTTCGGGCAGGGTACTTTTGGCCGGACCTGGCATGATATCACCGATGCACGTGGTGCGGCTGATCTGAAAATGGCCGCTGCTTTCGAGTTCACGTCGAAGCTGGGGCTCCCTTTCTACACATTCCATGATGTTGATGTGGTGGAGCCATCACCGACCCCAGATGATCTCGCCAACAATATGGCCCGGGCAACGGACCGGCTCGCGCGCTATCAGGACGAGACTGGCATCCGTCTGCTCTGGGGGACTGCGAATCTCTTCAGTCACAAGCGCTACGCAGCAGGGGCACTGACCAACCCGGATCCCGCCGTTGCGGCCTGTGCGATCCGTCAGATCCGCGATTGCCTCAACGCCACCCACCGATTGGGAGGCGCAAATTATGTGCTCTGGGGCGGGCGCGAAGGGTACGACACGCTCCTGAATACCGACCTCAAGCGCGAGATGAACAATCTCGGGCGCTTCTTGTCCATGGTCGTCGAGCACAAGCACAAGATCGGGTTTGAAGGGAAAATCCTGCTCGAGCCGAAGCCCCATGAGCCGATGTATCACCAATACGATTTCGATACGGCAACCGTTTATGGGTTCCTTGAACGCTACGACCTTGTGGGAGAAGTTCACGTCAACATAGAACCGAACCATGCCACGCTTGCCGGGCACAGTTTCGCCCACGAGATTGCCACGGCTGTTGCGCTGGGCGTGATGGGATCGATCGACATCAATTGCGGCAACGCCCAAAACGGTTGGGATACCGATCAGTTCAACCTCGATACGCGAGATATGGTGTCTGCCCTGATTGAATTGCTTCCATCAGGTGGGCTGGACTCCGGAGGCTTTAACTTCGACGCGAAAGTGCGGCGCCAGAGCAGCGATCCGGCGGACCTTTTTTACGCGACAATCGGAGCGGTAGATGCGTTGGCCCATGCTCTGACCTGCGCCGCTGACATCCTGAAAAAAGGCGAAATCGCCGCGTTCAAGGCGAAGCGCTATCGCGGTTGGGAAGGTGAACTCGGAGCGGCGATTACGGCACCGGAAGCGAGTCTCGATTCCATTGCTGACCGCGTGGCGGGCGAGGGAATTGATGGCGGTCATACGTCCGGGCGCCAAGAATACCTCGAAAACCTGATCCATCGTAGCCTGTCGAAATAGGAGGCAAAGTCATGCTCATTACATCTTTTCGTCCGGCGATGGCCGTGCTGCTATGTGCATCGCTGACAAGCTGTACCAGTGTTTTCGCGCAATCTGAGGTCTCTCCTCCAGCCGATTGGGTCGAAG
>JBCBGZ010000076.1:0-13303 GCA_038526245.1 Pseudomonadota bacterium
TCAATGGTTCGCTCGCAGACATCAACGCTGCAATTGCAAGCCTGACCTACACGCCAAACGCTGGTGATCGTGACGGGGACTCCCTCTCGGTCGGCGCATTTGATGGCGATGTGACTACGTCGCAGTCCATTACGATCAACCTGGAGAATGCAGATCCGGTTGGGAATGATGATGCCTTCAGCATCGGCGACACGGCCGCGTCAGTTTCCGGGTCTCTACTGGCAGACAATGGAAACGGAGCGGACAGCGACGCCAATGGCGATACACTGTCGATCACCGAACTGGACGGTCAGGCTGCGAGCATTGGCGCGCTGCTGACCTTGGCTTCGGGAGCCACACTGCAGGTCAACTCTGATGGCACGTTCGCCTTCAACTCCAACAATGCCTATCAGGGCCTCCTGCCGGGGCAGAGCACCGTTGAGAGCTTTACCTACACCGTCGATGATGGCTTTGGAGGAACCGATACGGCCACCCTGTCCATCACGATTGTAGGCTCAACCGAGGGCAATGACGTCTTCTTTGGAACCCCTGGCAACGATGTGCTCAACGGCGGAAACGGTGATGACCGGATCCTGGGCCGCGATGGTGCAGATGTGTTGTCCGGTGAGGCCGGCGTGGACACGATCTTCGGCGAGGGCGGAAACGATGTCCTGTTCGGCGGAACCGGCGCTGACGTTCTTTACGGCGGCCTGGATAACGATACGATTTACGGCCATGACGGTGCAGACTTCGTGTTTGGCGAAGACGGCAACGACACGATCTTCGGGGATGCTGGCGAAGACCGGCTAGAGGGTAATGCTGGCGCTGATGTTATCTACGGCGGGGCGGATCGCGATATCGTTCTCGCCGGTGAAGGTGACGACTCAGTGTTCGGCGAGGGCGGAAACGACATCCTCCGCGGTCAGGACGGTAACGACCGTATCGATGGGAATGACGGCAACGACGAAATCTTCGGCGGTGCAGACAATGACGTCCTTATCGGTGCGGCAGGAGACGATTTGCTCTTCGGTGAAGCCGGCAATGACACTCTGCGCGGCGGAGATGACGCGGACCGGCTGGAGGGCGGCGATGGTGATGACCGCCTCGACGGTAACGCTGGCAACGACGTTCTCATTGGTGGCATTGGCATCGATACAGGCTTCGGTGGAACGGGGGACGACACGTTCCGCGGCGGTGACGGGGCTGACATTGCTTTCGGTGAAGACGGTGTTGATCGACTTGACGGTGATGCTGGGGAGGACCGTCTCGACGGTGGTGCCGGAAGTGACACCCTGTATGGCGGAGCCGACAATGACGCTCTGCTGGGTGGCGCGGATGATGACTTCCTCTTCGGCGAACAAGGCGATGACCGCCTGTTCGGCAACGGTGGTGTTGACCGTCTCGACGGTGGGATCGGAGCAGACGTCCTGGTCGGTCAGGACGGCAACGACCTGCTGCTTGGCGGAGATGGCGATGACACGCTCCGCGGCGATGCAGGCGTCGACACCCTCGTCGGTGGTCTCGGCAATGACATCCTGGATGGCGGTACAGGCCTGGATGAATACCTCCTGCGCGGGGCCGATGCAGGCGCGGATTTGATCACCAACTTCGAGGTTGGTGAAACGGTTCGGCTTGAAGGCTTCGGGTATGTGGACGCAAATGATGCGGCTTCCGATTTCACGCAAGTTGGCAACAATGTCGTCTTCAACAACGGAGCCGTGACCGCGACCTTCCGCAACTCGAACCTGAGCGATGTGACGGACGCGATTGTGGTGCCATCGAGCGCCCCTCAAGCCTCACAATCGTCAGGGTCTGGCGATGGGGACGCGCAAGTGGCGGCGATCCCACCGCAACTGGAGAGCTTTGATTTCAGCCTTCCAAACCTTCCAGGCTCTGGATCTGCAGGCGGCATCGACTTCATCGCGGAGATGACAATGCCCGAGACGCCGCTGACCAACTCCGGAGACATGGGTATCGATTTCGGATCGTCTTTTGATCCACTCGACGACATGTTCTCAGGTCTTGTGGATGACGCGTTTGGTTTTGATCTCGGCTAAGGTGACAAGCTGACAAATCGACGAACCCCGGAAATGTGATGTCTCCGGGGTTTGTTGTTTTGAGCACGGCACGGGATTTTACTGGAAGACTTCCAGGGGGCGTGCGCTCATCCGAATGACGTACTGAGAAAAATCACTGGGATTGAGGGCCTCTGCCGCTTCCAGATCCCAATCATCGAATCTGTCCAGGCCTTTGCGGTCCAGGATGGAGCGAATGTCATCGACATCCTGTGAAAGGAAAAAGCTGCGCCAGCCGCCATACTGGCCGGACCGCTTTGTGTAGGCGAACTTTCCAAGCTCAACGTCGGCCATGGTGCCGGAAAATGTATGGCCGAAATACTCCATCAGACCGTCGATATTGTTGTCGATAAGGTCTTCGTATTGGACGACCGCGTGGTCTCGCTTGATCGAATTGCTGATGAAATTGTTGAATTCGCGTTCGGTGTCGGTGTGCAGGTTGGTGATGTCTCGCCAGGCATTTGGGCCGAATATCGACTGAAACTTTTCACACATTTCTCGAAACGAAAGTGAGCCCGGCGATCTCTCCTTTTCTCGCAGAACGTCTATCCATTCGCGCCAAGCCGATTCGGGATGATTGCCCGGCGCAATAATCTTGGCGAGATAGAGAAGGCGGCTCACCATTTCGTCGCGGATGTCGCGGCGAATGAAAACGACTTTGTCGTACTGCGCGTATAGTTCGTTATGGATAATTGCATTCAGATGGCGGAACCGGCCCCGGAAGTGTTCGAAGATGATTTTCGAGAGATAGCCATCGTCTTCCGGTAAGGCGGGCAGTATCTCGCGGATGCCCTTCGGCTCCATATGCAGTACGCTGGAGCCGGTTTCGGATTGAATAAGGTGGGCGAGGGCGGTGGTGCCTGTCTTCGCTTTTCCGATCACAAGACAGTTCAACGGCCGAGCGGCTGCACTCATGTCACCAATCCCTCTACACAAGCCAAGGTTAAAACAGCTTGCTGAAATCGGTAACCACTTCGCAGCGTGAGAGCAACTGCTCTGCTGTGGCTGAGGTTAACTTCTGACTAGCGGATAGCGTTGTCCGCAATCAGAAAGAACCGCGACACCTGTTTGTCGGGATTGAGGGACAGAGAGAGGCTTGCAAGGAAGTCTTCCCCGGTGGCCTGGTCGATCAACCGGACAATCCAGAAGCCCCGCTGGCCGTCATCCATGCCGTCCTGGTAGACAACATCAAATCGCTGACCGGCGTTTTGGAATGTGCCGAAGTCTTCCCGGGCTGTCGTTGGCGCCTCAGAGCCCACAATCACGCCAGCGTCGCCAAAAAAGTTGCACGAGTACTCGCCAAGGTCATCGCAGACCTCCAGCAGGGGCGCGCAGTCTCCGGTCGCAAAAGCATGGTTGAAGCGAGACACCACGTCAGAAATACTCTTCAGAGTTTCTGGCTGTTGCTTCGCTCGGGTTCCAAGAAATCCCATAATGCAATCCCCTCGCATTCAGATACTAAGTGCCATCAATTCGCCACGTTTCCGTACCCGCACATTAACGCTTTGGCAACATATGACACGAATTCGAGACGGCAGATTCAATCGTCAAGCGTGTTCAAAACAACACACCGGCGGGAGACAGATCGCTCGCCATTCACAGCACCTGATGGCTTTGCTTTCGTGCCAGCTTTGGTTAAGGGGAGCGCAGTGAGTAGAGGAGTGACGCAATGGCCGCGGTGCGCAAGAAAATTCGGCGAGGTGCGATTGCGACCACGCTGCCGTCTCTACCGAACGATTTTGGGCCAATAATCGATAACGCGATCCAGTTCTTCGATGAAACCTGGTATCTCGCGCAGTATCCAGAAGTCTCGGAGAGCGAGCTCTCGCCCGTTGATCACTACCGCCAGATCGGCGCTTTTGAGAACTTGTCGCCAAACCCGGTTTTTGACGCTGAGTTTTACGTCCGCACTTACCCCGATGTTGTGGAGGCAAACCTTCCGGCAATTGTCCACTATATGATGCATGGCGGACGGGAGTGGCGCAGGCCCTGCCCATACTTCGACATGGATCGCTACTTCGAAGCGCACCAGGCTTCAGTCGAAGCAACGCCGTCGGGGACAATTGTTGAGGATTTTTTCCAGTCTTCAGACAGGGCGCGCACCTTCCGGTTTCTGGACGTGTCCTTCTATCGCCCCTTCAATGCGACGGCCCAAACGCCAAACGCCCTGCTGGTCGACTTTCTAACCCACGGATTGCCTGCAGGTCGGCATCCCCATCTGCTTCTGGAGTTGCAGACGCTCGAATTGACCGGCACTGCCTTCGAAAAGCGGATTGCGTTTTCACAGCTTTGGGAACCCGATTCGCCCCTGCAGAAGGTCAAGACCCACCCTCTCACCGACCCTGAATTCTATATGCGTAAACATGGGGGACTGAGCGAGCACCCCATCATTCATTACCTGAACCACTGGCGCACCGGCGACAGATGGATACATCCCTTGTTCGATTGTGGCTTCTACATGAAGCAAGACGGCGCTGATGTTGCGACCGTCGATCCGCTCACGCACTACATAACTCTGGGCGAAGAAGCCGGTCTTTGGCCGAACGCCTATTTCGATCCTGCATTCTACCGGCGCATGTATGCGGACAAGCTGGAAAGCGGCATTCATCCCTTGGTCCATTACATGGACTTTGGTCATATGGTCTGGTTCCAGCCCAGCGAGAATTTTGGCCAGCGCTACTACCTTGCGCGCTACCCTGAGGTCGCCGAGCGCAATGAACCTGCGCTTTTGGAGTTCCTTCATGTCGGACGCGCTGCCGGTCGCCAGGCGATGCCGCCGAAGCCCTTCTTTGACCGCACGGCAGGTCTCACGCCCATCGAAACGGTGCAAATGATCAAGGCAGCGGCCAAGCCGCAGGCTGAACCGCCCCTCGTGTCAGTCATCGTGCCGGCCTACAAGAACGTGGAGTACACGCTCCGCTGCGTGCTCTCCATGCTGGAGTCAGGAGACAAGACACCGTTTGAGATTGTGATTGCAGACGACCAGTCGCCAGACGATTCAGGCAAATTTCTGGCCCGCGAGCTGGCTGATGTGCCAGGCGTCGTCGCCTACGAGAACGAGACCAATCTGGGCTTCCTGAAATCGTGTAACGCTGCCGTGCAGCGCACCTCGACGAAGTATCTGATCCTACTCAATAACGACACAGCGGTGCTTCCGGGCTGGCTCGATGAAATGGTCGCAACGTTCGACCGTGATCCATACATCGGCATGGTCGGGTCCAAGCTCATTTATCCAAATGGGCTGCTCCAGGAAGCGGGCGGCATTGTCTGGGACGAGGGCGTGTGCGCCAATTATGGCCGCATTGATGACCCCGGCCGGCCCGAGTTCAACTATGAACGAGATGCCGACTATATCTCCGGGGCTTCGATCATGGTCCGACGCGATCTTTGGGATCACGCTGGCGGCTTCTCCGAATATCTGGCCCCCGCCTATTATGAAGACACAGACTTTGCCATGAAGGTACGGTCGGCCGGTATGCGGGTTGTCTATCAGCCTTTGTCGGTGGTTGTGCACTATGAGGGCATCTCTTCGGGAACGGACACGTCAACGGGCGTGAAGAGCTATCAGGTCATCAACCAGAAAAAGTTCGCGGAGCATTGGCGCGCTGACCTCGCCAAACTTGGCAAGCCGGGCAGCATGACCCGGGACATGGTCGACCGCCGTCCGAAGGGGTCTGTTCTCATTTACGACGCGGATTCGCCGAAGCCGGATAAGGACAGCGGCTCAATTACAGCCTTCTTTTATATGAAACTGCTGACGGAGCTGGGATACCGGGTCACGTTTGTTCCCGAGAATCTACAATGGTCCGGCCGTTACTCTCGAGATCTCCAGCGCATTGGCGTCGAAGTTATTCATCGGCCCTATGCCCGCGACCCTGAGCAGTACGTCCTTGAAAATGCAGATCGGTTCGACCTGTTCATACTGTCGCGTGTGACGGCGGGCGGAAGCTTCTTCCCACGGCTCAAGGCGGCGTGCCCGGACAAGCCGATCGTGTTTGACACCGTCGATATTCATCACCTGCGCATGCTGCGCGAAGCTGAGCTGAGTGGTGACCAAGCCGCGCTGAACAAGGCATATGAGACCAAACAGCTGGAGCTCGATATCATCCAGAAGGCGGACGCCACCATCATCGTCTCGGAACATGAGGTGGACTACCTTCGCGATGAGATCGGGCCATTCCCGAGCGTCGTCATCCCGCTAATTTACGAGCCTTTCGAGCGCGACAAGGGATTCCAGGTGCGCCAGGACATTGCATTTGTTGGCGGTTATCGCCATCCGCCGAACATCGATGCCGTTCAGCACCTTGTGGAAGACATCTGGCCCCGGTTCCGGGAACACAATCTGGGCGCCAATCTGCATATCATCGGCAGCCACATGCCGGCAGATTTCCAGGACTATGCAGACGACGACATCAGCATTGTCGGTTTTGTCGAGGACCTTGAGACCTATCTGTCCCGCATTCGGTTCACGGTCGCACCCCTGCGGTATGGGGCGGGCGTCAAGGGCAAGGTCGGAAACAGTCTGCGAATGGGCGTGCCTGTGATCGGCACCCGGATGGCAACGGAAGGCATGGGCCTGGTGGCCGGCGAACACGTTCTTGTGGGCGAAGACACCGGCAGTTTCGCAGCTCTGATGGCCGACCTCTATTGCAATGAGCAGCTTTGGAACAATTTGTCTGTGAACGGACAGGCTTATGTTGAAAGCGCGTTCGGCAAGAATGCCGCCCGTTCCAAGCTCGAGGGGCTGGCCCGTGGGCTGATCAAGCCTGTGACCAAAGATGTCACGCCATAAAGCGAAGTAGCTTTTAGAAAGTCAGCGAAATGACGACACCCAATCCAAAACTGACTTTTGTTGTTGGAATGCACCGTTCGGGCACCTCAGCGGTGGCCGGCGCCCTCGAACTCGTTGGAGCGAAAGGGCCAGCGACTCCCATGGAGTCGGCCCCAGACAATCCCAAGGGCTTCTTTGAATCGCGTTTGGTCGTGAATTTAAACGACCACATCCTGCGGGCCATCGGCGCGCGCTGGGACTCGATACCTTCCCATGTCGGTGTTCTGGGATTTGCGCCTGAAGATCCTATCGCCTGGGCTGAGAGAACATTTGCCCGCGAAGTCGATCGTGTTCTGTCGCGGGAGTACGATGTTTCGGAACCGCATTCGGTGATCAAAGACCCGCGCCTATGCATCCTCCTGCCGCTTTGGGAGGCATCGGCCCGCAGGCTCGGCTTTGATGTGTCTCACCTGTTCGTGCTGCGCGATCCCGAGGAAGTTTCCCGCTCACTCTGGCGCCGCGACAAGATGAGTTCCAATCGCTCTGAAACGCTTTGGGGCCGCTACAATGCCCACGCATTGGTGCATTTGCCGGACAACGTGCCGATTATTCGGTTTGCAGACATGATGTCGAAGCCAAACATTGCGCTCGAGCAAGCCGGTGTATCGCTCACTGAAGATCAAAGCCGAGCCGTCATCGAATTCGCATCCAGGCCAAACGAGCCAAAGTGGGATGGATTCCGGCCGCGCCCGGGTGCGCGTTCGCACGTTATACGGAATGTTCTCTCAGCGGTTGGTGACGGCGCACGGCTTCCAGACAGGGAACAACGCCATGTGCACGCCAGCCGCGCTTTGCACCTTTTGCGCGTTCGTGACGAGACGGATGGAAACCTTTTCCGGCTGGGCCCGCCTCGCCCCAGCGAACCGACCCAGAGTGGGCACCGGAACGTGATATTCCACTGCCATCTGTTTAAGAATGCGGGCACATCCGTCGACCATGTTTTGAAGTCAGCCTTCGGTGAGGCTTGGAACGAGCAGGAATTTCCCGGTGCGGATAACTTCTCGAACGCCGACATGGTCCTTAGCCACATCGTGGCGAATTCCAAGTACACCGTGTTTTCGTCTCACACGGGCAACTGGTTCACGGGCTACGAAACCCCACGCCTGAACGTGTTTCCGATTATCTTCCTGCGCCACCCCATCCTGCGTATCCTCTCCGCGTACCAGTTCGAGCGAAAGCAAGAGACGGTGACGGCTGGCTCAAAGCTCGCAAAGTCCACTGACCTGGCAGGGTACATTCGCCAGCGTCTGGATACGCCCTACGACTACGCGCTGACAAACTTCCAGGCCCGCAGACTCGCTTTCTTCGTGAGCCGCCACGTGGTTGATGTCCGCGGCCAGGCGCTTGATGCTTTTGACGCGCTGGACTTCATTGGGCGGGTCGAAGACTTCAGCGGGTCAATGGAGCGGATGGAAGCCTATCTCAAGCCGCATTTTCCAGACTTTGAAGCTTTCGCCACGCAGAAGAACGTCACCAGCGGCGAAGTCGACTCCATCGATACGCGCATGGCAAAGATCCGCGACGAAATCGGCGACGAACTGTCCGACAAGCTCGTAGACGCCAACCAGATCGACTTGGAACTCTTTGACCGGCTCGAGGCGCGCTACGCCAGCGCCTGAAGTGGCATCACAAGTACGGATCACCCATACTTCGCGACCGAACGATTCTTGCAGGGGATCCAAAGGCTACGACGGCGTGACCGAGATCTGAGTGCAAGTAGCTTCCCGCACCTAGAAGGGTGTCATTGCCAATGGTCCGTGCGTGGTGGATCTTTGCACCAAGACCGATCGATGAGCGTTCGCCAATGCTGACAGTGCCGCCCAAAGTGGATCCCGGACCAAGGGACGCATAAGGGCCTATTTGGCAGTCGTGATCAATGCTCGCGGCGGTATTGACCAGTGCGCCTTCGCTCAACACGGCCTGAGTGCCTACCGTTGCATTCTGCAAGATACAAACGTGATCGCCAATTGTAGCGAAACTCGAAACAGAAGCAGAGGGATGGATCAGCGCGGGAAATGTCACGTGGGGGCGAGAACGAAGAAGCTCTTGAGAAACTCGTTGACGGTGGAAATTGTCACCAATTGCTACCGTAACACAAAGATGATCCGTGGATGTCGGAAGCTCAGCAACAACATCGAAGCCCAATTGTGTCTCTCCCGCACGCCGGGCATCAACATAGGCAGCAACAAAGAATCCAGCCGCGATCGCCGTCTCGGTCAGGCTTCTCGCATGACCACCAGAGCCGTAGAGATAGAGCTGTGGCTGTTCGCTGGGCAATTTCGCTTCTCCATTGTTACTTGAGACAAATTGTACGTGTGAAACAGGTTTGGGAAGCTCTAACGTCGTCGACAACGCGTTGGTCAAATGATATCCGCGGTCGCGAAGGAGATGATCATGCTTTTCCCGTACTTAAAGCCGGTTATCCCTCCCCCAGAGGCGTGGGTCCCGCACCTTGAGGCGTCTTATAAAGCCAAGTTCTTCTCCAATTTTGGTCCATTGGCCGTTCGCCTAGCGGAACAGATGTCGGAGACGTATCTGCATCCGTCCTATGAGGGTGTGTTGTGCTCGAGCAATACTGCGGGTCTGCTGGCTGCACTGAACGCGATTGACGTATACGGCAAGAAAGTCATCCTTCCCGACTTTACGTTCGCAGCAACCCCGCAGGCTATTTTTGCGGCAGGCGCGACCCCAGTGGTCTGCGACATCGATCCAATGATTTGGGAGCTCTGTCCCAAGAGCCTGGCTGCCGCGCTCGACCAGCACCCTGACGTTGCGGCTGTGATCCATGTTCGCCCATTTGGTTTTGTCAGAGATATCTCGGCCACGCGAGAGATATGTGCCTCCCGCGACTTGCCTCTCATCGTTGACGCAGCCGCCGGCCTTGGGAAAACAGACACCGATCACCGCTTCGGATCAGACCATGGCGAGATTGAGGTGTTTTCCCTCCACGCCACAAAGGTTTTTGCGATTGGCGAAGGCGGATTTGTGGGAGCGCCACCGGACATGATCGCCAAGATACGGCGCGCCATGAATTTTGGGTTCAACCGGGACCGGACCTACGAAGACGGGCTGAATGGCAAGATCGACGAGTTCCGCGCCGCCATTGGCCTGTCCACAATTGAGATGATCAATGGCTGGATCGATGTTCGACGCCAACACGCTGAATTTTATGATGCGTACTTTGAAGCACTGCCTCAACACAAGCTGATACAGTCGCCCGGGAACTCGCCATGGGCGCAATACCCCGTCCTGTTTGATAAAGACATCGACAACGCTGCGATCGGCGTGTTTGCCGATCTCGGCATTGAGATCAAGAAATACTATTGGCCAGGCGTCAATAATGCCTATCGGGGCCGACGCCCGATTGAGGCGATGCCACTCCCGGTTTCTGAAAGTCTGCAAAACCGTTTTGCGTGTTTGCCGATCTATTCCGACTTCAAACCGGAACTGGGCTCGATCATGCGTCCAAGGCTTGCCAGCGCGATTGAGGCAATCAGCGAGATGTAGTTCACCCTTGTTTTCAGCCTGCACGGCTGCAAGACACTGCTTGGTGTATAGTCGTCGAGGTGTGCCATGTTGACGGAAATGATTGAGCGCGCGGACCTGCTCGAACTGGCAAGATACCTGATCGAAAACTGCAATGCGCGGCCTGCTGAATACCGCAAAACGCTCATGCTTATCCATGAGCAGCCTCTCAACAGCTACATTGTTGAGGACTTCAGAGGTCTGGAGCGTCTCCTGAATGCGCCGCAGGATGCGCCCTTCGACTGCATGTTCGAAATCGCATCGCTGTGTTCTGCCGCCCTGCACCGTCCGGATTTGGTAGCGCGAGTGTGTCAGGCGGAGCTTGATCGCGCCCTGGGAAGCAAGGACAATGAAACGCTCAGGCGTATTGATGCGTGCCTGACATTTTCCAGCTTTGTCGCGCACTACAAGCCCTTGGTGTTTACAGCCGATACGCGCGTTGACCTTGAACGCATTCAAAACACGGCTCGCTCCGCACTCTCCGAAACCTTCAAGGCGCAGATGCACGCGGTTCGCAGCGAAACAAACGTTGAAGGGGTTGATCGAGAAGAAGTGCGCGTACTGCTTGCTTTGGCGTGGGTGCCGGCGTTGCCAGAAACAGGCGCACATCTTCGACAGGTGGCGAGCTATAGCCGCAGTCTGTTTGAAGCTGCAAGGGCGGCAGGAAAGCTGTGTAAGATCCGAGTGTTGTTTACGCATGATCACACAACACGGAACCTGTATCGCCAATTCCAGTCCGACGCGAAGGGATCGCGGAAAATCATTGGGGACCACTTGGTGGAGCAGATGCCGGAGGCTGACCGTGAGAATTTGACGGTGAATTACGAAAATCCGACGACGCGTCACTCCTTTGACGGACACGCCCGCAACGTTGCAATCAACGTTTGTCGATTCGACCCGACATTTGCGATCCGTTGGTATGGGTTCTACCAGTCCATCTACATCGGCCCAGCGCTCCATGAGCTATGCCCGGTACTCGGCATTCAGTTCAACGCCGGAAATCCAATCGATGATTTTGCGCATTTATTGCTCGCCCATGGTGACAAACGTGCGCAGGCTTTGGAAACGGCCGGTGCTTCGCGATGGCGAGAACACGCTATACCGCTGGTTCCCTTGGAAGTTCACACCCCAGTGTCAGCGGATGCTTTAGGTATAACGCATGACAACCGGGTCTTCGTCAGCGCAATTGCAGGGGGCAGGCTCGACCAGGCCATTGCCGCTTTGTCCCATGAGGAAGCGATCTCAATTGCCGAACTCCTGGCAGAAGACCCAAAGATCAAGTGGCATCTGATTGCCGTTTCCGATGCAAATGCCGTGAGCGCTTCCCGGCCGGAATGGGACGCGTTTTTTGACTCCGGGCAGATCGTTTGCGTCGGGCTGGTGGGAGATGTGAGAGCTTACATCCAGCATAGCGCAGGCTATATTCAGCTGCCCATGATGAAAGGCGGCGGAATGGCGGCCGCTATGGCCGTGTCTGAAGGCAAGCCGGTGGTGCTGTGGGAGGAAACAGACCCCGGCAACTTCTTGTCGCCTGATACTATTCTCAATGATTGGCCAACTTTCATGCGAGTCTGGCGCGAATGTGCTCTCGACCTTGAATTCGCCGATGCCTACGCGTCAGGCCAAAGGCAGCATATGGAAAGCACCCACAGCCTAATCGCCGTCGGACACGAATTGTTGGGCTACAGCGAAGAAGCCGCAGAGATATTCCGATCTGATGCTGAGACTGTCGACAGCTAGTCATCCGCCTTTCAGCGCTGACCGGGCGACCGGTCGGCAACATGCTTAGCCATCATTGCCCGTCAGGAGCCGTATCGCGGTGATCTCCAATCGGCCGGAATCCGGAGCAATGCCGATATAATCGCCCCTGCCATTTACGAGCTGTGGAACGCGATAGGTGAACGTTTCTGAAAACGTCCCATCCACAATGCGGTCCATCCACCCACTATTGCCGACTTCATTTGTTGAGTAGGCCACTTTCAGCGTTGTTGGAGACGGTGCTGAACCCTCTACGACAATTGTCACCAACTCGCCGGAAACCGCGTCTTCCCACCCAGGCGCGATTTCAAAGCCAACGCCGTTTGTTTTTCCGCCCGGCAGGAGTTCCCCGAAAGTGGCGCGCTCCAACATCAGTACCCCGTTTTCGAGCCTAGACGATACGAATGGGGACGCCTGCACCTCTTCGAGCGGGAAGGCGAAATCTATGGGGCCAGATTGGGGGGCTTGGCGGACCACTTGATCTGCACGGGTCGGACGAATGCCGGGCGATGGCGCAGACGAAAAGAGATCGGGAAATGCGGCTGCATATTCGCGGCCCGTTTCTTCGGCAAATTCGAGAGACAAATGATGCTCATCATACATCAGCGGGACGTTTCGGGCCGTTGAAACGCGGCATGTTTCAAGGGAGCGGTCCTCACACAGAAGCGCCACACGGTCGATATAGCCATCCGCGATCGCCATGATCCGCTCGTAAGTTTCGCCCGCTTCAGGGTCTGCTTCGAAGTAACGGACATTGTCGGCCTGTTTACACGCCCCAATGTCCCCGGCTTCGTTTAGAAGCCGAGAACAGGGAATTTTCGTGTTGATGTAGCCGCCGAAAACCATGATCCGCAGATCAGGATGGATGGCCTTGAGGTCTTCCATCATGCCCGCAAAAGCCGTTTTGTTAGCGCCGAAAGGAATGTTCGCGGCGTAAACAAGTGTGTCGATGCCCTTGAGTGTCTCTTCGTCAAATAGGGCGTCCATTCGCGCGCGACATCCGCCATTCCGGCTGACCCAAGAGCCGTCCGTTTCCCGGGTTGGTGCGCACTGATTGATAGTGCCGAAATGGAAGAAGCCGAGTTCGGGCTGCGCCTCGAAGCCCGCGGTGAGAAAGTTGAAGCCGTCAGGTTCG
>JBCBGZ010000077.1:0-13233 GCA_038526245.1 Pseudomonadota bacterium
ACCAGGTGATCTCGATGTGCAGCCCGCCATAGCCGTGGCCCTCGTCCATCATGCGGCGGGACCAGCGCACAAATGCGCGCAGGCTCAGCCACAGGACTGGCCAGAAAAACGGGTGAACCCGGGAGAAGGGGTCGCGCAGGGCTTCCATGGGCGGGAGACTAAGCCCGCGACCAACCCGGTCGGATAAGTGGACGCCTTACCCCATGGGCGTAAACCCTAAAACCCGTATTGATACAGGCTTCGACACCCAGTCTCAGCTGCGGCCGACACAGCTCCACACATCGTGGTGTATGAGCCTGGCCACTTCATGCAGTTATCAAAGGCGTTGTTGCGCGCCTTTATACAAGGATCGACCGGAGTCGGCAGCCCAGGGACTGTTAGGTCAGGTTGTCTATCAATCTCAAATCCCGCTACCTTATTGAGATCATAGCGGAGTGGCGTCCATACTGTCCCAGGGTTCCCTGTATCTGTTCCGCAGTCGCACGACTCTAATTTAACAACTCGATTTTCTGATACCAGGATTGAGGCGTCGGGCTTAAGTCCAATACGAAAAAGACCATCCCTTTCCTCGTCTGTGGCGCCGATATCAGCTTCCCGGAACGTTACAGTGACGGAATCACTCAAAGCAATAGCAGCGTAGGACTCGTCGGCGTATGCCGGTTTACCTACAAACCACTTCAAGCGACCTCGTTCTATTGCCTCTTCGTTCGTCTCGGCATCTTTTGCGCGACACTGCTTCAAAAAGTTCTCTTTAGCCTTCGACATATGTTCCACCCTTATAACCGCAGGCACGGGGTATTCCGGCCCGCATCGACAAGGTTAACATATTCCGTCGATGACCGCATTGGCGGGGGATCTGTTGGTGAAGTGCTAAAGACGGTTAGTCAGCCACCGCCATCTCCAAACCGTCCGGCTCGCCCACGACCACAAAAGTGAAATTCTCCGGGGTGAGATACTCCGCCGCGACGCGGTTCACGTCTTCGATCGTCACGGCTTCGACCAGGGCGTTGCGACGGTCGAAATAGTCGACGCCGAGGCCTTCCTGGCGCACGCCCATCATGTTGCCGGCGATCTTGGCATTGCTGTCAAAGCCGAGGGGGTAGGCGCCGGTGAGATAGGCCTTTGCGTCAGACAGCTCCTGCTCGGTGACGCCATCTGCGGCGATCTTCGTCATCTCTTCCTTGATCAGGCGGATGAATTCGCCGGCGCTTTCATTCTTCGTCTGGCCAGAGCCCCGCCAGGTGGCGATTTCGCCGCCGAAGGTGAGACCGGTCCCGATGCCGTAGGTGAGACCGCGCTTGACGCGCAGTTCTTCCATCAGGCGGGCTTCGAAGCCGCCGCCGCCAAATGTGTAATTCAGCACATAGGCGGGGAAAAAGTCAGGATTGTCCCGCTGCAGGCCCGGCGCAGTGAAGCTGACAAGGCTTTGGGGCTGGGGCAGGTCCACCGTGATCGGCGTCGCGACGGGGTCTGCGAGGACCACAGGGCCGGGTTTTGTCAGGTCGCCCGTCTCAGGCAGACTCTTGAGCGCCGCATCGATGAGGGGCGCAAACTCTTCGGGCGTGATCGCGCCCACCGCGGTGACGAGCATGCCCTCACGGACCATGAGCTGATCCTTGTGGGCCAGCGCCGCCTCGCGGGTGATGGCCGCGAGACTCTCGGCGGTCATCTCGCGCGCATAGGCGTGGTCGGGATAGAGCGCGCTCTCAGTCGCTTCCCCTGCCAGGAAGCGGGCATTTGTCTCTCGCCGCGCCAGGGACACGTCGCTCTGGCGGCGGAAGCGCTCGAACGGTCCTTCATCGAACCTCGGCTCCGCCAGGGCCAGGGCAACGAGGTCCATCGCTTCACCAGCGTTCTCGCGCAACATGGAGGCCGAACAGCGCGTCCAGTCGCGGCCCGTGCCGCACCCGAAACTCATGTTCAGCGTTTCCATGGCCTTCTGGAACTCCAGCGCGGGCAGGTCACCAGCGCCTTCATTCATCTGGTAGGTCATGGCGCTTGCAAGGCCCTCAAGTCCTTCGGGATCCGACGCGGAGCCACCCGGCCAGGCCACCTGGAACGAGACAATCGGGATCGAGGGCTCGTTCACCAGCCAAACCGAAACCCCGCCGGGCGTGGTGAATTGTTCGATCCGAGCAAAGTCTCCCTCATGCACCTGAACCGCCATGGGCAAAGCCGGCGCTTCGCCCGCATCGATGGGGTCGATTTGAGTCAGCGCGTCGGGCTCTGCGACCGGGTCCACACCCGAGACACAGGCGGACAGGGAAACTACAGCGCTGGCGGCCAACAGTGTTTTCAGCGAGATCGAGATCATTGGGCCATCTCCGCAGGCAGAAGGCGCCCGTTGATATAATTGTTTCCTGGGCCGAACACGGTGCGTAGGGCCTCTGTGGCCTCCTCGGCGGTGACAGCGCGCACCCGGTCCGGATATTCGAGAATCTCCTCAACCGTCCCATTTGTCGCCAAAACGCGGCCATAGAGATTGGCCATACCGGACTGGCTATCGCGGCCGTAAATGCTGGCGGCGGCCAGCGAGTTACGCGACCGAA
This sequence comes from Pseudomonadota bacterium, assembly GCA_038526245.1. Lineage (GTDB taxonomy): Bacteria > Pseudomonadota > Alphaproteobacteria > Caulobacterales > Hyphomonadaceae > UBA5336. Next base: position 2,550 of record JBCBGZ010000077.1, read on the forward strand.
CCACATCATCTTCGCTGAGGCCCTCGGCGAGGACCTTCTCAACCTCCGCCAGAAACGCGGTCTCAAGTTCATCGAGCGTGACGCCGGGCGCCGGGCTTGCAGAAAAGCCTGCCGGCGCGCGGTCATGGAGGGTGAGCCAACCCCAGGATGAGGCGCTGACGGCGACTTGCTGGTCTTCCACCAGAGACTGGTACAGCAAGCTGGTTTGCCCGCCGCCCAGAACGTCGAGCCCGACTTGCAGGGCATAGGCAAGGTCCGGGTTGCGGGTGAAGGATGTGCCGAGATAGTAGCGATCCCACTCGGGCTGGCGCACTTTCGGATCGCTGTAGGACAGGGTCTGGATGGCAGGGATATCGGCAACCTCGCCCCAGCCCCGCTCCGGACGTGTATCGGTTCCTGTGGGCAGGCGCTGGCCATAGGTGCGCTCCGCCATCGGCCGGACCTCTTCGGCGGTGACGTCACCGGCCACCACCAGGATCGCCTGGTCTGGCGAATACCAGGTCTTGTAAAAATCCAACCCATCCTGGGGGCTCAGGGCCGACACCTCGTCCATGTGGCCGATCACGGGAATGCCGTAGGGATGGTCGGGATACAATTTGGCCATCACCCGTTCGAACAGGATCGCGCCGGGATTGTTTTCCACGCGCTGGCGGCGCTCCTCCTTGACCACGTCACGCTCGGAGATGAAGGGCCCTTCGGGATCATCATTGATGATCAGGTCCTGCATACGCTCGGCTTCCAGCTCCATCATCAGCTCAAGCCGGTCTTTTGCGACGCGCTCAAAATAGGCCGTGTAGTCCCAGCTGGTGAAGGCGTTCAGCTGGCCCCCATTGCGGCTGATAATCTCGTCGAACTCGCCTTTTGCCAGGTCGTCGGTTTCCTGGAACATGACATGCTCAAACAGGTGGGCGATGCCGGACTTGCCGGGCAATTCGTCCACCGCACCGACCCGATACCAGACCATATGCGTCACGACGGGCGCGCGGTGATCCGGCAGGACGACGACATCCATGCCGTTGCTGAGAGTGAACGTTTCCGGCGCCCACTCTGCCATTTCCGCGCGGTCGGCATGAACCGGAGCGGTAAGTGGAACAAGGGCAGTGGCGGCGAAGACCGCGGCGGCGCCAGCAAAACGTTTCAGCATGGTGACTCCTGTTGGGACAAAGGCATTCGGGAAGATGAGCGGGATCAGGTGCCGGGCAGTTTGACGCGGCGGCCATTTCCGGAATCGATGGTCACGGCCGCGCCACCCGTGGCATTGTCGCTGTCAGCGATCGCGCGGGCTTCCTCATCATCGCCGCGCCAGAACAGGACGCGGTCGGCAATCGACGTTGGCTTGCGCAGCATGCCCGCTTCTTCGAAGTCGACCTGCGAGCGAATGACGGGGCTGACGGCCTGGGCGTTGGCTGCGGATACTAGAGCGCGTTCCCCAGCAGAGGCGTTCTGGCCGAGGGTGGTGCCGAAGGCTGAGACAATGGCGCGGTCTTCCAGCACTTCGGTGGGAAGAGACTGGCCGGGGGTCGGCGGGCGCAGGCTGTAATCTGGTGGTACGGTCAGCGGCGCTTTGGTGACGACGCGAAACTCATCAGACTGGCTGGTATTGATGCCGGTATCGCGCGGGCCGCTGGTGCACGCGGCTGTCAGGGACAGGGCAAGCCCGGCGCCGAGGAGGGTGAAGGCATTATTCATTCTGGTCACTTCCATTCCTGGGCAATACTCGCCCGGTTCTGGGGTTAGGTCTGCGCGAAGGTCTATTGAGAGGTCTTGGCGTCAGGCTGTTTCTCGCGAGAGAGTATAAACTGATCGAAAAACAGCAAGACAGCACCAACACTAATTGCTGCATCGGCGACATTAAAAACGTAGTTGAAGAAGTATGGGCGCCAGATTCCACTGAAATCCAGGAAATCCACCACGGCGCCAAACCGGACCCGATCTATGACATTACCGATGGCACCGCCCACAACAAGGGCAAGGGCAATCGCTGTGATCTGCCGACCTGCCCGCACCAGCCAGATGCTGAACCCAATGGCGATGGCAAGGGTCACAACGACCAGTACCCAGCGCATGATCCCTTCAGACTGGAGGGCGCCAAAGCTCATCCCGCGATTCCATAGCATGGTGAGATCGAACATCTGACTGAGCTCGATCTGACCACATCGCTGCATGCCATCGAGACATTCACGGGCATTGAAGCGCGGCTCATTCAGGACAAGGTACTTGGTCCACTGATCGACGATCACCACGGCTGGAATCAGGAAGAAGGCCAGAAAGGCGCGCAGTCGGGGGGTCATCGGGGCTCCAGCGTGACAGGCCGCATCTGGTGACGGACATCGACGCCCCGGCGCCGCAGGTCAAGACCTGCGACTCCATGTTGAAGCAGTTGGAGCAGGCCGGACCAGCCAGGTCGCCCTAATGGCAGCACCCACCCCGGGCCCGCGCGATGGCGAAAGCGCGCCCGGGAACACCGGAAAACTGTCGGCGCGCACCGGAATTCACGATCACAACGCCGCCACCACCGGAAACAAAGCCTGTGGCAACATTCGCGCCCACGCCGCCATTGAAGCCGGAAAAGTCCAGCTTTGGCTGTGCAGAAACATGTGTGCGTTGAACGGTGGGGCTTTGGCGCACCACGCGGCGCACGGTTGGAGCCTGCGTTGTTGTGTAGGTGCGTGAAGCAAGGGTCATGGTTGTTGGCAGCGCACATGTCCCATCGGTCGTGCGTCCGAATTCACACGCCGAAGCCGCACTGGCCTGCAAAGGAGGCGGGCCTTGAACGACGACCCGGTCGCGGCCATCAGCCATGGACGGTGCAGCAACCAAGGCGCCCACAACGGCCAGCCCCGCAATTTTGTTCCAATACGACATGGCTTTCGCCTCCTGCGAGAGTGTTACCCGTTTCGGAAAAAAGCTCGCAAGGCCTAAACCAATTGGCAACTCTATTCCCGGCCCGGGCGAGAGGTTCGCCCGACGCGGTACTGCCCAGGCAGGGGCTAGTCTCAGGGTTGCAGGCGGTAGCCGCCGCTGTCCGTGAGCAGGATGCGTGCGCTGGCAGGGTTCGGCTCAATTTTCTGGCGCAAACGATAGACATGGGTTTCCAGCGTGTGCGTCGTCACATTGGCATTGTAGCCCCAGACCTCGGACAGGAGTTCATCACGGGGCACCGTTTTTCCGCCCGCGCGATAGAGGTACTTCAGGATGTTGGTTTCCTTCTCCGTCAGACGGATCTTCTTGTCTTCGCCCTCATGGAGCACCTTCATCGAGGGCCGGAACTCATACGGTCCGATCTGGAATGTGGCGTCTTCGCTCTGCTCGAAGCTGCGAAGGTGAGACCGCACACGCGCCAGAAGAACGCTGAACTTGAAGGGCTTGGTGACATAGTCATTGGCGCCGGAGTCGAGCCCGAGAATGGTGTCGGCGTCGCCGTCCTGCCCGGTCAGCATAATGATCGGGATATTGATGCCATGGGCACGCATCTGTTTGCATGCTTCGCGGCCATCCTTGTCGGGAAGGTCCACATCAAGAAGGATCAGGTCGAGCCTTTCCTTGCCGGCCAGGGCGATGCCGCCCGTGGCCGTATCGGCTTGCATCGTCTCGAATCCCTCATGCATTTCGAATTGTTCGGCGAGGGCTTCGCGCAGGTCATTGTCGTCATCGACGAGAAGAATTGTCTTTGCGGCAGTCATCAGTTCAGCTCCAGCAGGTGTGCCGATCATGTTGGCGCGGGTGGGTGTGTGTCAAATGCAACAGCCGCACAAAATGCGCACACGATTCTGAACTTTATGTGAGAGTTGCGTCAGGTCGAGGGCCGAACACGGACGTCCCCACCCGGACCATCGTCGCGCCGAGCCGGGCCGCGAGCGCATAATCTCCGCTCATGCCCATGGAGATGTCGGCCAGTCCGTGGCTGCGGGCGAGTTTCGCCAGCAGTGCAAAATGAGGTGCTGCAGGCTCGTCTGCAGGCGGGATGCACATCAGGCCGCTGATGGTTAGTCCGGCATCTGAGGCCGTGGCGAGCAACGCGGGAAGCTCCGCCGGGACCACCCCCGCCTTCTGAGGCTCCTCTCCCGTATTGACCTGGACCAGAAGTTTCGGCGTGCGGCCGGTCTTTACAATCGCCTTGGCGAGGGCTGTGACAAGTTTCGGACGGTCAACGCTGTGGATCACATCAAACAGTGAGACCGCCGCTTCGGCCTTGTTGGACTGCAGCGCCCCGACCAGATGCAGCTCCAAATCAGGATACATTGACCGTCGAGGCGCCCAGCGCGCCTCAGCTTCCTGAACCTGGTTCTCGCCAAATGCACGGATGTTCGCGGCAAGCGCTTCCTCAATCCGCGCATCGGATTGGCGTTTCGAAACCGCGATCAATGTCGGCGGCGGGGACGCCACCTCGGCCAATTCAGCGCATATCGCATCCCGGCGTTGGGCAATTGTCAGTTCGGCGGTATCGGACATGGCATGGATGTAACGCCCGGCTCCCACAGCACAAGACGCCTGCACGTGGCGGCGCGGGATGCTGCGTTGAATCTGCCACCAGAGCTTCCGCCCGTGCTGGTGTTCACCGACCCTGTCCGTTCAGCACCGCCTCTCGTCCTCGCGCAACATATTCCGCCGGGGTGGGGACTGGTTTTCAGGCACTTCGGCGCGCCTGACAGGGTTCAAATCGCCACTCAGATCGCAGAACTGGCCCGTATTCGGCGGTTCGCACTTCTCATCGGTGCCGATCCTGATCTCGCATGGCGGGTGAAGTCCGACGGCGTTCACTGGCCTGAAGCTAAGCGGCGCGAAGCGGTCCGCTCTGCGGGGTCATTTCGACTAAACACGATGAGTGCCCACCGGCCCAGCGCGGTCCTGGGGCCGCAACCGCCCGGGATTGATGCGCGTATCCTGTCGACCGTATTCCCATCCGCCAGTCCGAGCGCCGGCCCCGCCATCGGCGCCACACGTTTTCGGGCGCTCGCCATCCGAGCCCGCATTCCCATTTACGGGTTAGGTGGCGTCAATCCGACGACAGCCGGATCCATGTCGAATTTTGGAGGATTGGCTGGCGTGGGCCAGCTTACGGACTAGAACTTGAAAGCAGAGCGCAGTCGAACGCCGGTCTCAACATCCTGTCCAGTCCAGTCGGTTCTGTCTTCGAGCTCATCGGCTCCGACGCTGACATCACCGCCGACAGAAAAGCGAGGTGTGATCTGGAACGTTGCACCAGCGGACATTTCTTCGCGCGGCAGCACCGAATCATCGGGGCGTGTAGTCAGGTCAATCGAGAACCGCCAGCGGTTGCCCTCATTGAAGTTGAAGCTGAACTCTTCTGACGGGCCCGCCTGAATGGCTGGATTGGTTTCCAGACCAGCGGGCGGGGCAGCGATCGTGAACTGTCGATACCAGTCCGGCTCAGCTGCCGCTGTTTCGGACGGCGTCGGCGCTTCAATTGACATGGGGTCACGATCCACGGCTTCGCTCTGGGCCATCGCGGGAAGCGCGAAAGCCGTCGAGGCAAGCAGCGATGTGAAGACCGAGAAGCGCACGGATATCCCCTACTGAGCTGCCTCGAAGATAACCATTCTTCGCGTTAAGAGAAGATTAACATTCCGAAATCACTCAATTTTTAAATGCGAGTGTGATTTCAACAACAAAGCCGTCAGATTCGGCGTTTCGCGCCCCAATTGATTGGGAATTCGGCAGCAAAGGCGTCACGTCACGGTCTTGCCAGGACACTGCGAGCGTAAAGCCATCATTAATTTCCCGCGCCAGGGACAGCGAAATGCCCTCGCTGTCTGCGCCTATCGAATCAATCTCAGAAGCGCCGTAAACAACTGAAGCCCGCCAGTCCCCGCGCTCATATCCGAGACCGGCGCTCCAGGCGGTGTAATCTCCCCCAGCCACCAAACCCTCATCGGCCGACAACCAGTTCACCCCAAATCTGTAAGTGTCCTGCCATTCGACTTCTCCGCCAACGGCAAAGACATCCAGCGAGTCGTCAAACAGCCCCTCAAAGCCCGCTGGCGCATCCAACTCCGCGGTGCTGTAAGACAGTCCGCCGCGCAGGCGCACACCACTTTCTCGCAACCGGCGTGAAGCGTTCAGGCCGATCTCAACTGCGTTTTCCAGTTCGGCGCGGGGTGGATTGGCGGCCCCTGTTGCATCTCGGTCCAGTCCCCGGACATCGGCACGCGGCGTGTAGGAAACGCCCGCGCGCACGCCGAGGATGCGCGGGGTGACATAGCTTGCCTTGGTGGACGGCCCGGTCAGGTTGGCACGCGTATCAATGGCGCCAATGCCGGAGACATCGAGATAGGGATCCACGAGGCGTCCGCGACTAAGCGCGCTGACATCCCCTTCATGGAACCGGGCTGCAATTCCTGTATCCCGGCCGAGGCTGAACTCGCCATAGCCCGTCTCGACGAAAAGATAGGCGGTTTCCAGCGAGCCGCGTGGCCCGGTATCGCTTCCAACAGGTCCCAAAGAGAGGCGCGAAAAGCCGCCTGCGACCCCTTGGGTGTCCGCGCCCAGAACGTTTCCGGCACCGCCTGGCCGGTCCCTGTGATCTCGGCTTGCGCGGAAAACGGCGCGGCCTCCAAGGGTCCACCCCGATTGGAGTGTGCGTTCCCCCGAGAGGCCAAGACCGATCTCATAGAGGGCGTTCTCCCGTTCAACGTCGCCGCTGCTCGAGCCGCCCGGTGCAACAATGACTGCCAATTCCGCCTCCTGGGAAACTTCCCAGGGGCTGTCGCTCGATTGGGCAAGGGCTGGTGCGGAGGCGGCCAGCACCGCAATTGTCACTAAAACTCTACGCATTGCATCTGCTCCCGAAGGCATTGTCGCACTGTTTGGCACCTGGCCACTGGTCCGCTCCTGAGGGCCTTGTTATAGAGCGGCTTGTCAACAAGCGGTTTCCCCGAAGGTGTATTGATGCAAATGCGTTCTCTTTTTGCGGGCCTGGCAGGCCTCACCCTGCTGGCAGGGTGCAATTCGGGCGGCAATGCCGACCGCCAGCTCGTTGAAGAGGTGTCTGGCGGCGTGAACCCGTATCTGTGGCGCGCATCCCTCGACACGCTGGAAGATCTGCCACTCGCAGGACAGCCGGACCCCATTGGCGGCGTCATTGTGTATGACTGGATGTCCTTCCCGGATGTGCCCGATGAGCGTCTCAAGGCCACCGTTTTCATTCTGGACACGCGCCTACGCGCCGATGGCGTAAAAGTATCCGTGTTCAGACAGACCAATGAAAACGGAACCTGGACCGACGCGGAAGTGGACCCCGCAACCGCGATCCAGCTGGAAAACCGCATTCTTGAACGTGCCCGGCGTTTGAAAGTGGCCGAAGTCGGGTAATCTTCCCAACGGAACAAAATTCAGGAGGGGGCCATGGCCTCTCGATATGATCCGCAGGGCGCGGAGCCAAAATGGCGTGCGGCCTGGGAAGCCGGGGACGTTTATCGGGCCAAGTCGCCCAGCGAGGCAGGGGACGCGCCCAAAGCCTACGTCCTCGAAATGTTCCCCTATCCCTCCGGGCGCCTGCACATGGGCCATGTGCGCAATTATGCGATGGGCGATGTCGTGGCGCGCTACAAACGCGCCAAGGGATACAATGTGCTCCACCCGATGGGCTGGGACGCGTTTGGAATGCCGGCCGAGAATGCGGCCATGAAGCAGGGCGTCCACCCTGGTGAGTGGACCTACAAGAACATTGCCGACATGCGCGCCCAGTTCATGAAACTTGGGCTCTCATTGGATTGGAGCCGGGAATTCGCGACCTGCGATCCAGAATACTACGGCGCTCAGCAGGAGATTTTCCTGAAGCTGTATGAGGCGGGCCTCATCTATCGCAAGGCCTCAAAGGTCAATTGGGACCCCGTCGACCAGACGGTGCTCGCCAATGAGCAGGTCATCGACGGCAAAGGATGGCGCAGCGGTGCCCCGGTAGAGCAGCGCGAGCTGACCCAATGGTTCTTCAAGATTACCGACTATGCCGAGGACCTGATCGCAGGCCTTGAGACGCTTGAGCGTTGGCCGGACAAGGTCCGCACCATGCAGGCCAACTGGATCGGCCGGTCTGAAGGCTTGCAGATGCGGTTTGAGTGGTCTGGCGATACACCGGACGGCTTTGACGATGGCGTGGAGATTTTCACGACCCGGCCGGACACGCTGTTTGGCGCGAGCTTTATCGCATTGTCACCGGACCATCCGCTGACGCTGCAGCTCGCCGAATACAATGAAGCGCTTCAGGCTTTCCGCGCTGAGTGCGCAAAAGTTGGCACATCGGAAGAGGCGATCGAGAAAGCCGAGAAGATCGGATTCAACACCGGGCTCTCGGTCAAACATCCCTTTGAAGATCGCGAGCTTCCGGTCTGGGTGGCGAACTTTGTGCTCATGGGATACGGCACGGGTGCGATCTTCGCCTGCCCCGCCCATGACCAGCGGGACCTGGACTTTGCCCGCAAGTATGACTTGCCGGTCATACCGGTCGTACTTCCGTCCGGCGAAGACGCTGAGGCGTACGAGATTGGTAAAGACGCGTTTACCGGTCCCGGACAGATCTTCAATTCAGATTTCCTGAACGGCAAATCAATCGAGGACGCAAAAGCGGCGGCCATCAACACAATCGAATCGTCCGGTCACGGCACACGGACAGTGAATTATCGCCTGCGCGATTGGGGCGTTTCACGCCAGCGCTATTGGGGATGTCCCATTCCGGTCGTTCATTGCCCGACGTGCGGAATTGTACCTCTCCCAAAAAGCGAATTGCCCGTACGTTTGCCCGAACAGGTTTCATTCGACGTACCGGGAAACCCCCTGGAGCGCGACGAGGCCTGGAAATCGTGCACATGCCCGAAATGCGGCGGTGATGCGACGCGTGAAACCGATACGCTCGACACGTTTGTGGACAGTTCCTGGTACTATGCCCGGTTCGCCTCTGAGGAGAATGTTGCAGAGCGCGCCTATTGGCTTCCCGTCGACCAATATGTCGGCGGCGTGGAGCACGCTGTGCTGCATTTGCTTTATGCCCGCTTCATCGCCCGCGCCATGGGGTCGGTCGGCCTGATGGACGTTGCAAATGGCGAGCCATTCGCCGGTCTCTTCACGCAAGGCATGGTGACACACGAGACCTATAAGGACCCGGACGGCAATTGGATTAGCCCTGCTGAAGTGAATTTCGATGGCAATGCTCCGGTTCACGGGGAAACAGGCGCGCCCATCACGGTCGGACCTATCGAAAAGATGTCGAAGTCCATCCGCAATACGGTCGATCCCGATGCGATGATCGCCCAGTATGGCGCTGACGTCGCGCGGATGTTTACCTTGTCCGACAGTCCGCCCGAACGCGATGTGGAATGGACCCAGGCCGGCGTGGATGGGGCAGCCCGCTTTGCCCAGCGCGTCTGGGCAAATTTCGACGCCCTGCCCGAAACCCCGACGCAAGAAGACGCGTCCGGAGACGGCGATTTGCGGCGAGCCAGCCACAAGGCCGTCGCCGCCGTCGAACAGGCGGTCGACGAGTTCCGGTTCAATTCCGCAGTGGCAACGCTTTATGAGTGGACCAATACGATCAAAAAAGCGGCCGATACCGCGCCGGAGGCAGAGCGCGTCGAAGCCTGCAGCTTGTTTGCCCGTTGCCTGCAGCTCTTCATGCCGCACCTGGCGGAAGAGTGCTGGTCACGGCTCGGCCACGACACGTTAATCGTGCATGCCCCCTGGCCAAAAACGAACCCGGCACTCCTGAAAGACGATCTCGTCACCCTGCCCGTACAAGTGAACGGCAAGCGCCGCTCGGAAGTTCAGGTCGCGGCGGACGCTGCGCCGAAAGACGTCGAAGCCATCGCACTGGCCGACCCGAACGTGACAGCCCACACCGATGGCAAGACCATCAAGAAAGTGATTGTGGTGCCCGGCCGGATCGTGAATATCGTGGTGGCATGATGAAATCTCTCTCCGCAGCCGTCTTTGTAAGCCTCGCAAGCGCTATGGCGTCAGGATGTGGCTTTCAACCTGTCTACAGCCCGTCGGCCAGTTCCAGCGCGAGCCCGCTGCAAATCGACCAGATTGACGGGCGAGCCGGCCATGAATTGCGCAGGGCCCTTCTCCAGGAAACCGCAAACGGCCTGCCCGGAGCGGCCCAAGGCGGACGGTTAACCGTACAATTGTCTGAACAGCTGATCCGCACAGGCTTTGAGAGCGACGGAACAACCCGGCGGGCGCTGCTGCGCATGAAAGCGGACTATGTGATCGACACGGGAGATAATGCGCTGTCGGGAAGCGAGACTGCAGAGATATCCACGAACGTGCCCAGCGAGATCTTTCAGGACATCACCAACCAAAACGAAGCGCGCCGGTCCGCAGCGCATGAGTTGGCACGCAAGATTACAAACAGGCTGATCGTGGACCTGACCGAAACGCCATGAAGGTCTCCGGCGCATCAGCCGAACGCTTTTTCAAGTCACCCGATCCGGCCATCTGGTGCGCGTTGATCTTTTGCGAGGATGACGGGGTCGCCGCTGATGCGGGCCAGACCTTGTTCAGGGCTTGGAGTGGAACGCAACCGGCCGAACGCCTGGTGCTGACGGAAGACGATATCGCAAAGTCACCTGCACATTTCTTCGACACTCTCGAAGCGCGCTCCCTTCTGGGCGACATGCGAATTCTCACAGTGCGCCTGTCGAATGAAAAGCTCTCCAAACACTTCGTC
>JBCBGZ010000078.1:0-13228 GCA_038526245.1 Pseudomonadota bacterium
GCGGCTGGCGGAGAGCAACTCGCCGCCTATCTCGAACACGAAACGGCTCAAATCCGCACCTGCCCGACGCCTGAAGATCTGTTTGCTTTGCTGCGGTCAACGAAGGCCGCCGGCCAGCGCTGTATCATCGATCTGCCCGCCATTGTGCCCTTTGATCCGGAGGACATGGCGCAGCTCAGTGACCTGCTCGCTGTGATCGATGCAGAGCCCGTGCTCGTCATGTCGGCGGAGGGGCACCCTGATGACCTCTCAGAGTCGGCCCGCGCGTTCGCCAAAGTCGGCATCAAGCGCGCCATCTTGACCAAACTGGATGCGGTGCGCCGTCGCGGCGGCGCCGTCGCTGCCCTCAGCACCGCGAAAATCGCCTTTTCCCACTTGGCCGCCACGCCGTTCATCGGCGGGGGGCTTGTACCGGCCGCGCCATCGCGCCTGGCCGCATTGCTCCTGGAGGATGCTCCAGGACAGGTTGCCTTGAGAGGAGCCGCTTAGATGTCCTTCATGCTTCGCAAATCCATGGACCGACGTGCAGCCCCAACGCGGCGCGTCGCCCCCGCTTCGATCCTCGCCATAGCCTCCGGTAAGGGCGGCGTTGGAAAGACCTTCATGTCCGTCACCATGGCCAGCGCTTTTGCCCAGTCCGGCAAGCGCACGCTGCTTGTGGATGGCGATCTTGGCCTCGCCAATGTCGATGTTCAACTCGGCATCGCGCCGGAGACAGACCTCGCCGCCGTCATCGCCGGCTGGGTCGAGCTTGATGACGCCGTCACCCATGTGGATGGCGGCGCTGGCGCAGGCGGTTTTGATGTACTTCCCGGCCGATCCGGCTCCGGCGCCCTTGCTGAACTGCCGCCAGAAGAAGTTGCCCGCCTCGCTGCGGGCCTGTCGGCCATGGCGCTCCAGTATGATCAGGTGATCGTGGACCTTGGCGCAGGCATTGAAGCCAATTGCATGCGCCTGGCCCGCGCGTGTGACAAATGCCTCATGGTCATCACGGACGAGCCGACCTCAATGACGGACGCCTATGCCTTCATTAAGGTTCTGCGCGGTTACGCCCCGAATGTGGAAGCCGTTGTCGCTATTAACCAGGCCGAAACACGCGCTTCCGGGCAGCGGACCTATGAGGCGATCGCCCGGGCCTGCCAGACCTTCCTGGGCTTCCGACCATCCTTTGCCGGCACCGTGATGAACGATCCCAAGGTTAAGGAAGCCATTCGTAGTCAGAAGACCCTCATTTCGTCAGATCCGCAGTCCCAGGCGGTACAGGACGCGATTGCCATTGCGCACTCGCTGATGCCGGACGCGCCTTCGGCGGCGGTGGGTTACTAGGCTGACAGAAAGATTAAGCGGGTTGTCTGATTTTCCGTATACCTTTACGTCTTGGTAGGGATTGACGGATTATGGTTAACAAGACAGCGAATGCGGCTATAGGGGTCGCCAAAGTGATTCGGAGACAAGAACAATGCGGGTTCTTTTGATCGAAGATGATAATGCGGTGGCCCGCAGTATCGAACTTATGTTGAAAGCTGCAGGCTTCAACATTTACACGACTGATCTTGGAGAAGAGGGCGTCGATCTCGGGAAAATCTACGAGTACGACATCATTATTCTTGATCTCTCCCTGCCCGATATTTCGGGGTATGAAGTCCTCAAACAGCTTCGCATGGCGCGTATCAACACACCTGTGATGATTCTGTCGGGCAATCCAGACATCGAAGCCAAGGTTAAGACCCTGGGCTACGGCGCCGATGATTACCTCACCAAACCCTTTAACAAGGACGAGCTGGTCGCCCGCATCACTGCGATCGTGCGCCGTTCCAAAGGGCATGCCGAGAGTATCATCCGCACGGGCGACATCATCGTGAACCTGGATGCCAAGACGGTGGAAGTAGATGGCGACCGCGTCCACCTGACCGGCAAGGAATACCAGATGTTCGAGCTGCTTTCCCTCCGCAAGGGAACGACGCTCACGAAGGAAATGTTCCTCAACCATCTCTATGGCGGGATGGATGAGCCGGAACTCAAAATCATCGACGTGTTCATCTGTAAGCTTCGCAAGAAGCTGCAGAAGGCCGCCGGCGACCACCACATCGAAACCGTCTGGGGTCGGGGCTATGTGCTGCGCGATCCCAAGCCCGCCAAAGGCGAGATCAGCGAAGCCGAAGCGGCCTGATCGCTCCCCGATAGTTTCCAAGAAGATGAGCGGTCAGAAATCTGGCCGCTCATTTCATTTGAGAGGCGGCGATCACCAACGCGGTGAGCACAATCGCACCTTTTGTCTTCACGGGTCTGAAACCGAACCTGCGTTAGCACCAGCTCAAGTTGCTGCTCGCCGGAAAATGCCTTGACCCCTGACCTGACCGTATCCGGAGCTCTTACGCAAAAGGACATAAAACGCCTTGTGGGTCTGACCCGTGCGTCTGTCATCGGGCCAACCGCGACCTATTACGCGGGCGTCACCGCGCCCATCATTTCCGCAGCGATGGCCATATTCTCAAAGACGGCGTTCCAGAGCATCGGTCTATCGGGTTATTGGACGTTCATGCTGTCAGCGATGCTTGCCGCGATATCCGGCATCGTGTGGTATCTCATCTTCATGCGTTGGTCCTACCGGCACACAGTTGGCCGTGGCAGTGAGCTGACAGAACCAACCCATGTCAGCGCAGGTGCAGACGTGTTGTCTGTTCGCCGGGGGCCAATTGAGACGCGCATCCGCTGGGATGCGGTGACGGCGGTCCACGTGAAGCGGGGCTATCTCGCCGTTCTGGCAGACGGGGCAGACGCTCTGGTCGTGCCTGATCGCTGGTTTGGAAAGGACAAAGGCGCCCGCCAAGCCTTTCTTGAGCGGCTTAGCGCTCGCGGAGCCGACTAAACACGCCTATATTGGCGGCATGGCCAAACATTCCAAAGCCGCCCTTGCTGGCAGCCCACCCTCCCAGAGACAGCTTCGCGCCGGCGAACTCGTGCGCCACGCCCTGGTGGATATTCTCGCACGCGAAGACTTTCGCGATCCTGATCTGTTCGATGTCTCGATCACCGTTGGGGAAGTGCGCTGCTCTCCGGACCTGAAACACGCCACCGTGTTTTGCGCGCCCCTTGGCACCGCCGATGCGGACCGACGCGCTGCCGTGACCGAAGCCCTGAACCGGGCCTCAAAGTTCCTGCGCGGGCGTCTTGGGCGGGAGATCGACATGAAGTTCACCCCGCAGCTCCACTTCATCACCGACGATAGCTACGACGAGGCCGCCGCCATGGACCGGCTCCTGTCGAGCGAAAAGGTCCGCCGAGATGTGGAGGGCGGCGACATCTGATTGCAGCAAGCGGGAAGGGACGCTAAACCCGCCGCGCAGTCGCCCAAGGAGAGACCATGGAACGCTTGACGTTGGATCAGGCCGGTGCGCGGCGCGGCGAGCTGTTTCGCCACTCCCTGCAGATGGGCGGCGATACGGTGACGATTGAGAATATCGCCACGCTTTCGATCCTGAGTGAGCAATTCCAGCCCTACAAGACGCCCGGAAACCAACGTGTGCTGGGCCTATGGACGGCGGTGGGGATCGTTTCGGCCCTGACATTTGTGATCAGCCTGGGAATCTGGTCGGCATCTGACGGAAGCTGGTTTGGTGTCACTGCGCTTGTGGTTCTGGTGAGTTTGCTGCTTGCGGGCGCGGCGCTCTGGTTCGGCATCAGGCTTTTGTTGGCGATCCGACAAGTTGAAACATTTTACCGATTGCGCATTGGCGCGTCCGATGGGCGTCAGATCGACCTGGTAGACGACAATGAGTCCGTTCTGACCCAGATCCGGGATGCGATCCGCGTGAAGATCGACGAGGGAGATGCCGAACTGGTGGGCACCTACGACCTGGACGCTGATACGGTGAGCCTGAGCCGAGGGGGTGTGGCCGCCAGCTAGGGCGCGTCGGCGCCTTCGGAGACTTGCCCCGGGACATCCCAGCTGGGCCCCGACAAATAGATCGCGCGATATCCCTGGCCCACTTCCAGGGGGCGGCGGCCTTCCACTTCGATGACGGAGACCCGCGTTTCCGGACAATTTGCCCGGCAGGGGTCCGGCGCGTCTGCCGTGCTCGGTCCGGCGCGAACGGCATGGGGCGACCACGCATTCAACTGGGCCTGCATCGAAAGAGCGTTTCCAGCGCCTGTCAGCCGGGTCGGCGCTGGGCGGTCCAACGCGCCTTCCACCCGCGCAAACAACTGCGTGACCACCCAGGCATCGCGCACCCGCGCCACGCCGACGGCCATATGCGTCGCATCCTCGGCCAGGATGTTCCTGCGATGCCCCGGGCTTTCCATGAGGCCGTTGTGAAGCATGTTCGGCACGATCTCCGGATCGAAAGCGCCACTGACCATGGCGACATTCTCGGCGGAAAAGCTGCGCACCAGGGTCCGGTCCAGGGCAGAAATCCGGTCGCCCTGGCTGCGGCCTGCCGCACCATCGTGGCCGAACGTGCCGTTCCAGATCTGATCCAGACTATGGAAGCGGGCGGCGGGCAACAGGTCCGCGCGTACATCCAGGGGTGCAAGACCTTCTGCGCGTCGTGCAGCATTGATATTGCGCGCGAATTTGGCCTCGGCGTCCGCGTCGAACCGCGCGGGTTCCGGCGGTACATTCAGGCAAGACGTCGCCATTTCCACATATCCGGTGACATCTGCCGGGCGCGTGGTTGGGTAGAGATCGCAGGCTTCAGCGTGCGCCGCGCTGGAGGCTAAGACGGCAACAAAAATGACAAGCCACTTCATGGCTTCAAGCCTGGGCCAGCACCCCTTCGGACACAAGCCTTTCCAGCACAGGGGCCAGCATGCGCTCGATCGCAGCGGCAGTGGGGCGCAAGTGGCCATAGGCCGGTAGGCCCTCATCGGCGATGACGAGATCAGCCTGGAACTTGGCCGGAAATGTATAGCTGTAATGGGCGGCGCGGACCGTGGAGAGATACTGGCTCAGCACGTCTTCCACGTCCCGGCCTCGGTCGCGCACATCTCTGCGCAGGCGCCGGGCGAGGCGCAGATCGTCCGGGGTGTCCACATAGACGGACAGATCGATCAGGGAGGTGATCTCCGGCATCGACAAGGCATGGATGCCTTCGAGAAGGATGACGTCTACGGCCTCCAGGCGGCGGGTCTGCTCGCTGCGGTCATGCCGTGCATAATCGTAGACGGGCGCCTCAACGCTGTGGCCGGACTTCAGTGCCCTCAAATCTGCCATCAGGCGGTGGGCCTCCTTGGCGGCGGGGCTGTCATAGTTGATCGCTTCAATGATGGCGCGGCGTTGGGCTTCGGTTTCCGTTGGGCCATAATCGGTCATTGGCCGGTAATAGGCATCTTCGCCGATCAGAACGGCGCGGTCCCTGCCAATTCGCTCCAGCAGCGCTTCGGCCAGGGTGGACTTGCCAGAGCCTGAGCCACCGGACAGGGCGATAAGAAATGGGTCTCGAGATGCCATGGCGTGCCTATGGCAAAGGCGAGGTCAATCGACAACTGCGCGAAAGCGCAGCGTCGTGCTCGGCGTCCCGTTGTCGTCTGAAAACGCCGTAAAACTGCCTTGGGGCGTGATGCGGATATGGGTCACCGCGCTGTCCGTCAGAAATGCGCCTGAGCCCGTCGGCACGTAGTTGAATGTGAGGCCGTCCGTGGAAAACGCGACATCGTCGGTGAGATCGCCCGGCCCGCCCCAATTCAGTGACAGGCCACTGCTCACCGCGCCCTGATCCAGCACAAACGCGCCGGGGCCATCCACGATGAGGGAAACTTCCGGCGGCAGGCGGTCGACCAGGGCGATTGTGCCGGCATCCACCGCCTGGCCTGGATTGGACAGGTCAATCGCATATTCGATGACGGACCCGGAGATGGCATAGGGAGCGGCGCTGCCCATTGGGTCCGATACCACCGTGTTGGATTTCGTTGCATTCAGTTCGGTGCTGCAGCTCTCTGCTGTGCCGACCGTCACCGTCACGGAGGGGGTGCATTGGGCCGCGCGCAGGGCGAAGTTGCTGGTGGTCATATCCTGCCAGGGGCCACCTGGTCTCTGGGCTTGCCACCCCACGGCGCCGTCACAGCACCCTTCAAACCCAACCGCCTCATAGCGATACCAACCCGGCTGGAGGTCGATTGTGCCCTCCAGGGTTTCTGCTGTCTGGTTGAAGTTGAATGCCCACCACAGATCGTCATTCCACTGTTCTTCCAGCGTGACGCCATTGACCTTCAAGTCTCCGCCATGACCGAAATCTGCGCCGTAGCGAAAGCCCCAGGTTCCTGCCGTCGCGGAGGTGACCTCCAGCAAGCCGCTGACGCACCAGGCGAAATTTCCATTTGTGCCGCCAAGGGACCTGTTATTTATCCCGGAAATGGAGCTGCGAACCTGATTGTAAATTTCATTCGTGGCGGCAGCGAATGCACTTCGCGCCTCGGCTGCCGATGTGGGATCCACACTCGTGACCCGGCTTTGCAGCCGCAGACCCGATTGCGGAAACACCGCTGTCGCATTGCCGATTGAGGTGACGCCAGCATTGCCCAGATAGATGATCAGGTCCGTTGTCGTGTTCGCGGCCAGCGTCCCAGGATTTACGTATAGCGTCGCGGTGCGCGCGCTGGAGTCCCAATCGGTGACTAGAAAGTCGACCGCCGTGGTGTTGTCGCTCAGGAACACCCGAACATCATCGCCTGCGGAAGAAAACAGGTAGGTGGCCGGGATATCTGCTGCGGTCAGATCAATCCGGATCTCGCCAGAATAGGGCGAGGCGGCTGTTTCAAGGCTGACTGGGATCCGATGCCCCCAGGCACAATCCCATGCAGCTGCAGGCGCGTTCAGCGCTGCGGCAGCAATGATTGCAAGCGCTTGGCGCCACATCCCGGTAACATCCCCCTGTGAATAACCCACAGGAGTGCCATTTGAAGGTTACCAAAATTCACAATTCAACTGCACATTTTGAGAGGGTAGATGCCCGGCCAGGGTATGAGGATGGCCGGGCATCCGGTGTTCACCAGCGCAATTGGGGGATATGCGCTGGCGAAGCAGGCATTTCGGCCTAGTCCGTGATGGTGATCACCGGGCCGTAGAGGGTGAAGGTTGCGGTGCCGAGATTTGCATCGAGCTCCAGCGCCATATCCCCTTTGCGATGTCTTTCCGGCACGATCGACCGGGCCACCGGTGTGGGCGTGCCGCTGGCAAGCGATACGAGTTTCAGGTCATCAGCCCTGAAGTCCGTATCCACAAACTGCATGGCCGTGGACTGGCGAGCCGATACGGTGTGGGGCAGCGGCGCGTCGAGCAGACCGTCGACCTTGGCAAACAACTGGACCACGATCATCGCGCCATCCTTGGTCCGGGCAACGCCAACCCCGGAATGGCTGAAATGGGTGCGCCTTAAATTCTCTGCGTTCACACGATCAGATATGATCGCGTTGAAGGCGTCAGTCGGTGTCGCGCCTGGCTCCAGCACGGCAATGTTCGCACCGGTTGTGCCGAATAGGGCCTGGCGATCTATGCGGCGCAGTCGATCAATATGGGTCAGGCCTTCAGGGCTCTGATGGCTGGCATATCCCCGCGCGGCCATGTCCAGGGCGTGGGCGCGTGCGGCCTGGTTCAGGCTGTCGCGCGCGGCAAGGGGCTCCAGATCGTATTGGGCACGATGGCGCTCGGACAGTGCGGCGACCTGCGCCTCAGCGGCGAGGGCGGCTGTGTCGGGCAGTGTGCCCATGCAGGCTTCCAGTTCGCTCGTGAAGGCGGCGGGGCTTGAAGCATAACCATTCCGAAGATCGCAGGGCGCCGAACCGGTTTCGAGAACCGTTGCGCTTGCGGGAAGGCTCAGCGCCGCGAAGGCCAGCGCTGAAACCATGGAAGAGGTAAAACTCACTTTGTCATAAAACTGTAACATAGCGCCAAAACTGATGATCCGGCCCCGGCGTGTCAACCGAAAATCATCCGAGTTCGCCGTAATATAAATATACCGTATACGGACATTATGCGGCTCGAGGCCTGTGTTTCCGGGCGTGGCCGACCTGAAAACGCCCGTAGCAAAAGGTGTGTGGAGCTCTGCAAAAAAGGCCGCCCATGCGGACGGCCTTTTCGAATAACGGATAATCAGTAGACGAACTATTCTTCTTCGTCCGCCACCTCGATCTCTTTTCCGGTGTCCTGATCGACCATTTTCATGGACAGGCGCACCTTACCGCGATCGTCAAAACCGACTAGTTTCACGTAGACGGTGTCGCCCTCTTTCACGAGGTCTTTTGGGTGACCAACGCGTTCATTGGCCATTTGGCTGACATGGACCAGGCCATCCTTCGGGCCGAAGAAGTTCACGAAGGCCCCGAAGTCCTTGATGGACACGACCTTGCCTTCATAGATCTCGCCGACTTCAGGCTCAGCTGTGAGCTCGCGAATGCGCTTGCGCGCCGCATCGATGGACGCCTTGTCGAGCGCGGCCAGCTGCACCGTGCCATCATCATCGATGTTCACCTTACACCCGGTCGTGTCGACGATATCGCGAATGGTCTTCCCGCCGGAGCCGATCACGTCGCGGATCTTGTCCACGGGCACTTGCATGACTTCCATTTGCGGGGCGTTTGCAGACAGTTCCTCGCGGGAGCTGTCGAGCGCCTTGGCCATTTCACCGAGGATGTGGTCCCGGCCGCCCTTGGCCTGTTCCAGCGCGGTTTCCATGATGTCCTTGGTGATGCCGGCAATCTTGATGTCCATTTGGAGGGACGTGATGCCTTCCGTGGTGCCGGCCACCTTGAAGTCCATGTCACCGAGGTGGTCTTCGTCGCCCAGAATGTCGGAAAGGACCGCAACGCCATCATCTTCCTTGATCAGGCCCATTGCGATGCCGCTGACAGGCCGCGTGATCGGCACACCGGCATCCATCATGGCCAGGGCGCAACCACACACGGTCGCCATGGAGGAGGACCCATTGGACTCGGTGATCTCAGACACCAGACGCACCGTGTAAGGGAACTCGTCTTCCTTCGGCAGCACCGCCTGAAGCGCACGCCAGGCCAGCTTGCCGTGGCCGATTTCCCGGCGCCCGGCGCCGCCCATGCGTCCCGTTTCGCCCACGGAATAGGGCGGGAAGTTGTAGTGCAGCATGAATTTGGACTTGGATGTGCCGTCGAGCCCATCGATGAACTGCTCATCGTCACTCGTGCCGAGCGTGGCGACACACAGGGCCTGCGTCTCGCCGCGCGTGAACAGCGATGAGCCATGTGTGCGCGGCAGGACGCCGGCTTCGGCCAGGATGGGGCGCACATCGGCCAGTCCGCGGCCATCAATGCGCTTCTTGGTCTTCAGGATCGAGCCACGGACCACCGCAGCTTCAGCCTTCTTGAAGGCCGACTTGAACACCAGCGCATCCATGCCGTCTTCGTTGTCTTCGCTCGCGACCAGCTTTTCGGCAGCTTTCTCGCGTGCGGCGCCGACAGCGTCCTGGCGGTCCAGCTTCTCAGTGATCTGATAGGCCTTCTCAATGTCCTTGCCGACCAGCTTCTGGATGGCTGTGAGTTCGCTGGAGAGGTCTTCGCCCTCGAACTCAAACGGTTCCTTGGCCGCCTTTTCCGCCAGATCGATAATGGCTTCGATAACGGGCTGCATCGCCTCATGGCCTGCCATGACAGCGCCGAGCATCACGTCTTCGGACAATTCCTTGGCCTCGGACTCCACCATCATCACGGCATCGGCGGTGCCGGCCACGACGAGGTCCAGCTCGGACTCTTCCAGCTCGGCAATGGTCGGGTTGATGATGTAGTCGCCATCCTTGTAGCCGACGCGCGCTGCGCCTATAGGCCCAAGGAAGGGCGCGCCGGACAGGACGAGGGCCGCAGAGGCGCCAACCATGCCCAGAATGTCCGGATCGTTTTCGAGGTCGTAGGAAATGGCCGTCAGCACGACCTGAACTTCATTTTTGAAGCCATCCACGAAAAGCGGGCGGATCGGCCGGTCGATCAGGCGCGAGGTCAGCGTCTCTTTCTCGGTCGGGCGACCTTCACGCTTGAAAAAGCCGCCGGGAATGCGGCCGGCGGCGTAGTATTTTTCCTGGTAGTTCACCGTGAGGGGGAAGAAGTCCTGGCCTTCCTTGGCCGACTTCTGGAACACGGCCGTGGCGAGCACGGTGGAGTCGCCATAGGTCACCATCACGGCGCCATCGGCCTGGCGGGCCACACGGCCCGTTTCAATCGTCAGCGTGCGGCCGGCCCATTCCAGCGACACAGTTTGCTTATCGAACATACGAGTTTTCTTTCATTGCGTACGAAAAAACCCGCCGGGCCCCATGCCGCGGCGGGTCTGGACGGGGCGCCCTAGCGGCGGATCCCCAATTCCTTGATCAGGGCCTGATAGCGGCCCTCATCCTTGCGCTTGACGTAGTCAAGCAGTTTGCGGCGCGTGGCCACCATGGTCAGCAGGCCGCGGCGCGAATGGTTGTCTTTCGCGTTTTCCTTGAAGTGCTCGGTCAGGTTGGTGATCCGCTCAGTGAGGATTGCGACTTGGACTTCGGGGCTGCCCGTATCGTTTTCTTCACGGGCAAATTTCTTGATCAGTTCAGCTTTACGCTCAGCAGTGATCGACATCGTGTTTACGTCTTTCGGTTTCGCCCGAAGGCGGATTTCAGGTTTGGCCAGATGGCCGGGTTTCAGTGGAGGGCGACGGGCATTCAGCACAATCCGGGATGTCGTCCAGCACTGGCTAGTGCACCGCGTCCGCCTCAAGCCGCGCCATATGGCATTTTTGGGCGCTGAAGGGAAGGGCTGTCCTGCTTGATTCCGTCCTGTGAATTGAGGCAGCCTTTTCCGTAGAGCAGGAGAGTTTTAATGGCTGGGATCGAAGGCGGATGTTCTTGTGGTGCGACGCGATATCGCCTCAGTGCTGCGCCGCTTTTCGTTCACTGTTGTCACTGCACATGGTGCCAACGGGAAACCGGTTCTGCCTTCGCTGTGAATGTTCTGATTGAACGGTCGGCCATTGAGCTGGTTCAGGGAGACCTCGTGCGCTCCGAACTGCCCACAGCAAGCGGAAGCGGTCAGTCGTTTCTTCGGTGTGCGGCCTGCGGCACGACTCTTTGGACCCATTATGCTGGCATGAAAGATGTTGTCGCCTTTCTGAAAGGCGGCACGCTGGATGACCCCAATGTAGCACCACCGGACATACATATTTTCACGTCGACCAAGCAGGACTGGGTGACAATTGGTGACGGCAAGCCTGTAATGAAAAACTACTATAGCCGTGAGGCCAGATGGCCGCAGGCGTCTATTGAGCGCCTGAAAGCTGCGCGCGCCATAGCAAAAGCCTAGCCGCGATGCGCACCTTCTCAGACCTTCTCGATCTCGCCGCCATCCACCATGGCGACCGAAAAACCGTTCTGGCCATGGCCGCGAATGGCCATGCCGCCGACCTTGCCGCCCAGCCTGACAGCCACTTCCTCTCATGGATGACGCGCTGCGTTTTCAATGCGGGTTTCAACTGGCGGGTGATCGAGGCGAAATGGGAGGGGTTCGAAGCCGCGTTCCACGGATTTGACCCGCACCGCGTGGCATTCATGGATGGCGAAGACCTCGACCGGCTTGTCAGCGATGAGCGCATTGTATGCCACGGCGCGAAGATTCGTGCGACGCTCGAAAATGCGCGCTTTATCGTGGAGACGGCAAAGACCCATGGCGGTTTCGGGGCGTTTCTGGACACCTTGCCCCGCGGAGACCAGGCGGGCCTGCTCGCCCATCTTGGCAAGCATGGAAGCCGTCTTGGGGGCGCAACTGGCCAGTATTTCCTGCGTTTTTCCGGGTATGACGCGTGGATCACATCCGTAGACGTCCTCGCTGCGCTGGTGCGCGAAGGCGTGTTGGATGAGCCCAAGGCGACGAGCAAGACCGCGCTAAAGGCCGTGGGCGACGCCATTTCCCAATGGTCGGACGCCGCCTCTGTCCCCCGCGCAACCGTTTCGCGCGTCCTGGCATTGAGTGTTGGCTAGCCGTTAGCTGGGTTTGTAGCTTTTGCGGCTTTCCTTGATCATGTCCTTGATTTCCGATTTGTCACTCATGGCTTCTTCCGTGGCTGCCTTCAGGTCTGCCTCTGTTACATCCGCCATGTTTTTCTTGTTCGCGAGGGCGGTCAGCGCCCGCATGTAGACAATTCCAGAGACCATCGTGATGCCGTAAATGGTGGCGCCCATGATTGCGGCCCCGCCGACGGTCCCAACGCCAGGTAGGAATTTCAGCGCTGTTCCTGCGATAACCAGTCCGGCTGCGGCGCCGCCAATATTGGTCGCGACGCCAGCGGCAACACTCTTGATGACGTTTTCCTTGAACGGGATATCCAGTTCGCCATTGATCCGCCCGTACATGGTCCAGACATTCGCTGCGGCAGCAGCAACGTCCGCACCGGGTACGGGCACGATTGCGGCGCCCACCGCGAGCGCAGAATGGGTTTTGACAATATCCGCCAGCTTCTCATCGAGGTTTGAATCAGCAGATTTATTCATGGCCATAACGAGTTTGGCCGCTGTCACCGCAAGTTTATCGTACACTTTTGTCCCTCCTGCTCAGATTTGACTATTGATGGCAGGTTGGTCGTTCGCAAGCTCGGACTTTGGGAAAATCTAAACTTATCCGACCGGGTTGGCGCTTGCGCTTATACTCCCGGCCATGGACACCCGCTCCCAAATCCTGCGTTGGCGCGAGATCGTGCACCCGTTCTTCTGGCCGGTGTTCTTCTGGAACCTGTGGAAGTTCGCGCACTTCCTGCGCCTGCTTATCGAGACTAGCGGCAACGGGCTCATCACCTTTGGAGTGACCTGGTGGGGCGCGATCCGAATTTATGACGTGATCGATCCCGATGCGCCGCGATGGGATGATGGTTTGGGGGAATGTGCCAATCGGCTGCATCTTGCGAGGCTGGACGTCGGCAATCCCTACCTCGCCAACCGTGTCCCTCTCACCCTTCAGGGCGAGGGGGCGAGCGCCCTGACGTTAATGATATCGCTTACAATTCAAGCATTCTGCTTGCGCTCCCTCGATCCGTCTCTCGCTGGGAGAGGGAGGCGCGCCCGTCTGGCACTGGGCTGTTTCGTAGAGCCCGCGCATCTGAATTCGAGCTAACCAGCGGGCATCGGCCCCGGCCGCTAGCTGCTTTTCTTGCCGCGTCCCCTCGGGTTCGCGGATGCTGGCGCTGGCGCAAGCGGCCCTAGCGCCCGGTTGAGCCGAAGCCGCCTGCGCCGCGATCGGTTTCCGGCAG
>JBCBGZ010000079.1:0-13204 GCA_038526245.1 Pseudomonadota bacterium
CCCTCGTATGGGCGCACTGAATGGCGCAGCCACCCCGGGAACATAATCAAGAGGCCGGCCCTTGGGCGGATGGCATGCTGACTGCGCTGCGCTTTTCCGCGACTATCTCGGTAGACTAAATCCGCAACATTCATATACGCGCCAGGATAGCGAGGGTC
This sequence comes from Pseudomonadota bacterium, assembly GCA_038526245.1. GTDB lineage: Bacteria > Pseudomonadota > Alphaproteobacteria > Caulobacterales > Hyphomonadaceae > UBA5336. The sequence continues at coordinate 159 of JBCBGZ010000079.1, forward strand.
CTCCAACACCAATTCGCCACCGCGACCAGGCTCGGCGGCCTCACCGGGATCGGGATAGTACACCCCGCTCCAGAAAGCTCCGACATGGCAGTGGAGTTGGTTGGATTGGCCGGGTCCGTTCACGTTTGCCTACATGTCAGTGCCCCAACGAAAATCGCGTTTGCCCGCTGCTGCGATGTCTTCCATGTGGCCGCTGGCGAGCGAAATGGCGAAATCCGACAGCTGCCGCGCGGGCACGCCGCCCCAGCCCATCATCTCGGCATTTGAGTGCCAGCCGCCTATGTTTGACCTACTGATTCCCGCCGGATCACGGGTGCGTTCAGCTACGATGACCTTGATCAGGTCAGCATTGAGGGCCGCTGCGCCTGGTGGCTCAGCGGTAAGGATGGGGGTGGCGAAGAGATCGAGGCGTTGCTGCATAGCGCCAGATTAGCCGGGCTCGCCCGGGCGCGCTATTGTGGAGCGCGACTGAGCACACAAAAGCACAATCGCTCGGCCTCCATATAGGCGCTGGCAGCCAGGTCGAGCGTGCCACCTCGCGCCAGGCCCGGGCGGATGCCGTGGACCAGCTTCAGCGCCACGGTGCCAAGGCGACCGCCCTTCCGCCACAGCCGCCGTGCATAGAGCCTTGCATAGCGTTCGTGATTCTCCAGGACGCGGGTGAGCGCGGCAAACCGGGCCGCCAGCCGCGCGGCCGAGACGACCGGGGCTGGCTCACCCAGCGCAGAGGGCCGCGGCGCGGTCAGCCCGAGCGGGGTGCCCGTGGCCATGGCCTGTATCTGCGCCAGGCTCGGCAGGCGTTCGTTGAGGGCGAAAGCGGGGGCGGGAGGGTATGTGGGCGGCGTCCCGGACTCTGGAGGCGGGCTTGCACACAGCGGCCTTTGGCGCGCTGACAGCGTCTCAACCGTGATACGGCCCGCCATGAACACGAGCAGTCGGCGCACCATCATGTCCAGATAGCGCACCTCCCGGCAGGCCGCCGCCCACGCCCCGCGCAGCATATGGCTGCCCGACGCACCGCCGGGAAAGGCGAGGTCAAACGCGCCAGCCAGCCGCCGCGCGGCATAATCAAGGCTCCAAATGAGGCTGTCGGTGTCCCGCGTCGTCATGGCCGGAAGTATAGGCGCGCGGCGAACCCAGTCGGATAGCGAGCATCCAATCCGGAAGAGTTATCCGGAAGCCGTTGTGGCTGAAAGGCAAAAATTCGCCGAAAACGGACAATAGACTTAAATCCTGAAACGGCTGCTTCTGGTACGAGGGAAGACGCTCAGGCACACCGAAAACAGGGCATACATGATCGCCGCCGGATGAATCTGGGAGATGTACGAACGCGAAGGATTGGAGACACGGATATCAATTAGCCCAGAATGGAAAGTCCTCAATCTTCTTCCAGCTGTACGGCAGCGGATGTTTCTGGGAGCTCAAACTCAACATTCTCGTTCCAGCCGTGGATTGACGTGATCGTGCAACGCTCGCCCGAGCGAGGTAGCCCAGTGAAAATCTCATCGCCCCGTGACAAACAGGACGAACCGGGACTGGAACGCGTCGCAATTCCGGCGAAGGCATCGTCGGGGTCACATGTGCCTGCAAGCTCGACCATGAACCATTCACCGCGCGCCTCAAGAAGTACGACGTTGTCCCCCAGCGCCTTCCAGTCGTCGCTTCCACGTGGGCAAATTCGGCTCTGCGGCTCGCCCTGACGCGCGGCTATCTCTGCCTCGAGGCGGGCTTGCTCGTCTTCCAGCGCGGCCTGTTGTTCCGGTGTTGCGGCACATGCGGCGATAAGAAAAAGCCCCACGAAAGCGCTCAAGCAAAACGGTTTGACGCGAATCATGGGTCGGATTCCTTTCCTTTCGTCGGATCAGCACGGGGTGTCGCCCACTACCATTGCTGGCATTTGCCAACACGTTGACTGAATGTTGCAAATTGTTGCGGGCTGCCAAGGAACAGCAAACAACTGTTGCAAAACAGGCATGGCCTGTCCGCGCAGGTACGGCTATTTTTTTGGCTATGGATATTCACCATCGTATACTGGTCGTTGATGACGACGCTGACATTTTAGAACTCATGGAAGGCGTACTCCTACGGAACGGGATGAGTGCCCGGACTGCAAGTTCAGCTGCCGACGCTGAAACGGCGCTTGAGAGTTTTCCAGCTGATCTCATTGTGCTCGACCTCATGATGGAGGGTGAGGACGGGCTTTCGTTCTGTAAACGCCTTCGCATGCGTTCCAATGTGCCAATCATCATGCTGACCGCCCTGGCAGAGGACGTGGACCGTATTGTCGGGCTGGAGATCGGTGCTGACGACTATCTGCCCAAACCCTTCAATCCACGAGAACTTGTAGCACGGATCAAGTCGGTGCTTCGCCGGACCCGCGAGCAGGTCGCAATCGAAGGCAACGGTAAGAGCACCATATTGGCGTTCGGACCCTATCGCCTCAATCCAATACAAATGTCGTTGGCTCACGAGGACGGCACACCTGTTCATCTCACGTCAGGTGAGTTTGCGCTTTTGCTGGCCCTGGTGGAACGTGCGCCACGGGTACTCTCCCGTGACCAGTTGCTGGATCTGTCGCGGGGGGCCGTGGCCAACCCCTTCGACCGGAGCATTGATAGCCAGATCAGCCGCCTACGCGGTAAGGTCGAAGCAGACCCCAGACGCCCGAAATACATCAAGACCGTACGAAGTCTCGGTTATGCTTTTGCTGCGAGCGTGACCCGGGTGGAGCGATGAAGGGTTGGTTGGCAGGGATTTGGTCCTCTTTGATCTTCAGGATCACAGCGCTTACGCTTGTAGCGCTGAAGCTCATGTTTGCCTGTTTCGTCATGATCCTGCAGACGCCACTGCTTTCGGGTGCGCTCTACCCTACAGCGCTTTCTGACAATGCTGAAAGCATCGCGGAGCTGGTGTGGCTCATTGAAAACTCTCCAGAAGGAATAGAGCCGTTTATCCTGTCGGCTTATGAAGGCAGCTTTCGGGCAGTCATCATCGGGGATGACTTCGACGAAAGGTTGAAACCGAGGGACAAACTGCGCTCAAGACTAACCCATGATGATCACCAAGCGGCGTTGAGTTTGGTGGGTCGTGACGTACGCTTCCAAACACTAGGCATCTTGTCCCTTAAGTCTCGGCTCAGGCAGGAAGGTGCGCGACCGATGCGCGTTTTTTCTGCGCTGCAAGTCGCCGTCCAACTTCGAGACGGCCGTGTTCTGAATGTGTGGCTGGCTCCGGCACTGACACTTGGGCGAAATCCTGCCATCCTGATCTTGATCGCTTCTTTTACCTTTTTATTTTCAAGTGCCCTCGCCCTTGCAATCGCATTGGTCACACTGCGCCCCATTCGGCGACTTGAAAGAGATGCCGCCCGCGTCGAGCTTGGCGATTCCCGTGCGGCCATTTCGGAGACCGGGCCGACAGAGTTGAGGCGCCTTTCGGCAGCGCTGAACCGTATGCAAAAACGACTAACCAGGCTTATGCGCGAACGTGAACAGATGGTGGCCGCCATCGCCCATGATGTGCGAACTGGGCTCACGCGGATCCGATTGCGCATGGATGAGCGGGGCGAGGTGTCTGCTCAGGAGATTGAAAGTGATGTTGCACAGATGGAGACCTTGATTACAGACATGCTGGCTTATGCCCGGGCCGAAAACCCAGCCACGCAACATGAATTGATCCGGCTCCATGCGTTCGTCACTACACTCTCCGAGCACACTCCCCATGCCATTGAACTATCGCTCCCAATGGGCGAGGATTTCGTGATCGCGGGTGATCCTGTGGCGCTGCGCAGGCTGTTCGAGAATTTAATCGAGAATGCCCGGCGTTATGGTGGTGGCAGGATCGCAGTGAGAGTGCTCACTGCCGGCGACGGACGCGAAATTCGCATAGAAGATGACGGACCTGGCCTCCCGGCGGACCAGCTTGAGGCAGTATTTCAACCGTTCCTTCGGGGAGAAGCCTCTCGCAATCGAGCAACAGGTGGAACCGGATTGGGGCTTGGCATTGCCAAGTCCATCGCACGCGCCCACGGCGCGACCCTCCGGCTGGAGAACCGTCCGGAAGGCGGACTTGCAGCGATTGTGCGTTTTCCGGCGCATCTGCGCACTTAAAGCCAGGCCGGCAACATTTCGCAACAAACGGTTTCAATCGCGCCAAATTCCTGCGCGTGTGGTGATGTAGTCGAGTGTCTTCAGCAACACTCGGCAGGAGAACTTACCGTGAAAACTGCAACCCCTTTCAAATATGGTTTGATTGCCCTGGCTGGAACCATCGCCGCAATCGCGTCTGCGAGCACAGCATCGGCCCAGAACGCAGACCGCCTGGCCGAAGCCGATGCGAACGGCGATGGCGATATCGAATGGCAGGAAATGCTGGACATGCGTACGGCTGCGTTTGAACGCCTGGACCGAAATGGCGATGGGTTTGCAGACAGCGACGACAGCCCCCGCTTTGGCCCTGCCAAGAACCGGTTCAACGATGCGCTCGCCCAGCTCCAGAACGCAGACGCCGATGGTGATGGCCGTATCTCTGCAAGCGAAATGCTCGAGGCCCCGGCGCCGCTCTTCGAGAACGGCGACACCAATGGCGACAAGGTGCTGTCATCCGATGAACTCTCCGCGCTGCGCGAAGCCGCGCCAAGCCGATAGACCACTCACCCTGAGTTGAGGTGCGCCGGACTCGCTGCTTGGCGCGCCCCAGCCGAGAACAAATGTTCGCTTTGTAGGACTGAGTGCCGGGTGCGGATGAACGGGGAGAAGGGCTGATGGATGTGTTTCGGCGTCGCAGTATCTGGGGCGGCATCGCGCTCAGCGCCATGACGGGCGGCTGCTCACTGACGCCGCCTCCAGTGTCCCAGCCCCTCGTCGCCGACATTCGGGCGAGTGACGGCTTTCAGTTGGCCACCCCCGCAGCCACGACCGAGCCAGATGTCGAGGCTTGGTGGTTGGACATCGGCGGGGAAGAGCTCGGCGAACTCGTTGCCCTACTGCGACGCGACTCGCTTGTTTTGCGCGAGGCTGGCCTCCAGGCAGACCAGGCGCGTGAAGCGGCGCAAATTGCGCGTGGTCAGCGCTTGCCGTCCATGACCAGCATCGGGGAAGTCGGAGCCAACCGGACTCGAAGCCTGGGGGGCGAATTCTCCTGGTCAGAATCTTATACTGTGGGCTTACTCGCCGATTTCAACACGGATGTTTTCGGCGGACTTCGTGCGTCTGAGCGCGCCGCCAGGCTCAACGCCCTTGCCAGCGAGTACTCCTTACGCGCTGTTGAACAGCGCGAAATTGCCATCCTCTCACTCAATTTCGTTTCTGCCGTGACGTTGCAACGCCGCCTCGAACTGGCGCAGCGGACGGCCGAAAGTTTCAGGTCGACCTACGAGCTAACAAACCAGCGCTACTCGGCCGGGTCGACGGCAGTCTCAGCGAGCGATGTGCAGATCGCGCTTCAGAACCTCGAAACCGCCCTCGTCGAAATACCCCAGATCGAAGCCGATCTAGCCCAGCAATGGCTGGTCGTCGACGAACAGGTCGCGCGCCTGCCTGGCCAGACGGCTCAAGCGTTTACCGGCGAGATCAAACCTCTGGGAAACTACAATCCACCCCTGGGAAGCCCAGCCGACTTGCTGGCCAGACGGCCCGATGTCGCCGTGGCCGAGCTGCGCTACCTTGCGGCTCTGGAAGACGTCGGAGCGGCAAAGGCGAGGTTGTATCCAGCGATTTCGCTGAGTGCAGGGCTCACTTTCCAGGCTGATACGCCAGGAGAGGTGTTCGACTGGGACCGGCATATCGCAAACCTCGCCAACTCGCTGACAGCGCCGGTGTTTCAGGGCGGGCGTCTGAAGTCGCAGGTGCGGCTCGAAGAAGCCCGCGCCGCTGAACTGGCAAGCGCCTTTGCGCGAACAGCATTGGCAGCCGTCATTGATGTCGAGTTGGCGCTCGCCGAGCTTGCGGGACTTCAGGAGCAAAAGCTGAGACTCGATGCGGCGTTGGCAACGGCGCGACTGTCCAATGAGCTAGCCCAGGGCCGCTACCGGCAGGGGCTGACGTCGATCCTGGCTGTTCTTGAAACCCAGCGCAGTCTCAACGCAGCAGAGCAGAATGTCATCCTGACCGAACAGGCGATCGCCAATGCGCAGATCGATCTCTTTCTGAGCCTCGGCGGCAATTGGACGGGCGCAGCGCCGTTAGCCGATCCGATTGACAATTCCTCATACTGACGGGGGGGGGCACGCCATGTCCGAAACTGATGAAAAGACCGCCGGCGCCACAGATGCCCCAATGCACAAAGGCCGCCTCAACGGCATTCTGCAGGTCGGGCTCGTCATCGCGGTACTGGCTGCCGGCGTGATCGCGAACCGGGTCCTTTCGGGAGCCTCCAGTGCACCGCAGATCCGTACAGAGGGGACGGGAAGCGCCGCCGTCAGCGTTGTGCAGCCTAGAATTGGTGACACGTCTATCCGCCTACAAGAAACCGGTACCGTACAGGTTCGAAATTCCATCGAACTGAGTCCGCAGGTTAGCGGAAGAGTTGTTTGGGTAAGCCCAGAATTGGCGTCCGGCGGAACGTTTAGCAGGGGTGAGGTCTTGTTCCGCCTTGATGATGCTGACTACCGGGCATCCATTGAGCGCGCCAATGCTGACCTTGCCGCGCGGCAGGCCGATTTGGTGGTCGAACGAGCGGAAGGGGACATTGCAAGGCGTGAATGGGAGCTCATCAACCCCGGTGAACCTGTTCCGTCCAACGTTGCGCGCGAACCCCAACTGGCTCGAGCAGAAGCAGCCGTCCGGTCCGCCGAGACCGCGCTCGCGGACGCAGAGCGCAACCTCTCACGGGTAAATTTTTCCCTGCCGTTTGAGGGGCGGGTTCAGGCCACAGCCGTAGAAGTCGGTCAGAATCTTATGGCGGGCCAATCCTATGGCCGTGCCTATGAGGTGGGCGGGATCGAGGTGTCGGTCCCGATCAATCCATCGCTACTCGAAGGCCTTGCACCTGCAACGGGTCGGCCCGCAACGGTCAGGCCGCGCCAACCTATCGTTTCGGATATAGGTTTCTCTTATGCTGCAGTGGTGAGCCGCGCCGATGCCGAGCTCGATCCCCAGACCCGGCTTGCCCGCCTGACGCTCGAATTCGCCGAAGCGGTACCGCTGTTGCCGGGCGACTTTGTGGATGTGGAGATCACCGGACCGGTGATCTCGGGTACCTACAGCTTCCCCGATGCCGCCATGCAGGAAAACCGGAGCATCTGGGTGGTCGATGAGGGGCGCCTCGCACGGCGGCGACCGCAGATCGTCTTTGTAGATGATGGCATCGTTTCAGCCCAGCCCTTTGACAGCGCCGACGGCATTGTGACCAGCTCCCTGAACAACCCCAACGAAGGGGATGTCGTCGTCCCTGACGAAGATCAGACCGCGAATGGAGCGCAGCAATGAGCAGCGCCTCCTCCGAGCCTCGCGGGGTGATCGCGTGGTTTGCACAGAACCCCGTGGCGGCGAACCTGTTGATGTTCGCGATGCTGATTGGCGGGATCATTATTATGGGGCAGACCAAGGCCGAAGTGCTGCCCACGATCGATCCAAGAGCGATATCGATCACGGTGGAGTATCCTGGGGCCACGCCGAAAGAGGTCGAGGACAGTATTACCCGCCGAATCGAGGACGCTGTGATGGGTCTGGAGGGCGTGGATCGGGTGAGCTCGGCGGCTTCGGAGAATTTCGGTTCGGTCACGCTGGAACTGGACGATTTTGCAGACGCCGACGGCGTCAAGGAAGATGCCCAATCGGCGGTGGACCAGCTTGTAGACTTCCCACCTGCCGATGCGAACGAACCCCGCGTGGTCGTTGCCGAATCCGTGTCATCGGTCTTGCGTCTCGTCGTTATTGGCGATGTCGGAGAGAAATCGCTCAAGCAAACAGCCGAAAGGCTTCGCCGAGATTTGCTCGCCCAAGACGGCATCAGCATGGTGACGCTTCAAGGCGCGCGTGACTACGAGATTTCCATCGAGATTTCTGAGGATGATCTTAGTGCTTACGGCCTGCGCATTGAGCAGGTCGCGGCTGCCATACGCGCATCTTCCGTCAACCTTTCGCTCGGCACAGTCAGAACAGCAAGTGGAGAAGTTCTTCTGCGCACCGACACCGAAGCGCGCGACGCCCAAGCCCTCGCAGACATTGTTGTGATCAGCGACCGGGACGGCCAGCGCGTCCGCCTCGGTGAGATTGCCAACATCAAGGACGGCTTTGTCGAAGTCCCGCTGATCAACACCTACAACGGCAAGCCTGCCGTCTTCCTGCAAATCGACGGCGCAGGAGACGAAGACTCCTTCGACGTTCGAGCGGCTGTTGCAGCCTATCTGGAAATCTACAACCCGCCCGCTGGTGTCGAGATCATTGGTATTGCCGACACGACCGAGATTGTGGGTGACCGGATCAATCTTCTGACCCGCAACGCCATCATGGGTCTCGCCCTGGTCTTTGTGTTCCTTGCTCTGACGCTGGATCTCAGGCTTGCCGTCTGGACAAGCATCGGCATTCCTGCAGCCTTCCTCGGCGGTTTCATCATTTTCGGTCAGTTCACCACAATCAACATGACCTCCTTGCTCGGCCTGATTGTTGTGCTTGGCATCGTTGTGGATGACGCCGTCGTGGTCGGGGAGAACATCCACGAAGAACAAGAACGCAAGGGCTCGGGCGTTTTGTCGGCCATAACCGGTGCCAGTGGCGTTTTCGTGCCCGTCCTGATCGGTGTCACGACTTCCATGATCGCCTTCGCGACCCTGCTACAATCGACGGGCACGATCGGCCAGATGCTGCGGCCCGTTCCGATTGTGGTCCTGAGTGTCCTCCTCCTGTCCCTCATCGAGGCCTTCCTCATCTTGCCGGGCCACCTCGCCCATGGTCGGGACTGGAGTACCGGGGTAATGCTGAAGTTGAAGAACCTTGTACAGAAGGGCATCGACGGCGTACGCGACGGTGTTTTCGTGCCGCTGGCCAAGCTCAGTGTTCGGTTCCCATACGTTGTGATCGCCAGTGCGGTTGCGCTTCTGATCGCCACAACCGGCCTCCTGTCCGGTGGACATCTACGATTCATCTTCTTTCCCACTGTGGAGGGCGATGAGATCACAGTCGCTCTCGAAATGCCTGCGGGTACGCCTTTCGAGCAGACCGAAGCCGCCATGGATCAGATCATCGATGCACTCGAGACGGGCGTTGGGGATGAGGCGTCGGGCCTTTATCGTTCCTTGTCGGTCACAGTGGGCGGGCAACTTTCTTCGGGCTTCGGCTCCAGCGGCACAGAAATCCGCACTGAAATCGCTGTGGCCACATTGGAACTTGCCCCCGCAGAGCAGCGTCGTCTCACCTCAGCAGAGATCGAGCGTCGCTGGATCGCTGCCGTGGGCCAGCTACCCGGCATCAAGGCGCTCACCTTCGAATCTTCCGGACTCTCGGCTGGCGCAGATGTCAGCTTCAACCTCTCCCACCCGGACGATGACACGCTGATCGAAGCGGCAGCGCGGTTGGTGGTCGGCATGGAAGCCATTGAAGGCGTCGGTGAGATCGAGTCGACCGCCCAGCCCGGCAAACGCCAGATCGAGTTCGCCTTAACGCCCGCCGGTACCGCTGCTGGCCTCACCGTTGATGAGCTGGCCCGCAGCATCCGTCGTGCCTACTTCGGAGAAGAAGTGCAACGCTTTCAACGCGATGGCGAGGAAGTCGAGGTCTTCATCCGCTTTCCAGAGGATGAACGCCGCAGTCTTGCCGATCTCGCGCGCTTGCGCATTCCACTGGCGAATGGAGAAGAGGTTCCGCTCAGCACGGTGGCGAGCTTTGAGGAAACGCGGAGTTTTGTGACCATCGACCGTGTTGATGGCCAGCGGGTTATTACAATCAGCGCAGATGCCGATGAGGCGGTGACCACGCCAAATGCCGTCACCGCGCTTATTCAGGAAAACTTGCTCACGTCGCTGCGGGCAGAGTTTCCCGGCCTGAGGGTCTCATCTGAAGGGCAGGCGCGCAGCCAGGCTGAGGAAATGGCCACGCTGGTGCAGAATTTCCTCATCGCCATGCTTGCCATCTACGCGCTCATTGCAAGCGTTCTGCGGTCGTATTTCCAGCCATTGGTTATCATGGCGATCATTCCGTTCGGGCTTGTGGGCGCAATCTACGGACACATCCTGCTTGGCTATGACCTGTCATTTCTGTCGCTGTTTGGCGTTGTCGCACTGTCCGGTGTGATCATCAATGACAGCATTGTGCTCATCGATTATTTCAACGCGCGCGAACGCGAAGGAGGAGACAGGCTCGCCAACATTGTCGAGGCTGTTCGGCGCCGGTTCCGGCCCATTCTGATTACAACGTTGACGACCTTTATCGGCCTCATCCCGATGATCTCCGAGACAAGCCTGCAAGCCCAGTTCCTGATCCCCATGGCCGTCAGCCTCGCCTTCGGCATCATGTTCGCCAGCACGCTGATCCTGCTGCTTGTCCCTGCCTGCCTCGCCCTGGGTGCCAGACGGCCGGAACCGAAACTCGCCCATTCTTGAGAAGGACTTCTGATGAAAATACTTCCAATGTCTCTCGTCGCACTTTTGGCGGCTTGTGCCACTGCCAGCCATGGCGAACGTCAAGCTCTTCTCGCTGAACCTGTGAGTTGCGCAACTGCAGAAGAAGACCTTGCAGCGCTGGAAGCAGCGCTTCCGTCTCCGGGAGAACGGGCGCGCTCGGCCGTGCAGTCCGTGACACCTGTCGGCGCTGCGAGCGGTGTCGTCAGTGGAGACTACGATGAACGGGTAGACGTGTTGACCGGGCGAACGTCGCAAGACCTCATCGCTCGCATGGACGAGATCAGATCCACATGCGGGCTCGCCGAACAAAACGATTCAACTGAATGATCGGAGCATAAACATGACGTTTCAACGCCTTTCCCGTCTCCCCAAGTTGGCACTCATAGCAACGATCGGCTTGCTCGGCGCGTGCGAGACCGTGACCACACCCTCTCAGGCCGCCGATGTGGCGGACCTCGCCCCCGTGGACATAATTGAGGCAACGGGTGCAGGCGTGTTCTTTCCTCCGCCAGTGAGCTTCGACACTCACCAGGTGCGCTTTGGAACCATGGCCGGTGTGGGACCAACAGAGCGTCAATTGTTCATTGACCGGATTAACTTGACCGCCACCGCTTCCGGACAATCCGTGCCTATTGCCGCCCAATCTGTGGGTGATGATCGCAAGACCCTGGTGTTCATGTTGTTGGGCAGCGATGGTCCAACAACGCCCTACATGGCGCGAGCTATTCTTGCGCGGCTAACATCCATCACTCGCTTCGCGCCTGAAATCGCTGAGATGGGACTGAGCAGCGAGTTCGACATCTACAATATGGCGGCTGTTCTGGGCTTCCAGCAGATCGTCGTCACTGATGGCCGCGCTTTCGCTCACCAGGCCCATCTCACACGCAACTGAGATTCGTGTCGAATACCGAGGTGCTCAAAGTTGCCAATCTACAACTGGCAATGCGAACTTAAGAAAGTCGATTACCCAGTCTCTTTTTGGCTCCCGAGAAGCCTTTGTTCACATGGACCTTGGTGGTCGCTCTAGATGATCAGTAACCAAGAGCTCTGTGCAATGGGCGCAGTGACTGGTTTGGGGACGATCAGTCACTTTTCGCACAGCCTGTGAACGGCAACTAAGGGCCAGAATTGCTCTTCGACTATTGAGGGGTCGGATTGAAGGTCTGGTGCTCCGCCCCTACGCCTCCACGCGCACATAGTCTTGCGTCTTCGCGATCGCGGCTTCGGCTTCGGCCAGCAGGGAGGCCACGATGTCGGCGACGGGGCGCACATCCTTGATGCCGCCGGCGCTCTGGCCCATGGCGAAGCAGCTCTTGTTGGGGTCCAGGCGCGCTTCGTCCGTTACCCCGCCAATGCCGCCAATCACGTCGGTCTGGACGCTGAGGGCGGCTTGCATCGGAAAGGGCTGGATGTCATCGGGCCGGGATTCCCAATCCTTGATGTAATCATTGGTGCGGCAGCGCATGGGCTTACCGGAGTAGCAGCGTGTGCGGGTGGTGTCGGTGTCGCCTGCGCCGACCACGGCGTTCTTGTAGGTCTGGGCGGCGTGGGCTTCTTGCGAGGCGATAAAGCGCGTGCCCATCCACACGCCGACTGCGCCGAGGCTGAGCGCGGCGGCCAGGCCTCGCCCGTCATAGATGCCGCCCGCGGCGATGACCGGGATGTCGACCGCCTCCACGGCCTGGGCGACCAGGGGCAGGGTGCCGACGAGCCCTGTGTGCCCGCCGCCTTCGCCGCCCTGCAGGATCACCGCATCGCAGCCGGCCTGTTCGGCCTTGACGGCATGCTTCACCGCGCCTCCGACGACCATGACCTTCACGCCCGCATCCTTGAGCTTTTTCATGATCGGCATGGGCACGCCGAGGCCTGCCACGAAGCTGTCGGCGCCATTTTCGATGATGACATCGACGCTGGCTTCCAGGCTGGCGGGATCGGCGGCGAGCAGGTCGACGCCGAAGGGCTTGTCGGTCAGCTCCCGGGTACGCTTCATCTGGCTCTCGATGAAATCCGGGCCTGTGCCTGCCATGCCGAGGACGCCGTAGCCGCCAGCATTGGACATGGCTGAGGCGAGCTCTGCATAGGAGACCCCGCCCATGCCGGCCAGCATGATGGGGTGGTCTACGCCGAGGAAGTCGCAAAGGGGGGTGTGGAGGGGCATGGGTTTTGTCCTTGTCTTGTTTGCCTTGTGCGCCTGAAGGCGCGCCGGCCCACTCCACCCCTCAGGCCGCCCCACTGTGTCACGTCTATGGGGCGGCTTGAGAGGGGGAGTGGGCGGCTGAGGTGAGTTAGAAGATGGCGTAGCCGCCATCGATGATGAGGGTCGTGCCCGAATGGTATTTCGAGGCGTCGGAGGCGAGGTAGACGGCCATGCCGCCAAAGTCTTCAGGCTCGCCCCAGCGCCGGATCGGCACGCGGGAGATGACCTTCGTGGTGAACACGTCTGAATCCTGGGCCATGGAGGTCATGTCCGTGGCGATCCAGCCTGGCA
>JBCBGZ010000080.1:0-13077 GCA_038526245.1 Pseudomonadota bacterium
AAGACATTGGCTCACCCGAGTGTTTCATCATCGAGTCGCGCCTGCGCGAAGAGCTGGATATCCCTGTCTTCCACGATGACCAGCATGGGACGGCCATCATCGCCGCCGCCGGCATCATCAATGCCTGCGCGGTTACCGGTAAGAAGATTGAAGAGATTAAGGTGGCGTTTTCCGGCGCAGGGGCCGCTGGCCTGTCCTGCGCAGGCCTCATTCGCCACCTCGGCGTGAAGGCCGAAAACATCCTCATGTGCGACCGCCAAGGCGTGATCTACGAAGGCCGCACAGAAGGCATGGACCAGTTCAAGTCTGCCTTCGCTGTTAAAACCGCAAAGCGCACCCTGGCAGAAGCCATGGAGGGCGCTGACGTGTTCCTGGGCCTGTCTGTTAAAGGTGCGGTCTCCAAGGAAATGGTCGCCGCGATGGCCGACAATCCGATCATCTTTGCCATGGCGAACCCGGATCCGGAGATTACGCCCGAGGAAATCAAACAGGTGCGTGATGATGCAATCATCGCCACAGGCCGGTCGGACTATCCCAACCAAGTCAACAATGTGCTGGGCTTCCCTTACATTTTCCGCGGGGCGCTGGATGTGCGCGCCCGCGGCATCAATGAAGAAATGAAAGTGGCAGCGGCCCGCGCTTTGGCTGAGCTTGCCCGCGAGGATGTGCCCGACGAAGTCGCCGCAGCCTATCACGGCTCACGCCCCACATTCGGCCCGGACTATATCATTCCGACCCCGTTCGATCCCCGTCTGATCACCTTCGTCCCGCCCTTCGTCGCCCAGGCCGCCATGGACACTGGTGTGGCCCGCAAGCCGATCGAAGATATGGAAGCCTATCGCCACTCCCTCGCCCAGCGCCAGGATCCCACGGCGAGCTTCATGCAAGGCCTTCAAAGCGCTGTGCGCGCAACCCAGAAGCGGATCGTCTTCGCGGAAGGCGAAGAGCCCGCCGTCGTACGCGCCGCGTTCAGCTTCAAAAATCAGGGCCTTGGCACGCCGATTCTCATCGGCCGCGAAGAACGCGTCCACCAGACGATGAAGCAGATGGGCGTGCCGGAAGGCGCTCTTGAGATCGTCAATGCGCGCCTGTCTGACAACAATCCAGACTACACGGACTATCTGTATGCGCGCCTTCAGCGGAAAGGCTTCCTGAAGCGCGACGCCCAGCGCCTGGTCAATCAGGACCGCAACGTCTTTGGCGCCTGCATGCTGGCCCTTGGCGATGCCGATGGCATGGTCACAGGCGTGACGCGTAATTACCAGGTGGCCCTTGAAGACGCACGGCTTGTGCTCGACCCCGTGGCAAACCAGCCTGTCATCGGCATGTCGCTGGTGATTTCGCGTGGGATGACCGTATTCATCGCAGATACGAGCGTTGTCGAACTGCCCGATGGAGACGACCTGGCTGCGATCGCTCGGGAAGCGGCGCGTTCGGTACGCGCCCTTGGATTCACGCCTCGCGTGGCGCTGCTTTCCTATTCCACGTTCGGCAATCCCATGGGTGAGCGGATTGAAAAAGTGCGCGAGGCTGTCTCCATTCTGGACGCCGATGAAACTGTTGATTTCGAGTATGAAGGCGACATTGCCGCCGATGTGGCGCTGAACCCAAATCACCGGCTGACCTATCCGTTCTCGCGCCTCACCGGGCCGGCCAACGTGCTGGTGATGCCCGCGATCCATTCGGCGTCCATCTCCACCAAGCTGATGAACGCCATGGGCGGGGCCACGGTGATCGGCCCGATGCTGCTCGGTTTGGAAAAGTCGGTTCAAATCGCCAACCTTGGCGCAACCGTCTCCGATATCGTCACCTTGGCGACGATTGCCGCCTATGATGTGGACGGTGTCAGCGCCGAAAACGCGAACGGCTAGTCGGCAAACGGTCCTTACGCGGTCTGCGGGTCTGGGGATACCGCCTCCGTTACGGCTTCCCTGTCCGGCGACATCTGTCCTGCAAACAACGACAGGAGAACAGCGGGCACGCCGAGAATTGCGGCGAAAACGAAGAAGGCGGAAAAGCCTTCCAGTGTCGAAGTGCTGGCTTGGGCGGCTGTGATGCCGCCCCATTCTGCGATGCTCTTGAACTCTCCGAAACTGGATTGAAGTGGCCCGCTGAACATCATGACGATCACACCGGACGTTCCGGCAATCAGTTTCGGTCCCAGAGACCAGACAGAACTGAAAATCGCATACTGGGTTCCGGCAAAGGCCTTGTTCACCAAGGTAGACATGAACGCGATGAAAATCGTGCCCGCATATCCCCCGGCGATATTGTCTGCTGTCACGGCGACAAAAAGTGGAAACAGCGTGTCGGGGCTTTGCAAAACCAGCCAGGCAAAAACGAGATTGCCAAGGAGCGAAACCACCGCGCCGATCAACAAAGATGCACGAAGCCCGAGCCGCAAGGCGGATAGGCCGGCCAAGGCAACCCCCACAAAGACAATCCAGGGACCGTAGGTCCCGCTGACGATGCCCACATCCGCCGGGCCATATCCCATGGCGCTGTATGCCGGTTTGGCCATGATCCCCATGACGATATCGCTGAGCCTGTAGGTTGAGACGAACAGCATGATCAGGAGCGCAGTCCATCCATTGCGCCAGAAGAAATCGACAAACGCGCCGTAAGCCGGATGGGTCAGGTGCGGTGATCCGGATGGCAAAAGCCGCACAAACGGAATGGCGATCGCAAAGGCGATGAGCGGAAAGGCCGCGATCCACGCCGCATAGCCAGCGATTTCACGTCGGCTGGGCGAAAACTCGAAGAAGTTCGCGAGACGCGGAATACCGAGGCCGAGCCCCGATGCAATAAGCAACAAAGACAGATAGACAACCAGCACAAACCCCAAGCCCAGCATGAGCCCAGAAAATGAAAAGACAGTGCCGCCAGAAGAATCCGTGAGTGCCTTGAACAGGAAGAAAACGAACACGAGGCTGCCCAGCACTGTGATGACGTAAAACAACCAACTTGTTGCAAGCGAGATGAGGAGGAATGCGCTCCCCTCGGGCATTATGCTAGCCAGTTCACCAAACGCCGTCGCCAGGCCGACCGCCAAAAGTGTTACACCCGCCGACGCCGCCGTCTGAAGGCCCTTACTCCGGTCCCAGACTGCAAAGACGAGGGCGCATACCACCATAATGGCCGCCATTGCGAGATAGGCGACGTTGAATGAAGTAACGCCAGCGATCACCAGGGCGACACCGCCGGAAATCACCATGCCAACCTTGTAACCATACTGATAGGCTGCAGCGAGGCTGGCTTGTTGCTCGTCGCTTTCTGCCGCTTCAATGCGCCAGGCGTCGATGCCGATGTCCTGGGTGGCCGAGCAGAAGGCGAGAAGGAAGGCAAACAGCGCCGTGATGGCCAAATTCTGTGTGGGATCGCTGAGCCCAGCGCCAACCATCGACAGGACAAGACCTAACTGAGCGACGAAAATCCAGGCCCGTCTTCGACCGAATATCCGCGCCAGGCCGGGTGGATCGATCTTGTCGATCACGGGCGCCCAGAAGAATTTGAATGAGTAGGACAGTCCGAACCAGGAGAAAAACCCGATAATCGCCGTGTCCACACCCTCTGACTGAAGCCAGAAGGAGATGTTCGAAAAATAGAGCAGGAACGGCAGTCCAGCGGTGAAGCCGAGGACGAGCATCATCGCCGTCTTGGGCTGCGCAAATTCCGCCAGCGTCTCCTTCAGGCTCTTGGAAGCCTGTGCGGAACTGGCGGAATGGCTCATGCAACGCCCACTTCATCTTCGGGCGGCGTTGTCCATTTCAAGGCGAGGGCCCGCAGGGTCTGGGGATCGATGGGTTTTGCCGCAACCACGTCCGCGCCCGCAGCCTTCGCCTGACGCTCAATTTCGGGATTCACTTCCGCGGAAATGGCGATGACGGGCGCTGTCACTCCGGCCGCCCGAAGGCGCCGTGTCGCTTCAAATCCATCCATCACTGGCATGCGCAAATCCATCAGAACTAAATCTGTTGATCGAGTGTCGAGGGATTCGAGGGCTTCGACACCCGTTGCGGCCACGCTGGTCGAAAAACCGGTCGATTCCAAGGCACGCCGTGCAATCAATGCGTTTACCGGATTGTCATCGGCGATCAGGACATGGCCCACGGCCGTCCGCGTCTCTTCACTTTCGGTGTCCGCCGCGCCCTGGCGTGCCAGATAAATCCGCTCGATCACCGACGATGCGCGGAGTGGGCGGACCAGCCAGCCCTTACATCCCATTTGACGGAATTGCCCGATGGCACCGCGATCTTCCGGGCGTAATACGATCAGGCTCGTGGTTTGCGCCGCATGACTAACTATCCGGCGAGCCGGCAAATCGGCGCCAATCAGCAAGACATCACAATCGTGTCCGCCCGTGGGCGCTGTTTCTGGCAAGAACCAGGGCGTGGCTCCCACATTTTCAAGCATGGCAGCCAATGTCAGCGCCGTGGCCGGCGGCAAGCCGATCAGACCCACCCGGCCGCCCAAATGGGCCAGGTCATGGGTTGGCTTTGAGGCGGTTTCCGCCAACGGCAGAAAGACGTTGAAGCGCGTGCCATATCCCGGCGCACCGTCAACGGTGATCGTCCCGTTGAGCAAATGTGTGAGGCGGCGCACAATCGAAAGGCCGAGCCCAACACCGCCATCCTTCTGGGCATCACCTGCCTGGGACTGGCGAAAGGCATCGAACAGGCGTTCACGGTCTTCAGGCGCAATGCCTGGCCCCGTGTCTGCCACGCGGTAAAGTACGCCATCCTTGACCGGCAAGATATCCAGCATCACCGCGCCGGTTTCGGTGAATTTCAAAGCGTTGCCGACGAGATTGAACAGAATCTGGCGGATGCGGCCCGCATCTCCGCGCCGCGTTGCCATGGGCAGGTTGATGGCGCGCGATGCAATGTCGAGGCCGGCCACATGGGCCCGCGGACTGAGCAATTCGACCACTTCCCGGCCAAGACGAACCGGGCAAAACACCTCATCTTCCAGTTCCACGCCGCCCGCATCGAGCCGGGCATGGTCCAGAACATTGTTCAAAAGATCCAGAAGGCGCGCACCGGACCCGCGGATCGCCTCAGCATACTCCCTCTGGGCCGGGCTCAACTCCGTTTCGAGCAGGAGAGAAACGGTTCCCAGTATTCCGTTCAAGGGCGTTCGAATTTCATGACTCGCTGTGGCCAGGAATGTCTTTTCGGCGGCGGGGTCTTTGGGGGCAGCATCACTCATCCGCAGGGCGTAACACATTCCGGTTTTAGGAGACTTAACGCTGATAACCCGGATAATCCGGTCTCAGGCCACGAGTCCTCCCTGAGCAGTTATCCCGGGTGTCGTATCGCTCCCGGGCGGACGCCGCCGGTAAGACAGAGCCTCTGCGATGTGCACCCGGCGAACGGTGCTGGCCCCTTCAAGATCGGCAATTGTGCGGGCGACTTTCAGGGTGCGATGATAGGCGCGCGCGGTGAGCATGAGTTTCTGGGCTGCATCTGCAAGCAGGGCCGCCCCCGGCCCATCCGGAGCGGCCAGCCTGTCGAGGTCCGCGGTCGGTGCATCAGCGTTGATGGGGCGTCGGCCTCCTTCACCGTCTCCGAACCTTTCGGCCTGGGCTGCGCGCGCTGCGGCGACCCGAGCCGCGGCTTCCGCCGTACCTTCGCTTGGCGCAGGAAGGCTTAGATCCATCGCCGTGACGGGACTTACGTCATAGTAGAGATCAATCCGGTCCATGAAGGGACCCGACAGCCGCGACTGATAGGAAATCGCGCACTTAGGCCCGCGCCGACAGGCCGCTTCCCCCGGACCACCACCACATTTGCACGGGTTCATCGCCCCAATGAGCTGGAACCGGGCCGGATACCGGACATGGCGGTTGGCCCGCGCCACGACCGCTTCGCCCGCCTCCAGGGGTTGGCGCAAACTGTCGAGCACCTGGGCCGTGAACTCGGGCAATTCATCCAGGAAGAGAACGCCGTGATGGGCCAGGGACACCTCCCCCGGCTTGGCGTGAATGCCGCCCCCCACCAGCGCGGCCATGGACGCTGAATGGTGGGGCGCGCGAAATGGCCTCTGGCGAGATAAACGGCCGCGCTCCAGCAATCCCGCGACGGACTGGATTTGGCTGACCTCCAACAACTCCTTGGCCGACAAAGGCGGCAGCAGGCCCGGCAAACGCTGGGCGAGCATGGACTTGCCCGAGCCGGGCGGACCGCAGAATACCAGATTGTGTCCGCCTGCCGCCGCGATCTCCAGCACGCGTTTTGCGCCTTCCTGGCCCTTCACATCTCGCAAATCGGGCCCGGAAGGCGGGTCTGCCAGGCCGCCGGGTCTGGGCGGCGACAATACGGTGCGGCCCGCAAAGTGATTGACCAGTGCAATCAGGCTGGGCGCGGCGATGGCCTCACCGCCCGCCCAGGCTGCCTCCGGGCCGCAGGGTTCCGGGCAAATGAAGCGTAAATCCAATGCGTCCGCAGCCATCGCCGCGGGCAGGACACCGATCGTGTCGACCACTTTTCCGTCTAGGGAGAGCTCACCCATCGCTGCATGGCCATCGAGTGCATCCGCCGCAATAACGCCCATGGCCGACAACATCGCCAGCGCGATGGCGAGGTCATAATGGCTGCCCTCCTTCGGCAAGTCCGCTGGCGCCAGGTTCACAATGATCCGCTTTGGTGGAATTGCCAGCCCCATCGCAGCAAATGCGCACCGCACACGTTCACGGCTTTCGGCCACCGCTTTGTCCGGCAGGCCCACAATCCCGATATACGGCTTGCTCGATCCTGTAATCTGGACCTGAACGTCCACGGGCCGTGCTTCGATGCCCTCAAAGGCAAAAGTCGTAATTCGGCTAACCATGTCCCTCACCCAACCGGCTGGGCAAGCCCTAGCATATCGGCCGGAACAAAGAAAGAACGATTGTTAACCTTTTGCGCGTTCGGCCAATCGATTGTCCACCGCATCCCAGAAGAGGGAGGCCGCGTCGACCCCTGAAAACCGCTTCATTTCCTGAACGCCCGTTGGCGAGGTGACGTTCACCTCTGTGAGTTTTCCTCCAATCACATCGATGCCGACAAGCACCTGGCCACGGCGCTTCAACTCCGGCCCGATCGCGGCGCAGATGGCCTTATCCGCGTCAGAAAGCTCTGTTGGTTCCGGAGTTCCGCCCACATGCATGTTTGAGCGAGTCTCGCCCGGCTTAGGCCTGCGATTAATGCCGCCGACCGCTTCGCCATCGATCAGAATAACGCGCTTATCGCCATCGCGGACCGCCGGGAGAAAGGCCTGCGCCATAACCGGCTCGCGGGAGCGCTCGAAAAACATCTCCATCAGCGAGTAGAAATTGCTGTCATCGGGCTTCAGCCGGAAGACCCCTGCACCGCCATTTCCATATAGCGGTTTGAGGATGATGTCGTTATGGCGCGCCCGAAAGGCCTTGATGGCTTCAGGATCGCGCGAAATCAGCGTCGGCGGCATCAGCTCCGGAAACATCAGCGGAAACAGTTTTTCAGGGCTGGAGCGCACCATTTCCGGATCGTTGAGGATCAGTGTCCGGTCAGCGATCAGTTCGAGGAGATGGCACGCGGTGATATAGGACATGTCAAATGGCGGATCCTGGCGCATCAAGACCACATCCACGTCCTCCGCCAGATCTATCCGCTCGGCGGGACCAAACACACCGGGCGCTTCGGCGACGCGCTGGACGGTGACAGGCCGGGCCAAGGCGGTCACACGGCCCGCTTCATAGCTCAGGTGATCGGGGCTGTAGACCCAAAGCTGCGCGCCACGGTGCTGGGCGGCTTCGGCGAGGGCAAAGCTCGTATCCGCCTCAATATCAACGTGCTCGAGTGGATCCATCTGCAAGGCAACGCGCAGGGCCATGGGCAGTCTCCGGGATAGGTCGCGGCGTCTGCCGACTCAAAAGATCCGAATGTCGCGGACTTAGTAGCTGCCGCCCAGGAGATCCCGATCAGCAGCTTCCCGCTGCGCGTCATATGAGGCATCCGCCGGCAGGTTTGAAGGGGCAAGGGCCGCCTGTCCGCGAGGTTCGCGCACGCGCACATAGGAGACGACCTGCTGGACACCGCCCACACGCGATGCCGTTTCGGCGGCAGCGACGAGTTCATCCTGCGTGCTGGCAATTCCCATCAGATAGACAACGCCATCATAGGTTTCGATGTTGAAATTGAAGCTTTTGACCGATGACGACCCAATCAGGCGTGCACGCACCCGTGCCGTAATAACCTCGTCGGCAACATTGGTGAAAAATCCTCCCGGGCGCTCGATCTTGATCTCGTTTGCGACGTCAAACGTGCGCTTGGAACTCCAGGCGATGTCTTCAGCGCGGGTGCGCATTTCGGGTTCGGAGACACGGCCAGACAGGAGCACAAGCCCGTCAACGACTTCCACATCCACTTCGCCATATCCGGTTTCTTGCAATAATTTGGTCTTGATCTCGTTAGACGTCGCAGCGTCGTCCACAGCCTGGCCGACCGTGCGCTCTTGCGCAGCCGCAACAGCGACAGTGCCAGCGCCTGCAACGCCAGCAGCAACACATCCGCTCAGCGGAACGATCAGAATACCAGCAGCGAGAGTAAGGCGAAGGGACATCGGGAAGACCTCCGTTAGGATAACTTTGGGCCAATGGTGTCTACCAAGGGATTTAACCGTTGGTTAGGGCAAAATCTGGGCGCCAGACATCACGAAAGTGTTTCGGCCAACGCCAAGGGCAAACGGCGATCACGTCATAGCGCCACCCAAAGTCGCCTGCCGGAGGCATGTTACGTGCTGCCCACGCCTCAGCGGCATTGGAAATTCGAGACCAGGACTGGGACGAGACGGACTCAAGCGCCGCCATTGCGCTCGACCGGGCCTTCACTTCGACGAAAGCGAAGGTTTTGCCGCGCCGGGCGATAAGGTCCACTTCGCCATAGGCATTGCGCACGCGGCGGGCGAGGATGCGATATCCTTTCATCTGCAGCGCGATGGCGGCAACCGCTTCCGCAAGGCGCCCCCATCGCTCGGCTGCGGCCCGGTCACGCCGGGCCATCGGTCTTAAGTGCCAGGGCACGCTGGTAAGCTTCGCGCTTGGGAATGCCTAGGGCCTCGGCGACGCTGTTGGCGGCCTGCTTGGTGGGCATAGATTTCAAGGCGCTCAGCAACGCGGCATCGAGGTCCGCGGCGCTTGCATGCGTGGCTTCGGGCGGACCTATCAGAATGACGATTTCGCCTTTGGGACCGCCCGCTTCGCCGTAATGATCCGCAAGGCTGTCCAGCGTGCCCCGGCGGGCCTCTTCGAACAATTTGGTCAGTTCCCTCGCCACACAGGCATTTCGTCCAGGGCCAAGCACTTCAGCCATATCGGCCAGGGTGGACGCCAAACGCGGGCCGGTTTCATAGAAAACGATCGTTGCCGGTATCGCGCTAAGGTCTTGCAGCTCCCTTCGGCGCGCGGTGGATTTCGGCGCAAGGAATCCCGCAAACAGGAATCGGTCGCTGGGCAACCCAGCCACAACCAAGCCCGCCAGAAGCGCCGATGCGCCTGGTATGGGCAACACCGGATGCCCGGCAGCAGCCACGTCTCGCACGAGCTTGAAGCCCGGATCAGACACGAGCGGCGTTCCGGCATCGCTGATCAGCGCAATCGCCGCGCCGTCATTGAGCTTTTCCAAGAGTTCCGGCCGCCGAGTTGCCCCATTGTGGTCATGGTAAGGGCTCACCCGGGCGCGAATGGAATAGGCGTCGAGAAGCTTGCGTGCCGTGCGTGTGTCTTCGGCCAGGACCTCATCGGCCCCGGCAAGGACATCCAGGGCGCGCAGTGTCACATCCCGGAGATTGCCAATGGGCGTAGAGACCACGTAAAGGCCGGGAGAAAGCGGTGCGCCGCCTGGTTGCGGGCTGCCTGGTCGAGGCTTACCCTCGCCTGGCGCGCGAGTCGGGTGCGTATCAGAAGGATCGTTGGAGGACATCGATGAAACCATTGCGCGTGTTGGCCCTGGCGCCAAGTCTTCTGCTTGCAGCCATTGTGATGGCGGGATGCGCAAGCGGCCCATCCAACCCACCCCTCAGTCCCTCATCGGGCGATCCACGGGTTGAGCCAAAGCCGCAATTGCCCGGCGGTATAGATCAGGCCGGCACGAAACCCGACAAACCCAAGCCGACCAAGGACGAGATTGCGCGCGCGCAGGTCGACGGCCTGACCCCACCGCACATGATTGGGCGTGAGATCACCCGCGCAGCCGTCCTGCTGCCCTTTTCCCATCCCAACCGCCGCGTTCGCGATGAAGCCCAGGGCATGCTGGCCGGCATCGAAATGGCCCTGTTCGAACTGGCCGATGAGAGTTTTCTGGTCATTCCAAAAGACACAGCCGGAACAGTCACTGGCACAGAAGCCGCCGCCACAACCTCCATCGAAGAGGGCGCAGATGTCATCCTGGGTCCGCTCTTTGCAGACAATGTACGAAGCGTAACCCCACTGGCGCGCGGAGAAAATGCCCCCGTTATCGCATTTTCCAACGATCCGACCGCAGCTAGCGGCGGCGCTTACCTCGCCTCGTTCACCGTGGAAGAAGAAGTCGCACGGGTTGTTGAATATGCCGCGTTTCAGGGCGTGGAAGCGTTTGCCTATCTCGGCCCGGACAGCGCCTTTGGGCGGCGCGTTGAGCAGGCCCTGCGCCAATACTCCGCTGCCAACGGCGCCTATGTGCTTGCCAGCCAGTTTTACGATCCCACCAATGCTGCCCCTGTGGATGAGGCAGAAGCCATCGCCAACATCCTCGCCCCCATGGTGGAGGATAATCCCGGACGCGTTGGGGTGATGATCCCGGAATCGGGCGTGAAACTGCGCTCGGTTGCTCCGTTGTTGCCCTATTACGGCGTGGATTTCCGCAACATCCGCATGCTCGGCACCAGCCAGTGGGATGATCCGTCTATTTGGCGTGAGCCTACGCTGAATGGCGCCTGGTTCGCCGTCCCAGACGATGACCGCGTGGCAGACTTTGAGGCGCGTTATCGCCGGGTTTATGGCGTGGCGCCCACAAACCTCTCCAGCCTTGGATATGATGCTGCCGCGGTTGCGATTGACCTGAAACGTCGTAACCGGCTCGACTATGGCGGCATCACCAACGCCCAGGGCTTCCTTGGGGCCAACGGCCTTTTCCGGTTCCGAGCCGACGGCACGCCCCAACGATCCCTGGCGATCATGGAGATTGATACGCGCGAAGGTGCTGAAATCGTGTCGCCAGCGGGCACCACGTTTACACCGGCGATCAACTAGGAAGCGTCCGCTCCCGGCTTGGGCATTTCGGAACTCGCCAGCAGTTTGGCGGACAGCGTTTCGATATCGTCCGGCTCCAACACGCCCCGGTGGTGATGAGTAATGATCCCGCCGGGCGCGATGATGAAGGTTTCCGGCACGCCCGTCAGGCCGAACTCAAGGCCTCCCTGCCCCGTCGGATCCAGGGCCAAACGGGTAAACGGATTGCCGCGCTGGGCCAGGAAGGCTTCCGCATTCTCCGGTGTGTCTTCATAGACAAGTCCATGAACCTGGCCCGGATGGCGTTCGGCAAGCTCCATCAGGAGCGGATGTTCCACCACGCACGGCGTGCACCAGCTCGCCCAGAGGTTCACCACGACGGCTTCATCGCTCGGCAATTCGGCGAAGTTTATGGGCGGGCCGCCGTCCATCGCCTCGAATACCATGGTGGGCGCATCGCGATTGCCGAGTTCGAAGGTCGGTTTGGTCCCATCGAAGAGTTGCACCATGCCAAGGCCACCAAGGGCCAGCAGAGCCACCAGCGGAAGGGCGAACAGCCAGCGCTTCATGGGGTCACTCCTCGTCGACCTGACGCTGCAGCCGCTCCAGCCTACTCTTCGCAGCCCGCGCGCGGAACAGAATAACAGCCACCAACACGCCGAGCGTCACCGCCGCCAGCCCGTAGGCCGCGTAAATGTAAGGCGCGTGGTCTTCAAATTGCGGCAGCATCAATACGTCTCGTTAGATTGGATCGTCAGGCTACAGCCTGGCGCAGCAGAAGGGCATTTGCCCGGCGCGTCATGACATCGGTGCGCATCGCTGTGAAGGTTAGAGCGGTCATCAGCAAGGTATGCCCAAGTGCACCGATCAGCAGCGGATAGAGGTAGGATGGGTCCATACTCGGCCCGTCCAGGCGCACCACACTGGCCGGCTGGTGCAGGCTCGCCCAGATATCGACGCTGAACTTGATGATCGGCACATTGATGACGCCCACCAAGGCGAGGATGGCCCCAGCGCGAGCCGCCTTCTGGCGCGTATCCATGGCTGCGCGGATCGCCATGTATCCGAGGTAGAGGAACAGCAGGACCAGCATGGAGACCATGCGGGCATCATCCCACTGCCACCATGTGCCCCAGGTCGGCTTGCCCCAGATCGCGCCGGTGAACAGGCAGATCGCACAATAGGCCGCGCCGATGGGCGCGAGTGCCTTGGCGGCCGTGTCGGCCAGTTCATGGCGCCAGATGAACCAGACAAAGCTCGCCACCGCCATGCCCACATAACACGCCATGCCGAGCCAGGCGGCGGGCACGTGAATGAACAGGATGCGCGCGCTATCGCCCTGGTAAAGCTCCGGCGCAACCACATAAAACGCCTGCCAAAGGCTGTAGGCGATCATCAGCGCACCTGCGCCATAGAGCCAGGGCTGGGCCGCCTTACTGAAGGCCATGAAACGGTGGGGATTGGCAAAAACCTGGATCATTTTCTCAACCTTAATCCGCAGCCAGTCTCAGCGCTGCCGCCATCGCAAATGGCGCCACGGCCAGCGCAAACAGCGTTGCTGCACCCAGATATAGCGCCTCTGGCGGCAATCCAGCAGCGTCAGATTGCAGCGTCATGGCCCCGAAGATCGCCGTGGGCACATAAAGCGGCAGGGCGAGCAGGGCGATGAGGAGGCCGCCGCGCCGCACCGTGGCCGTGAGCGCTGCACCGACACCGCCCCAGAGGAAAAAGGCGAGCCCGCCCACGGCGTAGGCCGCGCTGGCGGGCAGCAAGTCCGATGGCGGCACCTGCAGCATCAGACCGAGCAAGGGCGTAATGAGCGCGAGCGGCAGGCCCGCCGCGACCCAGTGCGC